>JAURYY010000212.1 GCA_030653695.1 Paludibacter sp. | reverse complement strand
TAGGGCAGAAAGTATAAATGCTAAAATTCAAATCGTCAAATCTACCGCAAGAGGATTTAAAAACTTCATTGGATACAGAACTTCTTTGATGTTCTTTCTTGGTCGATTAGACATGTTATCATACTAAATCCTGTAATCCCTTATATTTAAAGCATTCAATAATCATCTTATTTATTTCTTCATCTTTTGCACCATAACCAACAATAATAAGTATATCTGAAGAGATTAGATTCACTTTGAATTTTTCAAATAATTTACCATAAAACAAATTATCTTCATATCGTTCAATCTTTGAAGTTGTACCTGTCAAAAAATCTGCGTGATAATTTATCCAACAGTTTTCATATTCAAGTTTTCCATCCTTATTCATTTTTTCTTTGTATAAATTCATAGACCCAATACCATATCGAGTTTTAATATAGTTTTCAGGAATGATAACACCTTCATCTAAATTAGAAAAAACTCTATAATCTAAACTTCCATGTAATTTGTAAAGTCTAAATTTGGTGTTGTAATTACCAACGTACCTTTTCAACCTACAAAGATAACAGTGGCCATCCTTTTCAATTTCACCATAATAAGGTGAACCCAATTCTTCAAACCCATCACATAACTCACCATTTAAGAAAACTGTATTATTTAATGATTCAAAAAACAAATCATGATTTAATGTATGAATATTAATTATTGTGTCAATATCTAATGACTTTAAATATCTTAGAAAGCCAGTATATCCAGAATAAGAATTACCGATATAATATGTTTGATTGTCATACCAAGTATTACCCTTTTTATCACGAAGTAAATATGAAACCAATTGATTATAAATAGTTACTAATCCGTCAACTAATTGATTGAAATCTGAGTCCGGAGAATATGGAATTGCAAGTTTTTTAGCCTCTTGATCATTTCTTACATCATTTACAATATAGTCGTAAAATTCTTCATAGTCGAAACTCTGTATTTTGTCATTATAATGCTTAATTAATTCAATGCAATATTCAAAATTAATGTCGTACATTGTATTATATCCAAAATCAGGTTTTGTACCATTGACTGAGAATACAAGAGTACCATCAGGGCTAAAACTTATTAAGTCATTAGTAATATTTAGTAATTTTTCATTTAGAACTTTTCCAATTGGATAACCTGCTGGAGCAGAAAAACCAGCACCTAATAATATAGAAATTGACTTATGCATATATTCCAAAATTAATAAAAAATTATTTTCTAAGATTAGATTATTATTTCAGCTACTGTTAAACTGCTTTTCATGCTTTGTAATGAAATTATCATCTATAAAATCAATTAATTCTTGTGTTGGACATGGAAAAAAAATGTCATCATTTCGAGTTACCTTGTCAACTACATCGACAATATGCTTGAGATATATTTTTTCATAGTTACTGAAACTTTTTCAAACTAGATTTAATAAAAATCAACTAATACAAAAGTCAAGTTTACCATCAAATATTTTTATACATGCACCATCTATTAAATGAAATCTTGGCTCAGTTTTTAAAATATAATAATAAAAGGTGTCAGAGTTGAAAAGAATACTTGCTTCAATATACAAGTGCTCATCTTTATCTTTATAATGTGTATCGTTTATATCTAAAACAAAATATACTCTTATTGGTCCATTGTGAATATTCTTATAGCTTACTTCTTTTCTTCTGTATCTACCAGCGTCATCATATAACCTACAAAAAACTCGAATAATTCTGAATTCTGAAAAAGGAATGTCATGTAAATCTTGGGGATTAAATACAACAGATTTAGTTACAATCAAAGAGCGAGGTTTTTTAACAAAAACTTCTATCCCTTGATTTTTTGATTTTACACAATCTAAACATTGAATTTTAAATAATTTATCGCACTTATAGAATGATAAAAAATCGTATTCGGTTTTTGAGTTTTCAATTATTACGTTTTCTAAATTGGAACAATTTTCAAACGCGAATCTATTAATTATTTCTACATTATATGGAATTGTTATAGCTACTAAGTTTATGCAGTTTCTGAAACTTCTATCCTCAATTGACTTAAGGCTATTTGGAAGAATAACACTTTTTAAATTATGACATTCAGCAAATGCATATGATCCAATCTCTTCTACAGAATCTAAAACAGAATACTCAATAAGATTATCAGAAAGTTTAATTAATTTAGTCTTAGCGGCATTGTATTTAACACCATATTCATCAACATATTCTTCTTTAAATTCGTGGCGATTATGCGATAAGAATAATGCGTCAACAAACAAAATAACTTCTACCCAGCAATCAAATAATAATTTTATTGGCTTATCTTCAAGAAAATACTCCTCTTTAAAATAAAGCTTCAAGGAATTGATTTTTGTATCCCACAATGAAAAATTTTCATTTTGTATTGCCATTATTTTCTTTGGTATATCAGCTTGCAAGGATAAATCCACCAAATAACGCATTCGCTTTTCGTGTGGTAGTAAATCTGCTAACATTGCTTTTAAGCGTTGTGGCTGATTAACTATTTCTTTGCCATGAGTAGCAATGAGTGTTTTTAGGGTTTCGGTAACTAATTTCATTTGAAAGTTTTCAACTCTTTTGAATTTATTATCCCCGCTATCGAAATATCGTCCTGACTACCTTTTGCTGAAAGTCCGGGTAGGAATGTTTGCAATTCCGCTTTGGCTTCGTCAAAGGCTTTTTCTGCGAATAGTTGCAACACAGATTTGTAAAAACCATGCAAGGCTTCATCCGTTCCAAAGGTATCGTCCACACCATCCGAAGCAACAAAAATTGCTTTGGGTAGATTTTCGGTGCTAAATAAAACACGGAATCGCTCCAGTGCTTTCTCGTCGCAGAGCGAAGTGGTGGCGTTCAGAAAACATTTATCGTCCCACGGTATGGGTTGCAGGTAGTCGTCCGAATCGGAAATTACCACGCACTTGCCATCGCCTATGTGCAGACCAAACCAAAATTCAGAGGTTCGCACTGCTGCAATCAGTGTTGTGCCATAAGCTGAAACCCAGCCATCTGGTTTACTGAGAGAAGCTTTGTCTTTATCAGATAAATGTTCGAATTCTGCAAATGTAAAAGGATGACCTGTAAAATCACTTTCAACTGCTTCTCGCCATTTGAAAATAATAAAAGAGGCTAACTGCTGCAAAGTGGCTTCTGCATTCGGCTGAAATTTTGCCATTGCAGTTTGGTTGTCAATGCGTTTGCCAAATAACGATTTGATAGCTTCACTGCAAATATCGGTTGCAAGTTTTGACCCTATTTCACTGCGGACGTATTTATCGCCACCATGGCCATCGCAAACAATAGCCACAGCAAATTTTTCGCCATTAGAACTGAACGAATAATCTTGACATGGTTTGCCCGATTTCAAATGACTTGCTCCAATGCTGCGCACATCGAAAGCTTTAAATTCTCCCATAGTGTGTTATTTAAATAGATTACCAACCGTCTTGAACATTCGTTGTGTCAGTATTATCTTGTTGGAAAGTTTTTATTTGTCCTGCAAAGTCAGCTGCTTTTTGATTTGAATCTGCATCAGTTGCATCACCCATACCTACTCCAGAACTTTTACTTCCAATTTGAGAAGCGGTAACACTGGCAAAACGAATCATTTTTTTCAAAGCTTCGGGTGTACGTACTGTCAAAACACATTCTTCGTTGCCAGTAAATTCTTTCAGAATTTCTGTATTTGCACCTTCGCCAATAGCAACAGCCACTTTAATAGCCACTTTGAACCATTTATTTTTGCGCAATTCTTCCAACCCTTTTTTGTATTCGTCGGTTGGTTCACCATCGGACATCATGAAAATAGCTGGTGCATAAGAACCTACCGCATCAGCCATAAACTGGGTGCGCGACAGTTTTTCGTTTAGCATATTAAAAGCGACACCCATATCGGTCAAACCACCTGCTTCAAGGTTATTCCATACAAATTGGTCAGCTTCTGCAGGCGTGTCGTACAACCAGCGTGCACCAGAAGAAAAATCGAGTACTGCAATTTTTATCAACGCATCGGCATTTTCTGACGATATGTCTTTGATTTCGGGAATAACTTCACGAATAGCTTCGTTTACAGCTCCAATTTTGTCACCGTTCATACTGCCCGAAGTGTCCACTAAGAAAAATAATACCATCGTACGACGTGGTATCGATACTGCATCTAATAAACCCATAATGTTTTGTTTTTAAATATTTATAAAATTACAATTTATTGAAACTATTCTACTATTTCACCTTTCATGCCACCAGCAAACACTAGGCTAATACCTTTAAATATAGGTACAACTTCATTGTTTAATATGTTTTTTTGAGTGCCGTCTGGCATGGTACACATCCAACTATCAGCACTTAAATTTCGTAATCCCCAAAGAGCAGGATTATTCTTGTTTTGGATTACTTCGCCCGTTATGGTTGAGAAATCTTCACTGCCCGATTTGGTGTGATATTTATAAGTCATCTTACTTGGAAACATTACAATTCGATTACGCCCCACATTTAATGTCAGTGGTTTGCCTAGTTTCTTGCCACAGTTTATACAGGTCGATTCTGGAGCATCGATGTTTATAAAGGTCTCGCCCCCACAGCTACATTTTACCGTTTCATCACGTAGTCTCACAAAAAGTTTGCGCCATTCGTTTTCTGGATTCCGTTTGTTGGGTTCGTGAATACCTTCTGCACCAAAAATATGAATAAAAGCATCTTTGATAAATTGTGGAAAAATAGGCCAACGACGAATGGCATTGGTGTGAACGCCCATTACAGGACGGTTGCTGTCATCCTTTGGGTCGAAAATAAATACAGGTGAACTACCGTAAAAACGGCGTTCCATTTGGTCAGTCATACAAGGCACACCTGCAATGAGTTTGCCTTCTAAGGGATGATTGTTGAACAGCAACATAAATAGCAATATGCCCAACGAGAAACGGTCGGAATCGGCATTGGGTAAGTTTTTGTGTAATACCACTTCCGGTGCCATGTAGCGACATTTACCTGCAATGCCTAAGTTCTTGCCGTAAGGTGCTACGTTGTCGTTATCGCATATCAAAACTTCGCCAGAAGTGGGGTGAATGAAGAAATTGCCATCGTTCAAATCCTGATAACTGTAGCCTTTGCGGTGCAATTCCCTGAATGCATTGCTAATTTGTAACGCTGCATTAATCATAGCCGAAAGACTTGCAAAACGAACTTTTGCCAACAGAAAATGTGAGAAATCTTTGTACTCGTCAGGGCGCAAAGCCATTATATAGCCAAAACGTTTCTCTTTCCACACGGTCAGGAATTGAGGCCAAAGAAACGAATCGGTTGGCGCACCGTTCTTGATATTGTTGTCCAGATTATCGTAAAACTCTTTTGTACAATCGTGTGTGTACCATTTCAATGCATATTGCTTGCCGTTCATTTCTACCAAATAAACAATTCCTTGACCACCTTCGCCCAACTTTCGCTTTACGGTGATAGTGCCACCAACTTTTAGTTCAATTTTGTCGTTTTGTTTGAATTCTTTCATTTTATTCTACTTTATAATCTTTGACCCAATTACCTTGCTTGTCGATATAGAATTCTTTGCCGTTTAATGTTACCCTAGCTAATCCTTTGCTAAATGAAGAAGCATAGTCATATTGAAATTGTATAACTTGAATCCCTGTCTTGTTAATAAAACCATATTTTCGGTTATATACTATACTTGCTAATCCTTCACTAAATGAAGAAGCATAGTCATATTCAATTGGGATTACTTCATTTCCTTTCTTATCAATAAAACCATATTTGACGCCACCCCATTTGAAGATTAATCTGACTATTGCTAATCCTTCGCTAAATGACATGGCATGGTCATATTGAATTGGGATAACTTCGTTTCCTTCTTTATCAATAAAACCCCATTTGCCATTCAATTTCACTGTTGCTAATCCTTCGCTAAATGACATGGCATAGTCATATAGAATAGGGATAACTTCATTTCCTTGTATATCAATAAAACCCCATTTGCTGTTCAATTTCACTGTTGCTAATCCGTTGTTAAAATTAATTGGATTTGGATTTTCATATATCAGTGGAATAACTTCATTTCTCAGTTTGTCAATAAAACCCCATTTGTCATTTAATTTAACGACAGCTAATCCGTCTAAAAAATTAATTGAATTTGGATTTTCATATTTAAAATCAATAATCACAGAACCTTTTCTGTTTATAGAACCCCATTTGTTATTTAATTTTACTTCTGCTATTCCATCGTTGAAACTGCCAGCTTTTTCGTAAATAAAAGGGATAATTGTATTTCCATTTTTGTCGATAAACCCCCATTTATCATTTAATTTTACTGCAGCTAATCCGCTACCGAAATTGCTTGCATCATCGTAAATAAATGGAATAATAACTTTTTCATTTTTGTCAATAAACCCCCACTTATCATTCAATTTTACACCTGCTAATCCCTCGCTGAAATTAATTGAATATGGATTTTCATATATTAGTGGTATTAGCACTGACCCATTTTTGTCGATAAACCCCCATTTTCCATTTAGCTTTACTGAAGATTTTCCATTACTGAACATGTTTGCTTCATCGTAAATAAATGGAATAATAGCATTTTCGTTTTTGTCTATAAAACCCCATTTTTCATTTAATTTAACGACAGCTAATCCGTCTAAAAAATTAATTGAATTTGGATTTTCATATTTAAAATCAATAATCACAGAACCTTTTCTGTTTATAAAACCCCATTTGTCATTTAATTTTGCTCCTGCTATTCCGGCGTTGAAACTGCCAGCTTTTTCGTAAATAAATGAGATAATTGTATTTCCAATTTTGTCGATAAACCCCCATTTGCCATTTAACTTTACTGAAGCAATTCCTCCACTGAAATTGCTAGCATCATCGTAAATAAATGGAATAATAACTTTTTCATTTTTGTCAATAAAACCCCACTTATCATTTAATTTTACACCTGCTAATCCCTCGCTGAAATTAATTGAATATGGATTTTCATATATTAGTGGTATTATCACTGACCCATTTTTGTCGATAAACCCCCATTTGCCATTTGATTTTACCGAAGCTAAACCGTCAATAAAACTAATAGAATATGTATTTTCATATATTAGTGGAATAATAACTGACCCTTTTCTGTCGATAAAGCCCCATTTCCCTTTTAATTTTACCGAAGCTAAACTGTCTTTAAAGAAAATAGGATTTTCATATATTAATGGTATAATCACTGAACCTTTACTATCGATAAATCCCCATTTACTATCCATTTTCACAGAGGCTATACCTCCACTGAAATTATACGCTTCATCGTATATGAGTGGAATAATAACTTTTTCATTTTTATCAACAAATCCCCATTTATCATTTAATTTTACTGCAACTAATCCCTCGCTGAAACTAATAAAATATGGATTCTCATATTTAAAATCAATAATCACAGAACCGTTACTGTCTATAAAGCCCCATCTGTCATTTAATTTTACACCTGCTAATCCCTCGCTGAAACTAATAGAATATGGATTTTCATATATTAGTGGAATAATCACTGCTCCATTTTTATTAATAAAACCCCATTTGTCATTTCGTTTAACTCCTGCTAATCCATCACTGAAATTTTTAGCATTATCATACATTAATGGAATTATTAAAGACCCATATTTGTCTATAAATCCCCATTTGTCATTTAATTTTACTGCAGCTAATTCATCATCGAAACTAAAAATATAATCATATAACAATGTTATTTTTATATCTCCATTTTTATTTATATAACCCCATTTCCCATTTAATCTTATTTTTGCCAACCCATCAATAAATAATTCAGCATAATCGTACTTGTATGGTGTTATCATTTTCCCTTTTGAATCCATAAAACCACAATATCCTTGATTCCAAACAATTTCAGACTTCTCCTCCGCTTCTTCATTATTCCATCCCAGCGAACAAGTCCAGATATTAATAATCTGATCCGCTATGTTCTCTTTCAGGAATGCATCTTCAGCCAATCGGTGCTGTATGGCGTGTATATGTGTGCTTCTGTTAACAGTATCAGCAAGTGCTGTGATTTGTGTTGGTATGTTTTCTCGTACAGATAGTAAAAGCAGTCGTTTGGTTTTGTGGTCGTGAGCAAACAGGTCGGAAATCATGGCTGCCAATCTTTGTTGGTTTTGGAGCAAGTCAGTGCCATAGGCTTGCAGCATATTGGCAAGTATTACTTCCGTGCTCAGCACTTCGGCTTGCTCGTTGAGCATTTGTAATATGTCGGCTTGGCAAAATGGGCATTTCCCCAACGATTGGTTGGCTGGTGGTGTCCATTCTCCTTGGCAATTTGTACATTTCATAGATAAATTGTTCTGTTATTTCTTTCCAAAAATCGCCTTTATCACTGCTTTTCCTATCTTTCGTTCCAGTCCACTCTTAGTGGTAGGAATTCCAGTTTCCCGTGCAATTTGTTGCTTTACTTGTGTGATTCCGAGGAATCGTTTTAGTGAAAATGAGAATCCGCGCATGGTTTGTGATGTCAGTTTGAGTCTTTTTGTATTTGTCAAAATAAAAGTCCAAAGTTATTAAAATTTTCGTTATTAATGAGGTTTTGAATTTTCAGTCTTTTAGTAAAAAAAAGGAAGTTCAATTTTGAATTTCCTTTTGTCTTTCTGAATTTCTTACTCCTTGTTAGGAATTGTCTATGTCAAAAGTTGTGTTAAATACACTGGAATGCTCATTTCTCTTTTTTTCTATGCATGTTTGGTAACATCTATGTATACGCCATTCAATTTGTATATACGCCATAGCATGGCGCATATATTTGCCTTATAAGTATGCTGTATTCACTGTAATTCAGCTTGTTATATATATTCTGGCATTTCTGTTTATGGCGCATATCCAAAATGTTAATTATTTATTTCCTTTATAAATCCAATTTATCCAAGGGATTTTTTATCTGATCAAAACCTTTTGTGGTAATGTGTGTATACCCCGATAGCGTTCGACTGAGACTTCGGCGTGAGCTCAGTCGAACGCTCTCGCCGAAGTCTATCGGGGCAGTTGTTTTACTACTCGAATGACCTAATAAACTTTGTATGTAACGTATATCTGTTCCATTCTCAAGCAAATGTGTAGCAAAACTGTGACGCAATGTATGTACAGTAATTCTTTTTTTATACCTGCTTTTTGTACGGCAGTTTTTAAAATATTCTGAATACTACTATCAGCATACTGTCCGCCACCTTCGCCTTCAAACAACCACTCCTTTGGTTTATATTCCTTAAAATATTGGCGTAAAATTAATAAAGTTTTTTTACTTAACAAAGTATAGCGATCTTTTTTCCCTTAGATTGTTGAATTCGGATTTGCATACGGTCACTATCGATGTCTTTTACCCTTAAATTGATCAATTCACTTATGCGCAAACCTCCCGAATAAATAGTCATTATCAGTGCTTTATGCTTCAAATTTGTTATGGTCTTGAGTATAGCTGCCACTTCTTTTTCACTCAGAACCTCGGGTAAAATGTTTTCTTTTCGAGGTCGTTCAATCAAATAAATTTTGCGTTTACCGCCCAATACTCGCTCGTAGTAGAACTTT
>JAURYY010000200.1 GCA_030653695.1 Paludibacter sp. | reverse complement strand
TCACGCCTGAATAATCCCTTATTTTTTAAAATTATTAAAGTTTTATACCCACAGTAATGTTGAGCGGACTTGAATCGATATTGAAATAGGAGAATTGGTCTGATAATTCAACACCATTTATCAATGTATATCTTACATCGGCAGTAATAAATCCTAAAACAACAACTCCCGCTCCAACCTGCCAGTTATAAGTGAATTTATCCATGCTGAAACCACCTGATAATTCGGACATTGGAGCAGTAAACACCGGTCCGGCCATTAAATGCGTACTAACCAATCCAAGATTAAGAAACCTTACACCGAGCATAATCGGAGCGCGAACACTCTGAATTTTTTCATCTGAAATGCTGCTTGTCAGGTTTCTGTAAGAAGCATAGTAAATTTCGGGCTGCAAATAAATTGTTCTACCTAATTGAAAATAAACACCTGCCTGAAATCCGTTATTCAATTGTTCCAACATTTCCTGCGGATTTATGGTTATTGGCTGCATGTCATATCCAAATTTCAATCCGTATTTAAAAAAAGACTCATTCGATGATTTAGTTTTCGGAGAATTGGAGTACACCTCATCTCCTTGCCCCGATGCATTCAATGCGAAAATTAAAAAAAGACAACTGATAAAAATTCTGGTTTTCATGATAAAATATGTTTTAAGTTGTTTAATTAGTGAAGATTGGTTGTTTTTCAGTTAACCTTTTAGTACTTTAATTACGATATATTTTCCGAGTTAAATTTTTATTCAATCAAGTTTAATGAGATAATTAATTACGTGTGGTTTATTGTTTTAATGTTCGGTGTTTTTTTAAAATTAAACTTTTATTCAGCGTATTATGGGACGATAAAAATATAAAGATTTTTATTAAACAACAAATTATTTTAATAAAATGTTTATTTTAATTTAATTTTTCTTGTTTTTCTTGTTTTTTATGAAAAACAATGCACTTTAACCCTTAAAACAATCAAAAACGTATCATGCAGATAATTATTGAACAGTTAGTTTCGTATTCATACTTTATGTCATGTAAGTTTTTACTAAATTTGCATAATAAAAAGAAAGTTAGATCAAAAAAAATTATATTTGAACAAAATTATATTTGCCTTTGTTCAAGTGAAAAAAAAGCATGAAACGTGCAGTAAATTGATATTTATAAATAAAAATTCATTTATAATCACATAAAAATACCTCCTGCATCGACTATATTAACTAAATCATGAAACACATTAAAAATACATTACTATACGTTTCTATCATTGGTAGTTTTACATTGTTAATGTATTTCATTGTGGTGCAAGGTTCAAAATTAGAATTTGGCAAAAATATTCTTTTCAATCATCACTCTACAGGCAATCAATGGCAGATTTTTATAGAAACATTCCTCGAAAATTTAAAACACCCACTTGCACTAACACTTTCGCAAATTGTATTAATTATTTTTGTTGCCAGGTTGTTCGGCTTATTATTTAAGAAAATCGGACAGCCTATGGTAATTGGTGAGATCATCGCCGGAATTCTTTTAGGACCTTCGCTGCTTGGAGCTTTATTTCCCGAATTATACACATCCATTTTTCCTGTTCACTCATTCGAAAACTTAAAAATACTAAGCCAGATAGGATTAATATTGTTTATGTTTATTGTAGGGATGGAATTAGATTTGACAGTCTTAAAAAGCAAAGCACATGATGCCATAGTTATCAGCCATGCAAGTATAATTTTTCCTTTTGCGTTAGGCATGGGTCTAGCATATTATATTTACGGCTCGTTTTCTCCCGAAGGAGTTAAGTTTTCCTCTTTTGGCTTATTTATGGGGATTTCGATGAGTATAACTGCATTTCCGGTGTTGGCACGAATTGTTCAGGAACGGGGATTAAACAAAACCAAATTAGGGACAATTGTCATTACTTGTGCGGCAGCCGATGATATTACTGCCTGGTGTATATTAGCATCGGTCATAGCCATTGTAAAAGCCGGTTCATTTGTAAGCTCAATTTACACCATCATTTTTGCATTAGCTTATATCGTTCTGATGTTAAAAATGGTAAAACCCTTTTTAAAAAAAATTAGTGATTTATATAATTCAAAAGAAAATCTTAGTAAATCTGTATTAGCAGTATTCTTTTTTGTATTATTACTCTCCTCTTTTTTGACCGAAGTGATAGGTATTCATGCACTTTTCGGTGCATTTATGGCAGGAGTAATTATGCCTGCGAATATTTCATTCCGAAAAATATTTATTGATAAAATTGAAGATTTATCAACCATAGTACTTCTACCGTTATTTTTTGTATATACCGGACTTCGAACAGAAATTAATTTGCTGAACGACCTTAACCTTTGGAAAATTACCGGGTTGATTATAGTAGTTGCAATAATTGGCAAATTTGTCGGCAGTGCGCTTACAGCAAAAGCAATCGGGCAAAACTGGAAAGAGAGTCTGTCCATAGGTGCTCTTATGAACACAAGAGGTTTAATGGAATTGGTGGTTATTAATATCGGGTATGAATTAGGCGTATTTAGTCCCGAAATTTTCGCAATGATGGTGATTATGGCTTTGGTAACTACCTTTATGACTACACCAGCCCTGGCACTGATCAATAAAATATTTCCTGAAACAAAGACTGACCTGGAATACAAACGGCAACAAGCAGAGGGTGTTTTTAAAGTTTTAATAGCAGTAGGAAATCCCAACAATGGAAAAAACTTTCTGCAAGTTGCGAAAACGGTATTGGATGGCGCAAAAAACCTTTTATCGGTAACAGTTTTGCACATAACCCCTGCCACCGATACTAATCCGATTTATGGTGATGAATACGCCGAACAAAGTTTTCTCGGTGTTACGAACGAAGCTGCTTTTATGCGCATCCCCATCGAAACGGCATATAAAATAACCGACAACATAGAGCAATGTATTGTTAGAACTGTAAACTATAATAGCTTCGACTTTCTGTTGGTTGGAGCGGGTATCTCACTCTCGGGTATTCCGTTTTTCAAGAAA
Organism: Paludibacter sp.; assembly: GCA_030653695.1. Lineage (GTDB taxonomy): Bacteria > Bacteroidota > Bacteroidia > Bacteroidales > Paludibacteraceae > Paludibacter. The sequence goes on along the minus strand of JAURYY010000200.1, from coordinate 6,817 downwards.
AGCTCAATATTTGGTCGTATTCAATGGCTCAACAGAATTGTGAACCACATTACAAAAACTCAGGCTATTTTCTATCCCGGCGCATTACTGAAGGACAAAACCCGTTACTTTATCGAAAACAGCCGATGCAGTGTGGGAGTTTTTGTTAACCGCGGCTTTACCTCAATAACAACAACACTAATTTTGCTGCATAACGAAAATGATGATTTTCTTTTACGGTATGCCCGTCGTTTACTTCGCAACAATGCGGGTGTAAGTATTTTTGTAATGGATGTAAACAAAACCATGCAAACAAGCGATGTTATGCGTAAAGCGGTTGACGATTTGAAAAATATGTTCCCAAATTCGGTCAAAATAATCAAAAGTCAGAAAAACAACTCAAGTTTGATTTCTAAATTCAGTTTCCTTCTGATAAGTTATCCTGCATGGAATATTTTGTCAAACTCACAAAACCGCGAACTTTCAAATATTCCATCGACACTGATCATTAACAAAAAAGCAAGCCGATTCAGTTCTCCTCATTACAACAAATCGACACAAAAAGAAATTGATTACTCCGAAAGCTGATACATATCCATTAAATCTGTTAAAAACAGGCGACATTATTCCAGTTATGCACACCAAAACTAAAGGGGGCGTGCCCCCATGAATTCCAAGTGCCAAGATCCAAGACGAAAACTTTACAAGACAAAAAGCATTGAATAAAATTGTTATATTGATGTTATATTTTTAAAAACATGTTATACAACACATATTTAACGCAATTATTTGAGAAAACACTTGTATTTCGATAAAAATCATTTTATCTTTGCACCGTGATTTTTTCATAGTATTCGATTTAAGGTTAACAAAGATTGGTTGTCAGGCGTGACAACCTTTCGCGTTTTATAGCGCATTTACCACTTAATAAAAATAAAAAGGAATAAGCGTATAGAATGGCTAAGGAGAAAAGGGTTGTCCCAATTAGGACAACCCTTTTACGATTTTGGTAAAAAACAGACAACAAAAGGTTAATTTATGAAGAAAATATGTGAAGTTGTTTTGCCAAATAATGATTGTTTTATTCCATTACGCCTCTACAAAACATCTTTTATTACCTTTGCAAAAATTAAAAAAACGAAATAAATTATATAAAGTATTTGTTTTAAAACAAAAAAAACAAATGCAACATTTTTAGTAATAAATTTTCAATGCAAAACTACTTACTATACCGCTTAGGTCATGCTCAAAATGTATATTTTATTGCTCAATACGTAAATATTTGTACAAAAAACATTTTGAAAGATGTTTATTTTACTTTACCTTTACCAAAAATGTACAATTATGCTAAAAACAATATTTCTTTTAACTCCAGTTTATGTTACGCTTTTCTGGGCAATTGTTTTGCATACCAATCCGCGCCTACAAACACCACCCCGTTTGTTGTAAGCAAATTCATGATCATCGCTTTTGTGGTTTATATTTCTCACCTTTTTTTTCTACGCATCGCTGCCTAAAATTTACATCTTAATTGACCCTTTATACCAATATGCTTCCTTATTAGTTTTTCCGGTTTATCATATTTATTTTCGTTTACTTACTGTAGATCACCGATTTTCTATTAAAAAACATTGGTTATATTTATTGTTCCCAACTTTATTGTTTGTTTTGTACGTTTTAGGTGCATTTCTTTCCGACCCGGTAGAGTTTCAAAAATGGATTTTCAATAAAAATTTCATATTAAACTCACCGGTAATATTTTATCTTAACGCAATTCACTTTCTTATGCGGATTTGTTTTGTTTTACAAGTCGTTGTATATACCTATTCCAACTATAAACTAATTAAAAACCATGGTTACAAAGCACAACAATACTATTCTGACATTGAAGACAGCCTAACAATTCGTGTTAGTATTTTAAATGTTTCGATGATACTAACTGGATGCGCATCTGTAGTTTTAGCTACTCTTGGACGTGATTTCTTCAAACATGAAATCACAGGGATTACCATAGCATCTGTTATTTTTTCTTCTATGTTATTTATAATAGGATGGTTGGGCGATCAGCAGAAAACATTGAATCCGACTTTCGAAAGGAATAATAACGAGAAGGATGAGTCTCAATTTAATGCACTTTCAAAAACCAACCAAGGTCATTTGCTGGTTACATTAACTGAACTGTTTGAAGAAAAGAAAATATATTTGGATAGTAAGTTGAATATTGTTGAAGTTGCCGCCGAATTAGGAACTAACAGAACCTATATTTCGAGTGTTATAAACCAACATTACAATCAAAATTTTTGCACTTTTGTTAATCAACATAGGGTCAGCGAGCTTGAAAAATTAATAATTAAGCATCCTGAATTTTCAAACCATGATTTAGCTATGGCGTGTGGCTTTGGATCGGTAGAATCAATGAAACGGTCAGTTTTTGCAAAAACGGAGAAATCGTTGCAAGAATGGCGAATTAAAATAAGGGTTACTTGATTGAAAAATGGTGTTTTTTTAAAAAAATAGGTTTCAGAATTCCGAAACCTTTTTTATCTCACATTATGGCTTTCACTCCAACGAATTCCAGCCTTGTGCGCGTAATTCTATTTCTTCACCTTCGCGCCCTACCAAATGAAGTCCGAGTTCGGGTTTAGTTATGTGTCCCACAATTCCTACTCCTTCCATTGTAATTATTTTATCGTAATCCTCAATTGAAGCCGTGAAAACCAATTCGTAATCTTCACCACCATTCAGTGCGGCTGTTACAATACTCATGTTCAATTCCTCAGCCATTACAACTGCCTGATAATTAATCGGAATTTTGTCTTCGTAAACCCTGCAACCCACATTACTTTGTGTGCAAATATGCATTAATTCGGAAGACAGCCCATCCGAAATATCCATCATTGCCGTAGGTACAATGCCTTTGTCGGCCAATGCTTTTACTACATCTTTTTGTGCCTCGGGCTTGAGTTGGCGTTGCAGGATGTAATCTTTTCCTTCAAAATCGGGTTGTGCTTCGTTATTGGCTGCAAATACAATTTTTTCGCGCTCCAACAATTGTAAACCCATATAGGCTGAACCTAAATTGCCGCTTACGCAAATCAAATCGTTGGGTTTTGCTCCATTCCGATAGGTTATTTTATCTTTTTCGGCTTCGCCAATACAAGTGATGCTGATAGTAAGACCAGTGAATGAAGCAGAAGTATCACCACCAACCAAATCAACGCTGTATGTTTTGCAGGCGAGTTCAATTCCTGCATAGAATTCTTCGAGATCTTCTACCGAAAACCTTTTCGAGATGCCGAGCGAAACGGTAATTTGTTTAGGTTGTCCGTTCATGGCATAAATATCCGAAAAGTTAACCACAGCTGCTTTATAACCGAGATGTTTCAGCGGCACATACACTAAATCGAAGTGTACGCCTTCGAGCAATAAATCAGTCGTTACGAGCACTTGTTTGTCTTTATAATCGAGCACCGCTGCATCATCGCCCACACCTTTAATGGTTGAGGCATTTTCTGTTTTAAATTTTTCGGTTAAATGTTTTATTAACCCAAATTCGCCATATTTCGATATTTCTGTTCGTTGCATGTTGTTATTGTTCTGTTTTTGAGGTTCGATGTTTGATGTCTCTTTCTGTTGTCTGTCGTCTTTAATCTTGGTTCTTGATTCTATCTTAACACCTTGGAATTTTGTCGATACGACCTTGATGTCTTCCTCCTTCAAAATCTGTTGAAAAAAACACATCCACCATTTGCAGTGCTTCTGCGGGAGTTACAAATCGTGCAGGAAGTGATAATACATTGGCGTTATTATGTTTGCGGGCGAGTTCGGTAATTTCGGGATTCCAGCAAAGTGCAGCCCGTATTCCCTGATGTTTGTTCACAGTCATGCTAATTCCGTTTCCGCTACCGCAAATCGAAATTCCGAAATCGTATTCGTTGTTTTCAACAGCCGATGCCATTGGATGAGCATAATCTGCGTAGTCGCTGCTTTGCGAAGAATATGCTCCAAAATCTTTCAGCATGGAAACGTTTTTTTCTTGCAAGTATTTTATCACAATTTGTTTCAACTCGTAGCCTGCATGGTCGCTGCAAATTGCAATTTTCAGTTCGTTTATTGGCTTCATATAAATCAAATTAAAAAAATCATTTTTCGAGTTTCCTTGTTTCCCTGTCAACTTGTTTCGAAATTGCCACCCCTGATTTAGCAACAGCATTTGGTTTCCTTGTTTCCCTGTCAACTTGTTTCCTGTTTTTAAGCAAACATTTCCACATCGTTTTTTGTAATTACACTCCCTCCAAGTATAATCAAGCGTTCCACCACGTTTCGAAGCTCACGGATATTACCGGTCCAAGTACGCGACTGCAGATATTTAACCGCCTCATCGTTAAAATATTTAGGCTTAATACCTTGTTCGGAGCAAATCAGTTCACAAAAATGATTGATTAATAATGGAATATCCTCTTTGCGTTCATCGAGCGATGGCACGTGTATTGGAATCACATTTAATCGGTGAAATAAATCTTCGCGGAAGTTTCCGGCTTCAATTTCCTTTTTAAGATCTTTGTTTGTAGCTGTCAATACCCGAACATTCACCTTGATACTTTTGTCACTTCCTACTCTGGTCAATTCACTTTCCTGCAACACCCGCAGTACTTTTGTTTGAGCCGAAAGACTCATGTCGCCTATTTCGTCCAAAAAAATGGTACCGCCATCAGCCTGTTCAAATTTCCCGATGCGTTGTTTAATAGCCGAAGTAAACGATCCTTTTTCATGTCCGAACAATTCACTTTCAATTAGTTCAGAAGGAATGGCAGCACAATTCACTTCCACAAAGGGTGCATTTACGCGGTTACTTTGCTCGTAAAGCAGTCGGGCAACTACTTCTTTGCCGGTTCCGTTTGCTCCTGTAATCAGCACCCGCGCGTCAGTTGGAGCAACGCGTTCAATCATCATCCGTACTTTTTCGATACCAGGAGATGTTCCAACCATAAGATGACGTTTGGCAACTCGGCGTTTCAGAATTTTTGTTTCGGCTACTAAAGTGTTTTTGTCCAACGCATTGCGAACGGTTATCAGCAAACGATTGAGGTCAATGGGTTTTTCGATAAAATCGAATGCTCCTTTTTTAATGCACTCTACTGCAGTTTCGATATTTCCATGTCCCGAAATCATTACCACAGGGGTTTCAACTTCTTTTTCTTTCAAAGCCGTGAGCAACTCAATACCATCCATTTCGGGCATTTTTATGTCCGAAAATATCACATCAAAAGCTTCGTTTAGCACCGCATCAAGTCCGGTTTTTCCGTTTTCGGCGAGCAAAACCTGATGTTTTTCGAATTCAAGTATATCTTTCAGCGTATTACGTATGCTGCGTTCGTCGTCGATAATTAATATTTTTGCCATTATAAATATCTTACATTGAAATTAATGATTCTAAAATCTGGACATTAAGTTATTTAAAAATTCTCCAAAATCATCATCATCAGCGTATTCTTCTAATTCAACATCTTTCAAATAATTAGTTAGTGTGTTTTTTTTCGCAGGTTGTTTTTTAAAAGCTGCGATATTTATTTTCATTTGCTCAATTTCACCAAGCATATCTGTTTTATTGGCTTTTAATATACTGAGGGCATAATTTTTATTGTAATTTAGTAAACTGGAAACATTTAAAAAAGCAGGATTCATTTTTATTGCATAAAGTTCATTTTGTAAATCATTGAGCTGATCTTGAAGAATTCCATTATAAAGTTTAAGTTTATCCTCAGTAAGCAGTTGGAGATTTTCAGCTGTTTGGTGTACCCACTCCATTTCGAGTTTCAACAAAGTTGATAAATCTTTTTGTTCATAAGCCACTGTAACTTTTTTCATAAGTTCCGATTTTTCAGCTATGAGTTGCTGGTCGGTTTCAGTATCGGGATGAAGTATTTTGGCCAACGAAATATATACAGAACGAAGAGATTTTTTAGTTAATTCATCTTCAAGCAGTTTTTGCTGTTCTTTTTCAATTTGTTTTTTTGTTTTTGTCTGATTTTCTTGTTTTTGCCAATTATGTCGATCTTCATTTTTTTTATTTTCTAATTTCTCCAGTAGTTTATTTAAATATTCCTGTGTTTTTTCGGCATCATCAGGGTCAAATGGTATATCTTTCATATCCACATTCATTTCATCACGCATAAATTCGTGAAACTCATCTATAATGTCTTGTTTTTCTGATTCAATCTTATCCTTATACGAAATAAAACTGTAACTATCGTAGAAAACCTTTTGCTCTTCATTGGGTTCAATATACGAAAGAGCAATATTACATAGTTCTATTATGTGGCTATCAAGTTTATCACGTTGACTTTCGGTAAGTTTGAATGGTATGGCGAATTCATGTAATACTTTTGCCCAAACAAAACAAGCATCTCCAAAGTCCTTTTCAACCGGAATTATGTTCTTTTTATAAAACGCATCGAGTTCGTAACCTAAGGTTTTTGTATTTTCAATCTCCTTCTCGCAATTCTCAATTTTCTTAATCAACTGATTAAATCTTTGCTGCTGTTTACTTAGTATTGGCTTCGACCCTTTGGCAATTTGTAGTTCTGTTGAAATTATTTGCTTCGCAATTTCTACAGGTTTTACAATAAAATCTTCATCGAACAAAACAGGGTTCATCAACAAATCTATATCTCTATACTTTTTCTTTTTTACCATTTATTAGACTTTATATGGATTAGATTTCTATGTAATTAAATATAAGAAGTTTAACACTAAGAACACTTAATTGCACTAAGATACACTAAGTGAATTAAACCCAAATATAGATCACTAAGAAATAAAACATAAATGTTTTATT
>JAURYY010000192.1 GCA_030653695.1 Paludibacter sp. | reverse complement strand
CCCAAAAAGTTGGACAAAAATCCTGATTTTGTGAAATTGGTCAGTAGCGATGTTCTTTCGGGCATCAAAGAAAGCAATTTTGGTCGCAAAGATTCACCAACGGTGGAACAAGTGTTACGCGCTGCCATATATAAAGAGATTAAACGTCTCACATGCAGAGAATTAGAAGTTGATATGTATGATTCAAGAATATGCTCCATGTTTTTAAGATTGGAAGACAATCAAGGGTATAGTTATTCTGTTATGCAAAAATATATATCGAAAATAAGTGAGAAATCCATCAAGTCTATTATAGTAATAATCAATAATATAGCAATATCAGAAGGCATTGAAACGGTAAATAAAATAAGTACCGATACCACCAATATCGAGACCAATGTTCATTATCCGACCAATAATAGTTTGGTGCTCGATTGTATTGAAACCGCTACTCGTTTGTTGAAACGCATAAAGAAAGACAAGAAAGATGAAAATGACCGATTAGACGAACAACGCAAAGCAGCCAAAAAGCTCAATTATGATATAAACAACAGCAAGAAGGAAAACTTACCAAGTTTGTTCGATCCCTATTTGGACACTTTGAAAAGCCTTATTTTAGAATCATGGACTGCCGTAAGAAACAGTTCCACTCATATCAAGGCAAAACCCGAATTGAAAGCATTTTTACCACTGATGATAAAAGTGTACAGAAATGCCTATAAACTCCAGATACAAGGAGAAAAGGTTGCGAATTCCGATAAATTATTTTCGGTTCACGAAACCCATACCGACATTCTGGTGAAAGGTCAAAGAGAGGTCGAGTTTGGTCATAAAGTATTGATTTCAAGAGGTTCAAGTTGCATGATATTAGACCATGATGTATTTGAAGGTAATCCATGCGACAAAGGTTTACTTATTCCGAGTATGATAAGAATTAAAACCAATTACGCTCGTACCCCTGAAAGTTCTTCGACCGATGGTGGTTTTTGCAGCCAGGACAACCTTGAAAAATGCAAAGAATTGGGACTAACCAATATTGTATTTACCAAAGTAACCAAAAGTTTGCAAAACATTGTCAGTTCGCCCGAAATTGAGAGAATGCTCAAAAAGTGGAGGGGAACCACCGAAGCGGTTATATCCAACCTCAAAAGAGGATTCGACCTGCAAAGAGTATTGTGGGAAGGGTTTGAGAAATTCTGTTCAAAAGTTGCTTGGAGTGTATTGGGATACAACCTGCGAGTGATGGTGAACAGGATGTTGGAATAGGAAACCGCTGCCAAAACCTTGTAACGAAAATCAACAAAGGGATTGGTGTGTCAAGACGTCAAAGAACTTAGTGAAATTATATTAATAAATGTATATTATTGAGAATTATCCTGCATAGGTATGTTCAAAACTGCAAAAAGTAAATTCCGACAATGAAAACTGTTCAAAAAAAACCGGTTTTTAATAATTGAGCAAAAAATATGGGACTTTATAAACAAACTCTAATTAACGCACCACTGAATGTGTAAACAAAAATCATTGAACCTACTTCAGCATTATTTACCACCAGATTATTGTCGGTAAAATATGCATATATATTGTTCTCAACAGATTTTATTCCTGTGCCAGGATTATACCACCTTGGGTCGCCAACATTACCCGCCACCGATTTGTCCATTAATTTATAATCGCCTATTGTTGCTGTAGTATTAGTTCCATCGTACACTGTTGGTGTTTTGAATAAAATGGTTGAAGCATTTGAATAACTCGTAAAACCTACTACAGGATTTGCTGCGGCTACCCAGTCGGATGTAACATAAGAGTTAGTTACCGTATAAGTCCAATCGGTTCCGCCGCGAATACCTTTATACCCCGAACTAAGCGTTTTTCCGAGTATGGTATTGGTTATGGTAAGTGCCGTAGTTGTATTTGCTGTTCCGAGATCAATTAAGTATTTGCCGGTAACAAATCCGATGTTATCAAATGTACAGTCGGCAATTGTAACGGTTGTAGGCACATTTCCCGATGCGCCAAAAACATTACCATTCAATCCATAAACAGTTGAATTTTTAAATGTTAAATTAGTTAGCGTAGAACCGGCAGCTGTATTTAAAATGTTGTAATCTTTGATATTTCTGATAATACAATGATCAAATGTCAAGTTTGTAAATGCATTGCCTGAATTCATGCGAATTACCCCACGAAAATTAGCAATTGTACAGTTATCGAAAATTACGCTATTAATAACCACCGCTCCACTTTGTGCTACGTAATTAGTGAGCGATAATGCACCCGATGACACATCTTCAATTCCTTTCATTGTAAGATCCTTTACCGTAAATGTTACAAGTCCTGTGGCAGGAAAGGTAAAACCTCTCATAAGTAAAGTCGGGTTTGTTCCATCACCTTTAATAATTAAGTGTTTAATTGTACTTGGGATGGCTGAAAGAATAATGTTTGATGGAGCAATACCTGTATATTCAATACTTGTATAGCCGGCAGGAACAATAACCGTTACGCTTTCGTCGAAGCCGGAATAAGCGTTCAATACAGTACCAATACCATCGGTAGGGCTAAGAGTTATTACATGGGTAGCATGTAAAGTTTTTATGTTAGTAAAACACAAAACGAAAAGAAGTACATAAATTTTTTTCATGAAAATTAAATTTGAATGTTAATTTTATAATTTGAATGTTTTATTTTTATTGAGATTTTATTACACTTATCATTTTTACTTCATAACACTTAGTAATCTGTATTTTACAAACTCTTTTGTTGTAAGTTTGACAACATACATACCTGTTGCGAAGTGTTCATCAGTGAGACTCACCTTTATTTGATTCTCTCCAAACCTATTTTTATGTGTGATTGATTTGAATAATGAACCATCGATTCTATAAATGTTAACTTGTACGTCAGAAGTAATTGGCAGGCTGTAATGAATCCTAAATTCAGATTTTGCCGGATTTGGGAAAATATTAAATTGATAGCCGGCAGCATCGTTAGCATCAATCAATCCATTTACTCCCGATTCCTGATTAAAAGAGAATCAGTTTAATTTACAAACAGAAGTACCACCCTTAAATACAAGATAAACATCGCGCACGCCCGAAATTGCACTTAAATCGCATGAGTCCGTCATGTAAGTATTTATGTTGCCGGTAGGTGTAATTTTTAAATTTCCTACCTCTTTTTCCGTAAGTTTATCGAGCACCACACTTATGCTACCACCGCTTTGCATCGATGCATAACATGCTTTAAACGAGCGCACTCCGGCATCGAAATTCATATTCTTGAAAACCACATGGCTGTTATTTACCAACGAATCGATACACAAATCTCCATCACTTGTCGATTTTAGGGCTACTGTTGCTGTTTTATTTTCATAATTTTCGGCTTGTGTAACAATATATGGACTCTGACGATAGGTTGAAGAAACTGTCCCTGCTATTGAGTTTACCGATGCCGTTAATCGAATATCCTGCGACGAACTTCCAACGTAAATATTTACCGGATCACCTTCGACTTCAAAATTCCGGGTTGCTTCGTTATAGTACTGCAAATCTTCATAGGTAAGTTTGAATTTCACATTTTTGGTTTCGCCCGGTTGAAGTGCAATACGTGAAAATCCTTTTAACTGTTTCGTCGGACGCACCAATGTTGAAGGAATATTGATATACAATTGAGTAACTTCTTCGCCCGCTCTCGAACCTGTGTTTGTAATATCGGCGCTCACGTCAACTGAATTTCCTAACCCTAATGTTGTTGAGCTCAGAGCAATATTGCTGTAATTAAATGTTGTATAACTCAATCCGTATCCGAAAGGATAAAGTGGAGTACCTTTAAAATACATGTAGGTACGGTTGTTTTTTACATCGTAATCGTACTTTGAAGGAATGTCGTTAATTGATTTGTACCAAGTTGAAGCTAATTTGCCGCCCGGATTGTAGTCGCCAAAAATAACATCGGCAATGGCTGTACCTTGTGCCTGACCAGCAAACCAAGCCGACATGATAGCCGGTAAATTATCCTGAGCATAGACTACCGATAAGGAGAATCCTGTAACCAAAACCAAAATTGTTTGAGGGTTAGCCTGATAAACAGCTTGTATTAACTGCTGCTGCGCTCCGGGTAAAACAATATCGGTGCGGTCTTTTCCTTCACGTCCGGTGTCCTGATCAGTTCCACATACCAATACCACGATTTGCGATTTTTTGGCTACGGCAACAGCCTCATTAATATCGATCTGATTTAACGCCCCGTTGATAGAAGTTCCAAATGCGTAATTTATTGTTTTATTACCATTTGTAAAACTCGTCGGAGTTACTGGCGCTATTGTAGAACTTAAACCAGTTAATATTAAATAAATAAATCGATGCCGCCCCCGTGAATTTTAAAAACAATTTTTGTTTTCCTGTCAACCCACTAACATTTGCAGAGATAGTAGTCCAAACTTGCCAACCACCAGTCCCTGTAACAGTAACTGTTCCAACCACTTTTCCTGTAGTTGGATTATCAACCATAATTTGTATTGTGCCTCCCGATGTGGCACTTGCAACACGGAAATCGACCCTATCGACCCCTTCAGGAAAGTATATCGAATCGTAACCGACGTAAGTGTTGTTTTTAATATATCCTATTTGCGAACCTCCTTCGCCACAAGCTTCCAGCTTCGGTACTCCTGAAAGAACAATAGCTGTTTCGGCTTCAATAGTTCCATCGGATACATCAATTCCAAGTTTGGCGCCAATACCCTGAAATGGCGTAACCGAAACCGAAGGAGAGCCACTATAATCGCCTAAAACGCAAGCTTTTGCATGTGGTCCGATAACGGCAATAGATTTCAGTGTGTCTTTGCGCAACGGTAAAAACGAATTCCTGTTTTTCAATAAAACTATTGATTTTTGTGCTGATAAAAGTGCTAAATCGCGATGTGGTTGACAATCGAGTTTTGAAGCCGGAATCGAAGTATAAGGAACTAACGCAGCAGGGTCAAATTCGCCCAATAAAAAGCGAGCTTTAAATACCCGAACTAATGCCGTGTCGATTTGACTTTCGGTAATCAAACCCTTTAAAATGGCACTGTTAGCATTGGTTGGGAAAGTTGTTCCACAATTTAAATCATTGCCATTTTGCAACGACAGTGCGGTTGCTTCGGTGAGCGATGAAACGTATTTATGATTAAGTGCAACATCCGACACCGCATCGCAATCGGATACTACAAAACCATTAAATCCCCATTCGCTGCGTAAGATATTAGTTAATAGCGTGCGGTTTACTGGGCTGGGCACACCGTTAACAGCATTATAACGGGTTTTAAATGCAAAAAATGAGGAACGATAGAGTTTTCAGCCGATATATATTTGCTACGTAGCAAATAATATAATTATTTAATAAATTGTAATAAAACTTTATAGCTATTGTATTGTAGCAAATAATGTATTATATTTGCGGCATGTATATACAAAACTGCACATCCAAGAAAAATGGCAAAAGCTACACCTATC
>JAURYY010000185.1 GCA_030653695.1 Paludibacter sp. | reverse complement strand
TTCAAAGGTTCAAAGGTTTCAAGAGTTTAGGTAAAACAGATTTTATCTGAAAAAGTTCTTTAAAATTCATTTCTTCATTTTTATATTTCTTCATTTTCTTGTTTCGATCGTTGATTTCGCCCAAAACTGCGGTATGCATCTTTTTCAATTTCTTCAGCCGGTTCAATAAAATGAGTCCGGGGGTCAAGTGTCCATTTAATGTATTTAATGGTCAAACCCCGATCGAGCCATTGTTGTTCGTAGAAAGTTTTAATTTGCAGAATGGGATCATTTAAATCCGAGTTATACAAATCTGAGTTTGAAAAAAGCACCGGATAATGGTTCGTTTTTACCATTAAGTTAGTATAGGTAAACATGAAATTACTGTCGGTTTTCAAATGAATCACACCATTGGGTGTTACAAATTGCTGGTACGATTGCATGAAATTGGTGGCGGTAAGTCGTTTGGTCACTTTTTTCATTTGCGGATCGGGAAAAGTCAACCAGATTTCGCTCACTTCACCTGCAGCAAAAAAATGATGAATCATTTCAATATTGGTACGTAAAAATGCCGCATTTTTCAAACCCTTTTGCAACGAGGTTTTGGCTCCCGTCCACATTCGTGCGCCTTTTATATCTACTCCGATAAAATTCTTTTCGGGAAAAAGTTCCGCCAGTCCAACCGTATATTCACCTTTACCGCAACCCAACTCTAACACAATGGGATTTTTGTTTTTAAAAAACTTATCATTCCACTTTCCTTTTAAATCAAAAGCACCTCCATCCCGTATTTCGTGCGACGAAACCTGAAATACATGCGGATATGTCTCCATATCCGAAAATTTGGATAACTTATTTTTACCCACTTCTTAATTGTTAATTGTTAATTATTAATTGTCAATTGTCAACTCTCTCCACCCTCATGCCTACATCATTAATCCCAGGTAGTAAGTTTTGTCGCATACCCTGAATAATTTTATAGCGGTAAGTACCCGTATATGGAAATTTAAAATTTTGTTGGTACAAAACAGGCATTTCGAATATTGCCCCAACCCCCGTACCAAACCATTTTCCGTATTTATCTGCTAAATAGAACTCAATTGTATCGCGTGTAACAACGCTGTCGGGATTAATTTTCTCGATAAACAGCCACAAGTTCTGATAAGGATATTCACCTCTGTTTCTTATGTTTACATATACATTGTATTTCGAAATAGTATCATTCACAGGAACATCAAAAGTAAACAGACTGTCTTTACTCCAACCCGATTCGTTTACAGTGAAATATTCCAAAAAAATATCTTTTTGCGTGCAGGATACAATTGTAAAAATAATAACAGGCAAAATAAAAGTTCTAAGCTTCATTTTTTGAATTATCAATAATATTTTTCTTTATAATCAGAGGTGGTCTTTGTCCATTTCTGGCTGGGTCAGACTGATCATTTGAATTATTGTTACTTTTTTGTTTTTGACTCGATTTCCCTGCTGAACCCGACCGTTTTTTTTGTGTATCGAAACGGGTCAGACTGTCTTCTCCAACTACATTGTCGTATTCCGTTTTTCCTTGGTTTTCTTTTTCATCAATTTTCACATCCAATGTGTCCGGCTTAATCCCTTTTTTATTCAGCGCGACTACCTCTTTTGCGCGTTGAGAACTGACAGTAACCACATTGGCACCGAAATTCTGTGCTGTGGAATAGGAAATTAATCCTTTGAAAACATCTGTTTTGAAGTGATAATAGACATTATCCATCGTTTCCAACTGCAATTCTTTCGATGGAAATTCTTTGGAAGCATCCATGTATGCATCTAATTCAAAATTCATACAGCATTTCAATTTAGCACACTGACCGGCTAATTTCTGCGGATTTAGTGAAATGTCCTGATAGCGTGCAGCATTGGTCGATACTGAGTTGAAACTTGTCATCCATCCTGAACAACACAGTTCACGTCCGCAAGGACCAATTCCCCCGATTCGCCCTGCTTCCTGGCGTGCTCCAATCTGCTTCATCTCAATGCGTACACGAAAAGTTTCGGCAAAAACTTTGATCAACTGACGAAAATCGACACGTTCGTCGGCTATATAATAAAAAATAGCTTTATTCCCATCGCCCTGAAATTCAACATCACCGATTTTCATGTTCAGCTTCATGCTTTCAGCTATCTGACGAGCCTTGATCATCGTTTCCTGCTCTTTTGCCTTGGCTTCGTTGAATTTCTCAATATCCGTTTCTTTGGCTTTCCGGTAAACACGTTTTGTCTCAGTCCGCTCTGGATTGAAATTATTTTTTTTCATTTGAAGTAAAACTAATCTTCCTGTCAGTGTTACTTCGCCAATATCGTGCCCGGGCGAAGATTCAACAGCAATAATATATCCCTTTTCGAGTGGCAGCTTAATGCTATTCAGATAATATCCTTTTCGGGTGTTTTTAAACTGCACTTCCACAAAATCAGTATCCTTTTGTGTTTCAGGCAGGTCGCACAACCAGTCGAATGTACCTAATTTCTGTTTGTTTTTGCAGTTACAACCTCTTTTATTTATGTTGCAAGCACCGTTATTTAGTGTATAATCCATTTTTAAGTTTGTAAAGTTTTTTAAGTCTTTTAAGTTTGAAAGTTTGAAAGTTCTTTTACTTTATGAACTTTAAACTTTAAAACTTTCTACTATTGTTTATCTTTTCAACAACATGATCACTTTCAGCACCAGATCGAAAAATACCATTTTAGCATTTACATTTTGTTCTATATGTCGTTCAGCCAGCGCAAATTCTTTCATTAAGTCTTCCACATTCCGCTCATGAATAAATGGCGAAAAACGACTTGAAAACTCCGATTCGAAGGTAGTCAGGTAATTAAGTTCCGGATGTTGCATGTTGAGAATAAAATTTTCTCGGGTCATGCGTTGCGAATAGGTCAGAAAATTCTTCTGCCGTTCACGACCAACTGCAGAAGCTGCTATATCATCAGCCCATTTTTTTAGTGTTTTCAGCGAAGCGTGGTCTTTTCTGTTACCTACTTGCCACGCTAATCGCATAATCATAACAAACCGATCGAAATTTTGTTTATTCTCATCCCCTTCGCTCAAAATTGAAAATGCATTCAAAAGACTTCCGTTGGCAATGCGCGATACGTTTACCGCCTCCTGCTGCGTAATATCAATTTCGGAGTTTCGCAACAATGCCAGCACAATATCATCTTCGGTTAGTTTAGGAATATTTATATGTTGAGTTCGCGATAAAATTGTTGAGATAATTTCGTCGGGCGTATTTGAAACCAACAGAAAGACTGTTTTTTCGGGTGGCTCTTCTAATATTTTCAACAACTTATTGGCACAATTAACATGCATTTTCTCGGGCAACCAGATTATCATTACTTTATATTCCGACTCATAAGTTTTCAAGCTTAGTTTACGGATAATTTCCTCGCTTTCGTTTGAATAAATCAAACCCTGTTTTTGATCGCCCGAAATCCGCGCATACCAATTATTTACACTTATATAGGGATTTTCAATGATCGCAGCACGGAAATCAGCTATGTAATCATCACACACAACCGAACCTTTGTTAGCCGGTTTTATCACCGGAAACACAAAATGTAAATCGGGGTGTGCCAGCTTTTTATATTTAATGCACGATGGACACAAGCCACACGAATCTGTTTCGTGGCGGTTTTCGCAACATATAAATTGAGCGTAAGCGATAGCCAGTGCTAATTTTCCTACACCTTCCTGACCACGCAAAAGCTGTGCATGAGGTATTCGCTGCTCCGCTACGGAGCGAACAAAACGGGTCTTAATATCGTGTTGACCAATTATTTCTGAAAATTGCATGAATATTTTTTACTGATTTGGCATGCTATGGAACAATGTGCAAATATATATAAAAACTTTCAGTAGTAGAGGAATAAAGTGCTAAAACCTTTGAAAGGCACTGATAAAAACTGTAATTGTGATGGAAAAAGTTACAGTTTAATCATGTAAGGTTGTACAATTGTCCGGTAAATGTTACATAATATGATTTAGATTCTTCGGTACACTTCGTTTCTATGAGTTTCTCATTGCGTTAGATTCTTCACTTCTTCGCATAGCTATCGTGAGAAGTGAGGAATCTAAATAGTACAATACGATGGACGCGATGAAATTCTGCTTGGTTCCTGTATGCTCAACGATAATGGAACGCTACTCTGGTCGACAGGTTTGGGACACAGCGACAAAGCATATCTTACACAAATTGACCCAACCCGCAAGGGAATGCAGGTTTTTTTAGTTTCGGAACTGCGGCAAACTGATGGACGGGGTGTGATGTTGGTGGATGCCAAAACCGGTCAGCAAATATGGAAAATCGGTCAGCCAACATTCCACGTTGGCGATGGTATGGTAGCAGATTTTGATCCTGAGCATCCCGGACTTGAATGTTTTGCCAGCGAAGACCGAAAAGGTGGAAGCGATGCCCGATATTTACTCACTTCGGATGGAAAAAAACTGAATACGACAAACGATGAAGTGCCTGATTGTAGAAATTGGGCATGGTGGGATGCCGATTTATTGAGGGAAACTATTGGTAGTGGCGAGCGTGTGCCAGTAATTGATGAAGGCGTTGTAGTGCGACCTAATGAAGGAACACAGAATGTTTCCCGCCAACGTGGAAATCGCAATTTCAACGTGTCGAAATGGAAAGGAGAAACGCTGACTTCGGATATGAAGGGCGAAATTCAGATGATTGCGGATTTGAATGGCGATTGGCGTGAAGAGATAATAACCGTGTTACCCGGTGAAATACGAATTTATCAAACCAATATTCCTGCCAACGACCGCAGAATAACCTTGATGCAGGATCCGATTTACAGAAGTTTATGTGCTACAACGTTCGCAAGGCTACCCGCAGAGTCCAGTTCCGGGGTTTTATTTGGGAGAATAAAAATTATGATTATATTATATGTTGACAATTCCTGAGCAAATTCTAATCAAAACATATAATAGGACAAGAAATGACTTTATTTGGTTATTTTTCAAATATATTTACATTTTATTATTGCAAAATCAAAAATAAATGATTTTCTTTGCATTAGTTAAGATACTGTATTTCTTTCGCATGGTTATTTCATACTCGTTTGCTTCAAGGTAGATTTTTGTTTTAACCACGTTTGTTTATGCTAATCTTGAATCAATCAATTATTTATTTTATTTTTAATTTTTTATGAACATTTACGTAGGTAACTTAAGTTACAAAGTTCGGGAAAACGACCTCCAGGGAATCTTGGAAGAGTATGGAAAAGTTGACTCATGCAAAGTCATCAAAGACCGCGAAACGGGTAAATCAAAAGGATTTGCTTTTGTTGAAATGAGCGACGATGCAGCAGCATCAAAAGCGATTGAAGAATTGAACGGTGCTGAATTTGATGGTCGCACCATGGTTGTTAAAGAAGCCAGACCAAAAGCTTAATTTTTTCAGAAACTAAAACAAAGCTTCTGTCATCGAAAGGCGACAGGAGTTTTTTTATATAGATTAACATGTTAGTATCAAAAGGTTTATACAAAGATTCAGGTATTTTATCAAAATTACTTCAACTGGTTGTTGTTTTTTTATTTTTTACCCTTTCAGCTATGTCGGTATGGCTTTTAGTATCCGACCAAGATTATTCGAATACCGACAGTCTGAAATTACTGCAGCTTTTTCAGTCGGTTGGCATGTTTATACTCCCGCCTTTGGTGCTGGCGTACTTGTGGAGCGAAAAACCTTTTTCGTACCTGCAACTGAACTCAGCCCCAACATGGTGGGATAGCATAAAAATAGTTTTGATAATGGTAGCGGCAATACCCGCAATCAATCTTTTATCGTTTTTCAATCAACAACTTGTGCTCCCCGATTTTATGCAAGGAGTTGAAGTCTGGATGAGAAATGCTGAGGCGGAAACTGCCCTAATCACCCAAAAATTTGTGAACGTAAAAGGTGTTAATGCTTTGCTTTTCAATATATTTCTTATTTCAATTATTCCTGCTTTGGGCGAAGAATTGTTTTTCAGGGGGACAATTCAAAAAATTTTTACCGAATGGAAAAATGCAAAATTAGCCATCTGGCTGGCAGCTATCATATTTAGCACTATTCATTTACAGTTTTTGGGTTTTTTGCCACGCATGTTGCTGGGTGCTTTTTTCGGCTATCTGCTTTTGTGGAGCGGGAGTTTATGGTTAGTTATTCTGGCGCATTTTACCAATAATTTTTTAGCAGTAGTTTTTTATTACTTCAAGTTCAATGGTTTTCGCGTAATTGATTTAGATCGGATTGGTACAGGTGATACACTTTGGTTAGGAATTTTCAGTTGTATTGTTACAATCGCCGGTATAATTCTCATCAAAAAGTCGTTCGAGAAGAAAAGCAAAGGGTTTTTCGGCGTATAATATTTTGCGTTATCGCCTCTCGCTTACAATCAGTAGTGCTTGTTCGCGCAATTCGGCTGGCAGTTGAATCATGCGCAATTGCAAACTTCTCAACCAAGCTGCAACATCACTTTCTTTTAAAGTATAAAACACTTCCGACAATTGTTCAATTTGTTCTTTTGTCATTTCAGCAGGGTCAATTCCGGCAAGCGAGTCTAATTCTTCATCATCAAAATACTCAGCTTTTAAATCCTTATTTAATAACGAATTTTTGTCGCAAACCTCGTGTGCACCGCAACATTCTTCATCAATATTAATTGTAATTTCGGACTCTGAAGTTGTTTTGCGGCGGTTGAAATAAGTGAAAACCATGAGAGTAAGCCCGAAACCAAACAACACGATGATAAGGATAAGCATAAATTCGGTGATATATTATTCTTAATTCAATATAAATTTCGGTGCAAAGTTAGTTTTTTATGGTCGAAATTACGTATTTTTGTGAGTTAAAATACAATAGAAAGTCTTTTTTTTAGTTTCTAATTTCGGTTATTGTCAGTATTAAAAATAACTTTGTACCATGCAGAGCAAAAAAAACAGACCAATCAATTGCAAAATCAATTAAATTTATTTCGTGTTGAAAAAATTATTTGTAAATATCGTAACTCTTCTCTTGCTGGCAATTATGCTTAGCCATTGCTCAACAAAAAAAAACACTTGGGCAACAAGAACTTACAAAGCTGTTAATACGCGTTTTAACGTGTATTTCAATGGCATGACAAGTTATGAAGAAGGCATGAATAATATTATCAAAGCCAATGTCGAAGATTTTTCAGATATTATTCCAATGTATCCAATTAGCAAAGAGGCGAACACCAAAGTTGCTACTGCGAGTATGGATAAAACAATTGAAAAGTGCCGTAAAGCCATTAAACTTTATTCGATAAAACAAAAGCCGGTTCGTAACGCTAAAAAAGCGAACAATTCCGAATATAAAAGTTTTTACAATCAGGAAGAATTTAATCCTGCTTTGAAAGATGCATGGTTGCTTTTAGCGCAGGCTGAATTTCATAAAGGCGATTTTCTCGGGTCGGTTGGTACTTTTGCTTATATTGCCCGGCACTATTCGACCGATAAAGATATAGTTACAAAATGCAAACTGTGGACTGTGCGGGCATACTCCGAAATGGGCTGGATTTACGAAGCAGAACAGTTGCTTTCAAAAATTAATCAAAACGACATTAAATCAATAAACACAGGACTTTACACTTCGGTAAATGCCGATTTAATGATAAAAAAGCAACAGTACAAAGAAGCTATTCCGATGCTTGAAATTGCGATAACAAAAGAAAAAAATAAATATTTCAAACAACGATTCAACTACCTGCTGGCTCAACTGTACCAGAAAAGCGGGAATAATAAGGCTGCTTTTGATGCATACCAAAAGGTTTTAAAACTCAGTCCGGCTTACGAAATGGATTTCAATGCCCGCATCAACAGTATTGAACTCAATAGCGGCAATGTAAACAGTATCCGAAAAGATATAAAGAGAATGATTAGGAATCCGAACAACAAAGAATATCTTGATCAGTTATACTTTGTTATGGGTAAAACATTCTTGCAAAAGTCCGATACCCTGCGGGCTCTTGAGAATTTTAATATTTCGGTTGAAAAGAGCACCCGAAACGGAATTGATAAAGCGGTAACTTTAATCACTATGGGTGATTTATATTACAACAAAAAAGAGTATATCAAAGCTCAACCCTGCTACGATGATGCTTCGAAACTAATCACCAATGCACATCCCGACTTCATACGTATTTCATCCAGAGCTCAATCGCTGGGCGAATTGGTTGTTCAGTACGATATTGTGGTTTTACAGGATAGTCTGCTACGATTGTCGGCAATGCCTGAAAGTAAACGGGAAGAGATTGTTAAAAAAATAATAGAAAAATTAATTGCAGATGAAAAAGCAGCCGCCCAGAAAAAAGTAGTTGCCGAAAACTCGATCGGTTTTGACGAAATTGAACAGGGATTTATGCCGCCTACCGCCAATAACCGCATAGGAAATAATGTGGGTGACTGGTATTTTTACAACACGAACCTTGTTAAAACAGGACAAAATGACTTTCAAAAAAAATGGGGCAAACGAAAACTTGAAGATAACTGGAGAAGGATGAACAAATCAACTGTTTTGTTTGCCGATGAAAAACAATCAAATGCCACAGAAACCGGCACGTCCGATACCAACCCTTCAAAAACAACTGAATCCGACAATAAAAACCCCGATTTTTATTTGCAGCAAATTCCGGTAACTGATGCCCAAATTGCAAAATCGAACTCCGAAATTGCAACTGCATTGTTTAATATGGGATTTATTTACAAAGATAATGTTGAGGATTATATGACCTCAATAAAAACTTTCGAAGAATTCCAACGTCGTTTCCCTGATGACGAAAGAATACCTGCAACTTACTATCAGATTTATTTATTGCTAATAAGAACCAACAACCAAACCTTAGCAGAGCAATACCGTTCAAAGTTGATAAGCGCATATCCCGAATCAAAATTTTCTAAACTACTTAACAATAAAGACTTTATTGCACAGCAAACCGAAATGTTGTTAGTTCAGGATTCGCTTTACGGTATTACTTATAAGGCTTTTAACGCAAGCAATTTTAATGCTGTGAAGAAAAATACATCCGATTTTCTGAAAAAATATCCTCAATCGAATTTATTGCCTAAATTTTTGTTTTTAAATGCTTTAAGTATTGGAAAAACAGAAAAGCCTGACAAGTTCGAATCCGCTTTGAGTAATCTTGTTGAAGTATATCCTGAAAGCGATGTGAGTGCCATGTCGAAAGATATTTTGGCATTGATGAAACAAGGCAAAGAAGCAAAAACAGGCACTTCGCAGGGTACCTTACTTGCGCTTCGCGACGAAAAAAACAAAACCGATGATTCAGAATTGTCAAACCGGACTTTTACACCCGAAAAACAAACAAAGCACCGCCTGTTGTTGATTACTTCGGACGATGACATTTTCATTAACAGGTTGCTTTACAATGTTGCCTCCTTCAATTTTTCAAGATTTATGGTGAAAGATTTTGATTTGTCGGTGAATAAACTCGACAGCGTGAAAAAAGTTTTATCCGTTACTAATTTTGAAACCTACGATGAAACAGATTGGTATCTCAACTCACTGTCGAACGATACTGCATTGAGCAATATGATTAATAAATCGGACATACAAAAAGTGATCATCTCCGAAAATAATTTCGGGCTGCTAAAAACAATTTACACATTAGATGATTATCTGAGTTTTCAGTCAACAAATCTCAACGTAAAACCCAATATAGCTTTAGCTCTAAACACGGTACTGAAAACACCCGGAAAACAGGAGCCTGCCAAAACAACAAAACCGGAAACAAAACTTTCATTAACAGCGAGTTCAACTAAAACATCCACCACTGTAAATCCCGTTGTTGAAAAACTTGATAAAGAATATGCTGAGAAAATTCAGAACATAGCACCTCAAACGGCTTCGTTTCCAATGCCCGAAAAAACTGAACCGGTTACAGGAGAAACAAAAGGTGCTGTTGAAACGACAAAGACTATTCAGCCGCTTGTTCAGAAAACAGAACCTGAACCGCCATTATTCAAAAATTTATTCGCGTATCGTGCCAACGAACCACATTTTGTAGCCATACCTATACTCTCGGGAAGTATAAATTTCGATAAAACTAAAACAGCTATCGACGCCTACAATGCTAATAATTATGGGATTATGAATCTGAAAGTTTCAATGGAAACAATCGGGAAAATGCAGATTATAATTATAGGTTCATTTACCGATGCGAGTATAGCCAAATCGTATCTGATACGCATGGTTAAAGAAAAATCTTTATTCGAGAACATGAATGATGCCAGTTACCGGAATTTGGTAGGTTCGCAGCAAAACCTGAACATCATGATGCAACAAAATGCAATTAAAACCTACATTGAATTTATGCAGGAGTATTATCTGAAATAAAATCACAACGGCAATATTGCAAGTGAAATCGGTAATCTAATAAGTTCGTTGATCCTGTTGCAATGATTTTAAAGCGCATAATAAGTTAAATTTTAAAACTTTACTAAAATGAAAATAGTAAAATATTGGATATACCTGGTTGTCGTTTTGCTTTTGCTAAGTTGCCGGAACAATGATCCCAATTTGAATTTCGATCCAAAAGTTGGATTTTGCTTAAAAATTAACGACTCCATCGTATATGATTACAGTCAGATTGAGTTTTACGATTTTTCTTCACATTTTATTTATTTGAAAAAAGGTCGATCTTTTTCATATTCCGGTGCAGGCTCATTCACTGTTTCAGCTGATAACACTGAGATCTATTCGGGAAAAATGTTTCCTGCATATTTATCATCATTACCATTAGGGGTAACAATACCTTCGGTACTAACATTTTATGGAGATTTTATTATCCCTATCAATTTTGACAAACGGATTGACTATTCGGGTAACGAAATGTTAGATCCAAGGGGGGATCAAAGGATTGTTGAAACGTTAAAGAAGCACAATCAATTCAGAGAAGGGCTTGCCTGTGAAATTGTAGATGTACAAAAGACATCTGCTAATAAAATACAACTCAAATTGCGATTAACCAATAAGGATAACGAAAATCTGTATTATTTAGACCCCGATAAAATGGGTTTAGAACTGTTTCATTATTTTACAAATGGATTATTATTGAGAAATACTACCAATAAAACATTTACTCATAAAATAACTGCAAAGTACCCTGAACCGTGGAATTCGTGGAAAATGAATTGGTTATCCATTATCAAGAGCAAAGAGAGCAAAACAATAATCATCAATTATGATAATTTTGAATCCGTGACATCGGGACAGTATGATGCATTCTTTAATTATCCCGGAATGAGTTCACAGATTGAGAAAAAAGATTTATATCAATTGTGGGGACGTATTTGGTTAGGAACATTGTATTTGACAAAAAAAATACAAATTGAATAAGCTGCTGAGCCCACCATGCTCACTATTGAACAAGTAATATTTACAGCTGATGAGGGCAGAGTATGGTGCATATATATTTGATAGGCAGTACCCCCAAAAAAAACATATTAATGCAAAATAATTTGATATTATTTGATTATTATTATTTGCATGTTTGTCAATAGTTGACAATTTATTAATTGAAAAGTCTTTGAAATTATTTTAAAACCTTAATACCTATTTGCAAATATAATACGACAATTAAGTGAAGAACAACAATTGCTGCAAAAACAGTTAGCTTCTGTTTTGGAGATTGACACATCAATGTATAGTAAAATGGAGCGTGGCGATCGAAAAGAAAAACATGAACAAGTTAATACTCTTGCTAAATTATTAAAATCAGACCCCGAAGAATTTTTAAACCTTTGGCTTGCTGACCAAGTTTATCCACTTGTTAAAAACGAACAACAAGCAAACAGAGTATTAAACATTGTTCAAGAAAACAGGGAAGTATATGGAAAATAAAAACATACAAAACTATCTAAATAAGGTAATTCAAGGCGATTGTTTAGAAATAATGCCAAATATTCAGGATAAATCTGTGGATATGATTCTTTGCGATTTGCCTTATGGAACAACTCAAAATAAATGGGATTCAGTTATTGATTTACATAAATTGTGGGCAGAATATACCCGAATTATAAAAGACAGAGGAGCAATTATTTTAACTTCTCAAGGACTGTTTACCGCAAAACTAATTTTAAGCAACGAGGATTGGTTTAAATATAAAATCGTATGGATAAAATCCAAATCAACCAACTTTCTGAATGCAAAAAAACAACCTCTTAGGAAACACGAGGATATTTGTGTTTTTTACAAACAGCAACCAACCTACAATCCACAAATGGTTCAAGGAGAAAGTTATGACAAAGGAATAAGAAAAGACCAATACACAGGAAGTTATGGCGACTTTAAGCCACGTCACGTAAAAAGTGATGGAGAACGATACCCAAATGATGTTGTTCATTATGAAGAACAATCAATTGACGATTTTCTTTATTTCAAAACAGCTGAATCCGAAGGAAAAGTATATCACCCAACACAGAAACCAGTAGAATTAGGAAGGTACTTAATTCGTACATTCACAAACCCAGGCGATGTTGTACTTGACAATGCCTGTGGAAGTGGAAGTTTTTTGTTATCTGCTTTGCTGGAAGACCGTCAATTTATTGGAATTGAAAAAAATGAAAATGTACTTTTGCATAAAATTAATCCAATAGACTATATAAAAGTTTGCAACGATAGGATTGAAGAGATTACTCAAAAATCACAAACAAAAAAAATGATAAATCAACCAATGTTGAGCTTGTTTGAACAAGTAACAACTACAAGCACATTTTAATTTTATGAAACGGAATGAAAGGGATTGGGCTGGACAACTCATAAGTTGGATTAAAGAATCCATTAATAATGGTACTACGGTTTTTCAAGATGCAACCAACGATACGGGAGTGATAATGGAATCAGGGAGAACTAAATTCCCCGATGTATTATTATTTACAGATAAAGTTTCAGGAGTTATTTTTAACGGTTGGGAGTTAAAATTTCCTGATACCAAAGTTGATGACAAAGCAATGCTTGAAAATGCTTTGGAAAAGGCTAAAAAATTGAAGTCTGACTCTTTTGTTACTTGGAATGGTGCAGAAGCTATAATTTGGAAAATTATTGATAACAAATACACAATCAACTCATTAAGTAAAATCAAAGAGTATCCAAAGGAGCGTTCAATTAATTCGAGAGATGACCTTGCAGACCCTGTAAAATACCAACAAAATGAACCACTTTTACAAAAAAGGGCAAAAGACATTTTACACGATCTTACACAACTTTATTCAAAGGGAGAACTTAAACCCGCAATCAATATTACGGGAAATATTATTGAAGCCGTTTTAATAGCCTCTCAAATTATTATTCCGCAATTTCAAGAAGCTATTATTTTAAGAAAAGGAAACAATCCGAATTTTCGAGCAGAATTTAATAAATGGAAGATTTATGAAAGCTCAACGCTAAAAATTTTTGCTTCTTCGTCAAGACGAGCAGAAACAATAGTTGCAGAACAAATATTGGCAAAGTTTACTTTTTATAATTTGATTGGCAAAACATTGTTTTATCTGACATTGTGCGAGAATTTACAAGGTGAATTAGAAAAACTGACAATTAACTCAATTCCAAATCTAAAAGAGCAATTATTCAATCATTTCGACAAGGCAAAAGCAATTGATTACCAAGCGATTTTTCAACCATATTTTACTGATGATATTCTCTATTCTATTGTTGTAAACGAAACTATTTACAACCTTATTCACGTTTTTACGGAATTTGATTTCAGAATATTACCTACCGGAGTTATTGGCAATATTCTTGAAAATCTTGTGCCAAAAGAGGAAAAACAAAAATTTGGACAATATTTCACACCAGAAACATTGGCAAATCTTGTTACTTTCCCGACAGTTCAAACAAATCAAGACCTACTATTTGATCCGACCTCAGGTACAGGTACGTTTCTTAACTCCTTTTACAAAGTTCTGAATTATCACGGCAATACAAACCATTCGGATTTATTAAACCGAATTTGGGGAAATGATGTTTCTCATTTTCCAGCCATTCTTTCTGTTATAAATTTGTACAAACAAGATGTAACTCAAACTGATAATTTTCCCAGAATAACTCGTAATGATTTTTTTAAAATTAACGTAGGCGACAAAATTATTTTCCCTGATTCCAAAAACTACAAAAATCAAATTGAACAGCAAATGCCAGTATTTGATTCAATTGCAAGTAATTTCCCATTTATTCAGCAAGAAGATATACCAAACGATGTTTTAACAGCATTTTTCAGAGAGGAATTTGAAGTCAATCAAAGAGCTTTTTTAAAAGACAATACATTCAAAATTAATGAACGTTCAGATTATTTTACCTACTGTATTTATAACGCTATTAAGTTTCTGAAAACAGATGGTTTTTTAGCTGCAATTACCTCGAATGCTTGGTTAGGTAAAGAGTATGGCTTGCAATTCAAAAAATTTCTACTGGACAATTTTTATATCAAATACGTTGTGAAAAGCAATGCAGAACATTGGTTTTCAGATTCCAAAGTATCAACTATTTTTGTAATTCTACAAAAAGGAGGAAGTGAAGAAGCAACAAAATTTGTAACAATTGATTTTAAATTACAAGATTATTTCAACCAAGATGATTTAAACTCACAACTTTCACAAATTGAGAATTTTTACACTGAAATAGACAACTGCGACAATCCACGCAATAATAATTGGCGAAAAGACAACACTTTTTACGACTTATACGTCTGTAACAATATTTCAATTAATGTGTGTATTGTAACCAAACTGAAACTACTTCAATCTATTGAGAATGAAGATAATTGGTCTAAATATTTTATTTCTGCAAACCTTTTTGAAAGTTTTGATAACAAACTCGTTCAATTATTTCCGCAAGTAATTGATGTTTCACGTGGTGAACGTACAGGATGGAATGAAATGTTTGTTATTCCCGAAAATGAAATTGCGAATTCAGGAATTGAACCGGATTATTTAATTCCGTATGTAAAAAGTCCAACAGAATTGGAGCAAATTGAATTTAATGAAAATTACAACTACTATCTTTTTGTTTGTCAAAATCCACTAGAAAATCTGCAAAATGGTGCAAAGCAATGGATACGAAGATTTCAAAATGCAACAAATAGGAATGGTAGTAAAACAATACAAGATGCTTGCTCTGGGCACAGACCATATTGGTACTCATTAAGACCAAAACAAGCAAGTATTGTAACTGCGATTAATCCTTATGAACGCTTTTTCTTTTCCTATTCAGAAACACCGTTTACAATCGACCAAAGACTTATTTCGATAAGCGTTAAAGAAGGTTACAATGTTGAACTTATTGCAGCACTATTAAATTCAGCGATTACATTTTTATCTCTTGAAATGCGAGGAACTTCACGTAATTTAGGAGCATTAGACTTAAATGCAAATTATTTAAAACAATTGCGTGTTTTAAACCCCGATTTACTTTCAGAGGAACAGAAAAACGAAATTCTAATAGCATTTCAACCATTAAAACAAAGAGAAATCTCAACAATTTTTGAAGAAGTAACAAAGACAGACCGAATAAATTTTGATAAAACGATTTTACGTTGTTTCAACATTGAAGAATTATTATTAGACGGAATTTATTCACTTTTAACCTCGTCAGTAAATGATAGAGTCACAATGCAAGACAAATAAAAGGCGATTGCCTAATGGAATAAAAATAATTGGACAGATATCGCTAATATTCTATTGTGTAGCTTGCATTTAACTATATACGGTTTGATAGTTTATCGCACCAAAATGTCCAACTTTTCATATACAAATGGATAAAATATAAAACATTAAAAAACAACGTTCCTCTATAGGGAATGAAAAAACTTATGAAAAAAGACCGCATACTTTGGGCTGATGACGAAATAGATTTATTGCGTGCCTACGTACTTTTTCTGGAAGAAAAAGGTTACGAAGTAGTTACTGCTACCAACGGCAAAGATGCCGTAGAACTTTGTCAGAAAGAGAGTTTTGATATTATCTTTTTAGATGAAAATATGCCTGGTTTAAGCGGGTTAGAAACCTTGGCGATGATAAAAGATATAGATCCCGATGTACCCATGGTAATGATTACCAAAAGCGAAGAGGAAAATATTATGAATATGGCCATTGGGAATAAAATTGCCGATTACCTGACCAAACCTGTTAATCCAAGTCAGATTTTGCTCACACTCAAAAAAAATATTCATAAAAAAGAAATCGTATCGGAACATGCCAGTTCAACATATCGTTCCGAATTTGGAAGAATCGGTATGCAAATCAACGATTCACTGTCGTACGAAAATTGGGTTGAAGTTTATAAAAAATTAGTTTATTGGGAGTTGGAACTCGAAGAAACAGATAACGGCATGGATGATATGCTCCTTATGCAAAAAACCGAAGCCAATCATACTTTCAGTAAATTCATAAAGCGAAATTATCAGTCGTGGTTCGAACATCCCGAAAAACGTCCTTTATTAAGTCCTGATATTTTTAAAACCAAAGTATTTCCGATTTTGGATAAAGGCGAAAAAGTGTTTTTTGTGCTGGTTGATAATTTTCGCTACGATCAATGGAAAATCATTCGTGAACTGATGAGCGAATTTTTCACTTTTACCGAAGAAGGAATGTATTGCAGCATGTTGCCAACAGCCACACAATATGCACGAAATGCCATTTTTTCGGGACTGCTGCCTTTACAAATTCAACAAATGTTCCCGAATTTGTGGGTTGAAGAAGAGGATGATGAGGGTAAAAATATGAATGAAAAAGATTTGATACAAACCCAAATACAGCGTTTCAGAAAAAATTACAGCTTTTCGTATCACAAAGTAAACGAATCGGCTTACTGCGAGAAGTTGATCGAACAATTACCCCGTTTAGATGTCAATCAACTGAATGTAATTGTGTTGAATTTTATCGACATGCTTTCGCACGCCCGCACCGAATCGAAAATGATGCGCGAACTGGCAAATGATGCACAGGCTTACCGTTCGCTCACACTTTCATGGTTCAAACATTCACCAACTTATGAATTGATGAAAGCTATCTCACAACGTGGATACAAATTGATTTTTACGACCGACCACGGCACCATCCAAGTAAATAACGCCATAAAAGTAATTGGCGATAAAAACACGAATGTAAATCTCCGCTATAAAGTGGGCAAAAATTTAAGTTATAATAAAAAAGAAGTTTTTGAAATCACTCAGCCCGCTAAAGTTGGATTACCAAGCCCGAATGTAAGTTCAACCTATATTTTTGCCGGAAACGATGACTTCTTTGCGTATCCGAACAATTATAACCATTACGTGAGTTATTATAAAAACACCTTCCAGCATGGTGGTATTTCGTTGGAAGAAATGCTGATACCGTTGATTATAATGGAGCCTAAATAATTTACTATTTTTCAATTTACCATTTACTATTTATGAAAACATATACAAACGTTAAAGACCTCGGCAATTTGCAAGAGGCAATTAAAGAGGCTTTAGAGATAAAGGAAAATCGCTTTGCTTACAAGCATATTGGCGAAAACAAAACACTATTGATGGTGTTTTTCAATTCGAGTCTTCGTACTCGTTTGAGCACACAAAAGGCAGGTATGAACCTTGGAATGAGCACTATGGTACTCGATATAAATCAGGGTGCATGGAAACTTGAAACCGAACGTGGCGTAGTGATGGATGGCGACAAACCGGAACATATACTGGAAGCTATTCCCGTTATGGCAAGTTATTGCGATGTAATTGGGGTGCGTGCTTTTGCTCAGTTCGAAAGTAAAGAATTTGATTATCAGGAAACAATTATTAATCAGTTTATTCAATATTCAGGAAAACCGGTTTTCAGTATGGAAGGTGCAACAACCCATCCGCTTCAGGCTTTTGCCGATTTAATTACCATTGAAGAATACAAAAAAACGGCTCGTCCGAAAGTGGTGTTAACTTGGGCTCCTCATCCAAAAGCACTGCCACAGGCGGTTCCAAACTCGTTTGCCGATTTTATGAACGAAGCCGATGTGGATTTTGTAATTACACATCCTGAAGGGTACGAACTGGCTGAAAAGTTTGTTCGTGGTGCACGGGTAGATTTCGACCAAATGAAAGCTTTTGAAGGCGCTGATTTTATTTATGCCAAAAATTGGGCTGCATATCAGGATCCGAATTATGGGAAAATACTAAGCAAAGATATGAACTGGACTGTAAGCAACCGTCAAATGGCTGTAACCAATAATGCTTATTTTATGCATTGCCTGCCGGTTCGTCGCAATATGATTGTTACCGACGAAGTGATTGAAGGACCGCGTTCCATAGTAATTCCCGAAGCCGCCAACCGCGAAATATCGGCTCAGGTGGTGATTAAACGATTGCTGGAAGGTTTGAGATAGAACGCAAATTATGCAAATTACGCAAATTTTCGCAGATAAAATCACATATGATTCGTGAAAAATTGCGTAACTTGCGTTCAAAAAACAAAGAAAATGAATATAGAAAAAGTTATTGCATCGATACGCAACGTGCCCGATTTTCCGAAACCCGGAATACTATTTAAAGACATAACCACGGCAATGAAAGATGCCGAAGTATTGAGATTTATTGTTGATGATCTTTGTGAATACTACAAGGACAAAGGCATTACAAAAGTAGTGGGAGTAGAAAGTCGCGGCTTTGTGCTTGGCAGTATTCTGGCATACAAACTCGGTGCCGGCTTTGTACTGCTTCGCAAACCGGGTAAATTGCCTGCCGAAACTTTCAGGGTTGATTACGAATTAGAATATGGGGTTGATGCGCTCGAAATACATAAAGATGCCATTGATGAAACTGATGTTGTTCTGCTTCACGATGATTTATTAGCAACGGGCGGAAGTGCAGGTGCTGCTTTAAAATTGATTGATATGTTTCATCCCAAATCTGTTTTGGTCAGCTTCCTGATTGAACTGGAGTTTTTGAATGGTCGTCCTCGCCTTCAAGGTGCTGAGGATATTCACGCGTTGATAAAGTTTTGACCTCACCCCAGCCCTCTCCAAATGGAGAGGGAGATCGGGAATAGTAAACTTACTCTAAACATTTCGATTGTATAGTAATATGTTTTAATAAACAACCTGACTTTATGGAAAACAGTATTAAATTATTCGAATCAAAAAAGATTCGTACCTATTGGGACGAAAAGGAGGAGAAATGGTATTTTTCGGTTGTTGATGTAGTTGATGCATTGACAGATAGTTTGAATTCGAGAGACTATTGGTTTAAGATGAAAACCAGGGTAAAGTCAGAAGATGGAATTGAGTTGTCGACAATTTGTCGACAACTGAAATTAATCTCGTCAGATGGGAAAAAATATTCCACTGATTGTGCTGATCCTCAGACATTGTTTCGAATCATCCAATCCATTCCATCACCCAAAGCTGAACCTTTTAAACAATGGTTAGCCAAAGTAGGTTACGAACGAATGCAGGAAATGCAGGATCCCGCTCAAAGTGTTGACCGCGCACGTGAGAACTGGCAAAAACTCGGACGAAGTGATAAGTGGATCCAACAGCGAATGATGGGACAAGAAACCCTAAATAAGCTGACTGATTACTGGAAAGATGCAGGAATAAAGGAGCCGGGTGAGTTTGCATTGTTGACAAATATTATTCATCAGGAATGGGCTGATTTGACAGTTAAACAGCATAAAACGTTGAAAGGTTTGAAAACTCAGAATCTGCGTGACCACATGAGTGAAGCTGAATTGATTTTTACTGCATTAGCCGAACTTTCGACAAAACAGATTGCCGAAACCTACGAAGCAAAAGGATGGATTGAAAATGCAAAAGCAAGTAAAAAAGGTGGTACTGTTGCCAAAAATGCACGCCGCGAACTTGAAGAACAAACGGGAAAAAGTGTGGTAACCGGTGAGAATTTTTTAGCACCGGTAAATATTAATAATAAATTAAAAAATGACTAAGGTTGATAATACGCAGATTCCCTCTCCTTTGGAGAGGGCTATGGAGAGGTTAACACTCGTAAAAGTAGGTGGAAGAATTGTGGAAGAGCCTGAAACACTGAAACAATTGCTTGCCGATTTTTCAAAAATTGAAGGTTGCAAAGTGTTGGTACACGGTGGCGGTCGTTCGGCTACGGCTATGGCTGCCAAGCTTGGTATTGAAAGCAAAATGGTAAACGGCCGACGTGTAACCGATGAAGAAATGCTGAAAGTGGTAACTATGGTTTATGGCGGATTGGTGAATAAACAAATTGTAGCCGGACTTCAAGCGATTGGTGTAAACGCATTAGGACTGAGCGGTGCTGATTTGAATTACATGCGTTCCGAAAAACGTCCGGTGAAAGACGTTGATTATGGATTTGTAGGCGATGTAAAAGAAGTGAATGCTGAAATTTTGGCCGATTTAATTCGTAAAAATGTTGTTCCTGTACTTGCTCCGCTCACGCACGATAAAAATGGCAACTTGCTTAATACGAATGCTGATACTATTGCCGGCGAAGCCGCAAAAGCTTTAGCAAAATATTTTGACGTAACATTGATGTTTTGCTTCGAGAAAAAAGGAGTGCTGATGTGCGAAACTGACGATGAAAGCGTAATTCCGGAACTGACCCCTTCGCTTTTTGAAAAATATGTAACCGAAGGGATGATTCAGGGCGGAATGATTCCAAAACTTGAAAACTCGTTTGAAGCACTGAATGCCGGCGTTAAACAGGTCGTGATTACGCGGTCGGATTTAATAAACACAAAACAAGGAACAAATATTCACATTTAAAACACATTATATCTGCGTTTTAAACCTCCGAATAATTCGGTTTTCCGGTTAAAAAATAACAAATCAATTCTGAAATATATGAATACTATTTCCCAAAAAAATGGTGTTTTATTTCAAAAAGGTACGTCTTAATAAATTTAAAGTTTTTTAGAACTGTGGTTCAATAAAAAGGTATAACCCAAAAGCATAGGGAAAACATAATTAACAACCCAGATGCTTACACCTGCAAGAGCTACACCTACTGTTTGAGCAGAAAAACTTCCAATAAAAAAAACGGCATAGGAACCCCTGATTGCCGGTTCGGCAAAAGCAAAAGAAGGTGTAAAAGTAACAAAAAGATAATTGGCGGGAATGGCAACAAAAGCCTGTTCAAAAAGCAAGGGTACCCCGAAAAAGTGCAAAAGCGCATAAAATTGAAATGAAAATATTGTGAACCTAAGCAAAGACATAAAGAGAATTAATAAAGATTTTGATAATGAGTAATTCTCAAAACCTTTGATATAACCGTTGATTCGGGTAATTTTATTTTTTTTGGCAAGTTGAGGTAACCACAAAAACAACATTAAAAACAGCAGAACTATAATTGAAGTAAAAATAAAGTAATTGTTCAAGTGCGGTTTAACCTCGTTAAACTTATACGAAAAAAACAAAATAGCCGCAGGTATTCCACACAATGCGATAACAATATTTTGCGTTAAACTGCTTATTAAACTTAATGTTATACCGGTTTTCCTATTCGAAGATTCCAGAAAAAATAACCTTCCCACCAAATCGCCTATACGGTTTGGCGTGAAAAAACCGGTTGAATATCCCGCCAAAACTGATTTTACAGCTTGACTTAAGCTCAACTTTTGTGTTACCGAAACAATAATCTTCCATTTCAGAGCTTCGGTTATCCAATTGAATGGTAACAATACAAACAACAATCCTAACCAATAAAACCGAGTCGGCGGTATTAATTTCCACTCATTAATCAGCGTTGAATAATTATCATACGAAATTAGTTTATAACCGAGATATAACAATGAAACGACCATGAAAATCCATGTAAGAACTACAAAAAAAGTTTTTTCTCCACCATAAGTGAAGCGATTATAGATTTTCATGGCAAATTTTTTTTCGGACAAATAAATTACCGAATGGGTGGGGTTTTAAAAGTAAATTTTTTTTGCAAGAAAAAACTAAAAATTGTTATTATAACAGATAATATAGCATTGGCAATTGACGGATAAAAATTCAGAGCATCTACAAATAATTTAAGTCCGAAATAATTCAGACCAAGATTAATAAAAGCAATGAAATAATACCTTAGAAGTTGTTCTCTTCCCTTATTTGTTGAGTTGTTAAATGTAACGTATTTCTGCAGCAAGAAGCCCGAAGACAAGGTAATAGGAAATTTTATGGCAAGTGTGGCGATGTGCGAACTCAAAGTCACAAAACCCAGAACCAGCATCTGCTTTTGAAGTATAAAGTTAAATATAACAAAATACAATATCCAGTCAAATAGCAGATTACCTACCCCGGTTACACCATACCTGAAAAATTGTAATGTGAAATACTTTTTAAATGGAGGATAAAAAAAATCGACAATTACTATAATCCAAGCCCCGATAATTTCAAAAAGTTTTTTCATTCGGTGTGTTCATACTTTCAAATTAATAACTTTGTTTGCAAAAAAAGTAGGATAATCGAACAAATTTGTTTACTTTTGTGCGCCTTAACCTGTAAAAAATTACTGCAAAGATACAATTTCTCAATTAACAACAAATTGTTCCTTTTGTATAATTCAAGGATTGATTGAGAAAAACATTAAATTGTTTCGTGTACGACCATTTTGAGTTAACAATCAAGCAAATAATATTTACATTTCCATACATATACTGGCAATTGTTTTTACAAACATTGTCGTTTTTGAGAAAAAACAATATCAATTTATGGGATTACAGGATTTAGTATGATAACATGTCTAATCGACCAAGAAAGAACTATTTTTGCAGTC
The DNA here is from genome assembly GCA_030653695.1 of Paludibacter sp. Lineage (GTDB taxonomy): Bacteria > Bacteroidota > Bacteroidia > Bacteroidales > Paludibacteraceae > Paludibacter. The sequence goes on along the minus strand of JAURYY010000185.1, from coordinate 76 downwards.
GCACAATAATTCATAATAAAATTAATTCATGATGGAAACCAGTACAGATTTTTTAGAACGCTTATTAAATTTTGGT
>JAURYY010000182.1 GCA_030653695.1 Paludibacter sp. | reverse complement strand
TTGCAGCAGGATGGAATGTGGACTCTGAGGATTTTATGAAAGAATGGAAATCCATCAATAAATTAAAAATTCGTACAGGTTACGGATCCATTGGAAATCAAAACATTGGTTTATATGCCTACTCCGACAGATACAATTCAGAATATTATTATCCTTTTGGTGGTGTGAGTTACAATGGCTATGTGCAAACCACACTTGGAAATACCGAATTGAAATGGGAAACCAGCAATCAGTTCAATGTGGGTGTCGATTTAGAATTATTCAAAGGGTCAATGGGATTGACACTGGATTATTATAACAAATTAACCAAGGACATGTTAGTAAAAGCACCCCTTCCTCCTTCAATTGGAAATGCTTCTACACCTTGGATAAATAGCGGAAATGTATTAAATACCGGAGTTGATATCGAAATATTTTATCGCAAACTTTACAAAAATGGAGGCTTCAACATTGCCCTCAATGGAGGTTTTTTACACAACCGGGTGATTAAATTAGATGCTCCAATTTTAGGAGGTCGTGTGGATACAGGCACTTTTGCTACCAAAACAGAAGTAGGTAAATCCATTGGTTCATTTTATTTGTACGAAATGGCTGGCATATTTCAAAACGAAATTGAAGTTTTAACTTCAGCTTATCAAGGTAGAAACATTCAACCCGGCGATGTAAAATACGTAGATCAAAACAATGACAACGTAATCGATGCTAAAGACCGGGTATTCGTTGGAAGTTCAATACCAAAATTTACAACTGGATTGAACCTGGCTGGCAATTACAAAAGCTTTGATCTTGGATTGTTTTTTCAAGGCGCATTTGGTCAGAAAATTTATTCTCAAGTAAATCATGACATTGAAGGTTATTACCGTGGATTCAATATTACTGAACGATATTACAATGAAAGATGGACTGGCGAAGGCACTTCCAATACTCAACCCAGGGCATCGTGGTCAGCAAAATCAAACAATGTAATTGCTTCAACTCGATTCCTTGAAGATGGCTCCTATTTCCGACTAAAAAACATTCAACTGGGATACAGTATACCCAACTCCAAAAAACTTGGAATTGAGAATATCAGATTCTATGTTGCCGGAACAAATTTATTCACACTTACAAAATACAGTGGTTTAGATCCTGAAATGACCGTAAGTACCAATTCTGCCAGCGAAGGAGATAGAGCAAACGGAATTGACTGGGGAACCTACCCTGTAGCAAACAGTTATACATTTGGGTTGAATATTACTTTCTAAAAAAACAACAGAAATCATGAAAAAACTAATTTATATTATCATACTAATTTCTGCAGCTACATTTAGTTCTTGTGAAGAATTTCTGACAGCAGATTTAAAAGGAGATTACTCCTCGGAAAACTATTATACATCAAAAGAATCTGCAGTTATGGCAGTAACAGGCGTATATAATTCAATGTATAATAATACACTGTGGATTTTTGGCGATGTAGCATCTGACGATGCTGTAAAAGGAGGTAATGCAGGTGACCAAGCTGACATTATTGCTATTAATGATTTTAGCGCTTCGGCCGACAATGGTGTTTTGATAACTTACTGGCAAGCAAGCTATGAAACAATTGCACGTGCCAACAATGCGATAGCAAATATCTCGACAATGACTTTTGATGAAACCTTACGGAAACGATTGGTAGGTGAAGCAAAATTTATTAGGGCTTATTCCTATTTTAACTTGCTCAATATTTTCGGCAAAGTGCCATTAAAATTGGAACCACAGATTACAACTTCTGCCATACACGTAGGACTAAGCGAAGTGAGTGCAATTTACATTCAAATCGAAAAAGATTTAACCGATGCCATTGCAGCTTTACCTAGTTCATACGCTACCGAAGCAGGTCGAGCCACAAAAGGTGCTGCTTATGGTTTGTTGGCCAAAGTAAATCTATATCAAAAAAAATACCTTGAATGTTTAAGTGCAATACAGTCGCTTGAAGATTTAAAAAAATACGATCTTGTGAAAAACTATGCTGACTTATTTGTGTCAGGAGCAGAAGACAGTGTGGAAATTGTTTTCGGTCTTAGGTTTATTAACAACACCGAAGTTTCATTGGGAAACAATTTAAATGTTTGGTTTGCTCCAGCCATCGAAGGAGGTTATTCTTTCAATGCTCCAACTCAAAGCTACGTGGATATATTCACCGAAAAAACAATAGGTGGCAATGATGATCCTCGTTTGGATGTATCGATTGGACGTGATGGAAAACCTTGGTTCAACAACCGAACTTTTTCTTCTTCCTGGTCGGAAGCAACAGGTTATCTGGTTAAAAAATACAACGAGAACCAAATTGTAGGAATCGCAAAAAACCAATCCACCGTTCCTTCTCATTTTATTCGTTACGCTGACATAGTGTTAATGAAAGCAGAAGCCCTGAATGAAAAAGGAGGCACAAATGCTATTATTAATGCTGCCACTGAATTAAACCGAATTCGTAATCGTGTAAATTTAGCTTCTACTACCGCTTTAACCCAAAACAGCATGCGCATTGCTATTCAAAACGAACGCAGAAAGGAACTTGGGTTCGAATTTCATCGCTTCTTTGACTTGATGCGCTGGGGAAAAACAACTGCTGAAGAAGCACTCGGAGTTGACTTTAAATGGAAGGAACCTCGCTTTTATTTTCCCCTTCCCCAGTCAGAATTAGATACCAATCAAGCATTAAAATAATTTCAAATAATTCTCTATAAAACAACCAATTAAAATTAAAAAAATCATGAAAAAACAAATTTTCAAAAATGCATTTATTGCATTCGTTATTTTGGCATTATTCGCCAATGTGTTCACTTCGTGTAAAACCGAAGAAGTACTTCCGGTGGACAAAACCGTAATAACAGCATTGTTGTCTGAATATCAAGCCATTGCTAACGCAGCATCTACTCTCGATTATTCGCAAGCAGCCATCACATCTTTTAAAGCAACATTAGCGACAGCGGTAACTGCCCTTGAAAACAAAAAAATTACTCAGGTTGCAGTGGACAATTTAGTGGTTCAATTGAAAGAAGCTAAAATCTTATTTTTTGCCGCTGCTTACCAAGCAATTCCTGCTAATGCCCTTTTGATGGGAATGTCATTTGACGAGACAGTAACTGCAAACCAATTTACCACTGCAGGTAAACCTTGGACAGCTAATTTAATGAAAGGGCCTTCTGAGGTATTTGGAACAGCAACTAATTTCCCAAGCTTTGTTCCAGGTAAAGTAGGTAATGCCATTTATTTAAGCAATGGATCGAATTTACAAATCAATAATTATGTTGCTGCTGATTTATTAGGCAAACAATTATCATTTGCAGTATGGGTAAAACCTGATTCAACAAGAGCAGGTAACTACATTATTTCTTATAACTATTGGAATTCTTGGAAATTCCAATTACAAAGTGAGAACAAACCATTCTTTACAGTACATACCAATGCTGATGGATGGGTTGATGCAGATAATGAAGCAGTTAACTCTGCTCCAAACAAAGCGTGGACACATTTGGTAGTAACCTTGAATATGGACACTAAAAAATTGACTTTTTATGTGAATGGTGCACTTACAAAAGAATGGACTGCAACTACAAAAACAGGATTAACCGGAACAGGAGCATTTGCTTATCCAAAAACACTTCCATTAATTATTGGAGCTGCTACAACTTATGCTGAAGCTAATGCTGAGTGGGGCTGGTGGACTAACCGTAACCCTCAAGGTTGGGATAGTTTCATTGGTGCATTGGATGAATTGAAAATTTATAATACTTCTTTATCCGCTGGTCAAGTAAATAAACTTTACAGAGACGAAAATAAATAATACCAAAAATATTATTTAGTTTCAATTAAAGCTTAATCTTAATGTAAGGGGCTTGGTCTTATCAGTAAGCCAAGTCCCTTATTTTTATTGTTATTGCAAAATAGTTTTTTAGTATTTACTTAAAGACTCATTTGATACATCTTTATACTCTAAACATTATGTTCAAACACATCCTACCAATACTCATTTTACTTATTTCATTTCAGCTACGAGCTCAAACCAATGAACTTAAAGGTTCTGATAATTGGTGGAAAGAAACCGTGTTTTACCAGATTTATATGCCTTCGTTTCAGGATAGCGATGGTAATGGAACCAGCGACTTTAAGGGCATGACCACCCGCTTAGATTACTTACAATCTCTTGGCATAAAAGGTATATGGTTAACACCTTTTCTGAAATCGCCAAAAGTTGACAATGGGTATGATGTAGCCGACTATTTTCAGATTGATCCTGTTTACGGAAATCTGGATGACTTCAGTAACTTCATGAACGAAGCACATCGGCGTGGCATTAGAGTAATCATGGATATGGTGGTAAATCACACCTCCACGGACAGCAAGTGGTTTCAGGAATCACGAAAATCCACAGATAACCCCTATCGCGATTATTATATATGGAAAGATAAACCCAACAACTGGGAATCATTTTTCGGCGGGGGAGCCTGGAAACTGGACTCACTTACCAACCAATATTATTTGCATAAATTCGATGAGCGTATGGCTGATCTGAACTGGACAAACCCTGCTGTGGTAAAGGAAGTTCAGAAAGTGCTGCGTTTCTGGCTCCTTATGGGTATTGATGGTTTCCGGTTCGATGTGATCAACTTTCTGAATACCGATGATATTATGACCGACAACCCTGTAAAAGATGGAAAACAACAACATTTGTTTAATATCAATCAATCAGGAGTGAAAAATGCCATTTCCATTCTCAAATCTACTGTTAACGAATATAACGACAGGTTTACAGTTGGCGAAATTGGCAGCGATCGGATAGAAGTGCTCAAAATGTACCAATCGCCGCAATTAATGGACGTCGTATTCAATTTTAATTTCGGTAGCATCCCTGAGTTTTCAGTTGAGCGGCTTTTCAACGAATTGCAAAGCATGGAAAAAAACATGAGCGATTACCCTACATTATTTTTCGGCAGTCATGATAATCCTCGCTTGATGACCCGCTTAGCGAAAGGAAATAACAATAGAGCCAAAGCTCTTGCTGCGCTTATGCTCACCGCCAAGGGTGTTCCGTTTATTTATTACGGCGAAGAAATTGGAATGCAAAACATTGCAGCCAACAGCTACAACGAAATTGAAGATGTTCAGGGAAAAACATTCTACAAATTAGCAATTGATGCAGGAAAAACTGCCGAAGAAGCTTTAGTTGAAGGCAATAAACACAACAGGGATAAATCACGTAGTCCGATGCAATGGAATGCAATGGATTATGCCGGTTTTTCATCGGGAAACCCGTGGATAAAGGTTCATGAAAATTATCGGAATACCAATGTTCAAAAACTACTTCAACACAGAAATTCCATTTTAAACATATATAAGTCGCTGATTTCGATCAGAAATTCAGAGAAAGCACTTATGTTCGGAAATTACGAAAAACTCGAATGCAACAAAAACAGAATTGAGTTTACGCGGGTTTTCGAAAAAGAAAAAATTAGTGTGATGATCAATTTCGGGGAAACCATAAAATTAAAACTTCCCAACGCATCAAAAATACTGATGGGCAAGACGAATCTCAAAACCAATGAGTTTATAATTTATCGGCATTAACGATGAATTACGAAACGTCAAATTTAGCATCATGAAACAAACCTTGTTATTAATTTTTTTGCTCTGTGCGGTGCTGTTTGCTTTGGCACAGCAAATTTCCATTCCCCGAATCGACAAAATGCCCAATATGCCGGCTCCATACCTAATGCGTGACTGGAAAAAGGTTGCTGTCGACTATGATAATTTTGTTTTCGATACAGGGAAAGTTGGAAATTATTTGCCCATAACAAAAATAAGCACTTCGAATGGTGTAAATTATCCGGAGATTAAAACAATTCGTATGGATACCTATGTGGGACAAAATGATCATGGAAATGTAGCCGAAGCCATTAATATCATACCTGCAGTGGTAGGGGCATCGCTCGTAGGAGTCGACAAAACAACCCATTTAAGCACCAATTGGGTTTCGAAAATAAAAGATTTTTACAATCAAAAAAACGGACAACATGTATATTTGAACAATTATTCCACTACAACCGGAAATGATTGGTGGTACGAAGTCATGCCCAATGTTTTTTTCTATCAGTTATATGCTTTGTATCCGAATGTGGATGCTGATTTCAAAACGCAATTCATTACTATTGCCAACAGACAACTGAACGTATTGTATCAGCTTGGCGGAACTGTTCAGCCATGGAATGTTCCGAATATGAATTTTCGTGCATTTAATTTAATTACCGGTTTACCCAACAGCACAAGCGTTCCCGAACCCGAAACTGCGGGTTCAATAGCATGGATATTACATCAGGCTTATATCGAAACCAATAACCGAAAATACTTGCAGGGAGCTGAAATGGCGTTGGATTTCCTGCAAAACTGGACAAATAATCCATCGTACGAAATACAATTGCCTTACGGAATAATAGCTGCTGCCCGAATGAATGCCGAAACAGGAACCAATTATAACATACAAAAAATGATGAACTGGTCATTTTCAGCCGGACAGGGAACATTGCGCGGTTGGGGTTGCATAGTTGGAAACTGGAACGGCTATGATGTTTCAGGATTGATAGGCGAAGCCAACGACAAGGGAAATGATTATGCTTTCAGCATGAATGGTTTTCAACATGCTGCGGCGCTCGCTCCTGTAGTTAAGTACGACAAACGCTATGCACGTGCCATTGGTAAATGGATATTAAACATGGCAAACGCAAGCCGACTTTTTTACACGAATGCACTTCCACAAGGCAACCAGGAGTCTGCCGGGTATGCATGGGCTAAACTATTTGATACCAATTCGTGCATCCCTTTCGAATCGATGAAACAAATATGGAAAGGCACAAGTCCGATGATAATGGGCGATGCGGTACAAGGAGGATGGGCGGCAACAGATTTGTCAATGTACAGTGGGTCGAGTGTAGGTTATATGGCTGGAATCATAAATAAAACAAATGTGGACGGCTTACTTCAAATTGACTTAAACAAAACCGATTTCAGAGGCGACAACTCATATCCTAATTATCTATACTACAATCCGACAACAAATCCCCAAAAGGTTGATGTAAATCTCCCGACTGGAAATTATGATGTATATGATGTCATCACCGAAACAGTTCTTAACACAAATATTTCCGGCAGTTTCGTTACTGATATCCCTGCCGACAATGTACGTTTATT
>JAURYY010000168.1 GCA_030653695.1 Paludibacter sp. | reverse complement strand
TAAGTTTTTCGCTTTGCGTCTTTCTAAATAAATTTAAAGGTCAGATAATCAACAAAGTAAAAAATTGCGTCTTTGCGACTTTGCGTGAAAATTTAATTCGAGATAAATAACAAAGTATTTTATAATTATCAGTGTAATATTTTTATTATCAAAGTGCTAATTGATTTTATAACGACACATTATTATTACAATAATAAAATTATAAAAGGCTGACTCGGAAATTCGATTCAGCCTTTTTTTAATTCCCCTTTAGGGGTTAGGGGTCATTAAACCACATAAGTTGTCGAAGCGGTATCTCCACCACGTCCGGTCCAGTTGGTATGGAAAAATTCACCGCGTGGTTTGTCAACTCGTTCGTAAGTGTGTGCACCAAAATAATCGCGCTGAGCTTGAAGCAGGTTAGCAGGCAAACGTTCGCTGCGGAAACCATCGAAATAGCATAGTGCCGATGTAAGTGCCGGAACCGGAATTCCGTTGGTCAAAGCTGTTGCACAAACCCTGCGCCATCCGGCTTGAGCATTTTCGACAATGGCTTTGAAATGCGGATCAAGCAATAAGTTTTCTAATGCAGGATTGTTGTCGAACGCTTTTTTGATATCGCCCAAAAATACCGAACGTATAATACAACCGCCGCGCCACATCAAGGCAATGCCTCCTAAGTTTAAATTCCAACCGTATTCTTTGGCAGCTTCCATCATCAGATTGTAACCCTGAGCGTACGAAATAATTTTTGCGCCGTACAATGCATCTTTGAGGTCGGCAATCATCTGCGCTTTATCGCCTGTAAAGTTTACAGCAGGCCCGCTGATTACTTTCGATGCCTTAACACGCAAATCTTTCTGAGCCGACAAGCAACGAGCGAAAACCGATTCGCCAATCAATGTCAACGGAATACCCAAATCGAGCGCCGTAACACCTGTCCATTTTCCTGTTCCTTTTTGTCCTGCAGTATCTAATATTTTTTCGACCAAAGCAGAACCATCTTCATCTTTAACCGCCAGAATATCACGGGTTATTTCAATCAAATACGAATCTAAATCGCCTTTATTCCATTCTTTGAATACTTCATGCATTTCGTCGGCGTCCATACGCAACAAATCTTTCATTAAATGATATGCTTCGTTAATAATTTGCATATCGCCGTATTCGATGCCGTTATGAACCATTTTCACAAAATGTCCGGCACCACCTTCGCCTACCCAGTCGCAACAAGGAACTCCATTTTCTACTTTTGCCGAAATAGCCTGAAAAATTTCTTTAACAGCAGGCCACGCTGCAGGAGAACCTCCGGGCATGATGGAAGGTCCCAACAATGCACCTTCTTCGCCACCCGAAACACCGGTGCCGATGTACAAAAGTCCTTTACTTTCGACATATTTGGTACGGCGAACCGTGTCGGGGAAATGCGTATTTCCACCATCGATAATAATATCGCCCTCTTCCAAATGCGGAATCAGTTGTTCGATAAAATCATCAACTGCTTTTCCGGCTTTTACCAACATCATTACTTTGCGGGGTTTTTCAAGCGAATCGCAAAGTTCTTGAATAGAATGCGCTCCGATAAAGTTTTTACCGGCTCCACGTCCGGTTATAAATTTGTCCACTTTTTCGACTGAACGGTTAAAAACACCTACTGTAAAGCCTTTGCTTTCCATGTTCAATACTAAGTTTTCGCCCATTACGGCCAAGCCGATTAGTCCAATGTCTGCTTTTTGTTTCATGATAAAATGATTATTAGTTAGTTATTTGATTGTTTTTTAATTTAAAATATTAAAACCAAATTGTTTTAATTTTTCTACGGTTATTTTTTCTACATGCTCCGTTTTCACCGTAAATGCCGGAAATTCTCTGCGTGTTGGATAATCGCCCCTAAGTTGCTCAAAAAGAACCGGGTTATCGCGAAAATCGCAGTCATCATTTCGAATATCGTAAGTATGGAGTATAGCTTCTGCAATAATATCTTGTTCGGTCAAACCATCACCATTAATTTCAATTATTGGAAAAGTTGGTAGTTCAATTCCCGATGGTTGCCAATTTCTCAAACCTAATCCAAAAAATTCGCTGATTGCCTGAACGCTCATCAACGTACCTTTAGCTTTTCCATCCTTAGAATAACCTGCAATATGCGGTGTAGCAATTTCAGTCATTTTCAACAATTTCAAATCAACCTCCGGCTCGTTTTCCCAGCAGTCGCAAACAAAGTCCGAAATTTTACCGGTTTGGAGAGCTGCTATTACTGCATTGGTTTCAATTACTTCACCGCGACAAGAATTTATCAGCACCGGTTTTCGTTTCAAGTTATTGAAAAACGCTTCATTTCCTAAATGGTAAGTAGTGTCTTCTCCTTTCAAATTGAGCGGAACATGCAAAGTAATAATATCTGCTTCCTTCATTATGGTTTGCAGGCTTATAAATTTTTCAGAACTTTCTATGCGTTCTCGGGGCGGGTCGTTGAGCAGCACTTTCATCCCAAATATTTCACAAATACGAGCAACTTTACTTCCTACATTACCCACTCCCACAACACCGATACATTTTTCTTTTAAATTCCAACCTTTTTTTTCTGCCAATACCATCAAAGTCGAAGCTATATATTGCTCCACCGATTTGGAATTACAACCCGGTGCATTGGTCCATCGAATTCCGGCAGCATCGCAATAGTCTGTGTCAATATGGTCGTAACCAATCGTAGCCGAGGCAATATATTTTACCGACGAACCTGCTAATAATTTTTCATTACATATTGTTCTTGTTCTTGTAATGATTGCATCGGCATCTTTTACAATTTCGGAAGTCGTTTTTGACCCTGTCAAATAAATTACTTCAGCAACACTTTCGAAAGCACCACGAATGTATGGAATTTTATCGTCGATAATTATCTTAATCATTTACTATTTTATCATTTACTATTTACTATTTGTTAGCTCAATTCACTTTTTCGATTCGGTTGAATTCAATTTCTTCTTCATTGTTGTTATTGAGCTTACAATAATTTTCAATAATTCATAATTTTCATTCATCAAATCTTTAAGTAAATCTTCTTTTACTAAACCAGATTCAACTATTAATTCTAACTAATATAATGTTTCATCTAATTCTTCTTCAACAATTTTCAATTTATTCAGGCAATCTTTGTCAGATTTACCAAGACAAGCTGAACGATAATTTGCACCCGGAGAAGTTCCAGACCGAATTATTTGATTTCCAAGAGTTTTACCAGTAATATTATTAGGCAAACTCTCCGATAATTTGATTATCCGTAATGCAAATATCTTCAAACGCTTTTTTAAATCATCTGTTGTCATATTCTAAATAGTAAGTGGTAAATAATTTATAATATTTTTTGCCATTTCATATTTGAGCCTTACCATCTATTTGGTAAGGCTTTTATTATTCAAAGTATTTATAATGCAGTTTTTGGATGCTTGCGTTTTAAACACTTTAAATACGTATAAATTTCATTCGCTAAATTTAGCTTCAATCTATTCTATTCGAAAGAAAAGGGTATCGCATTAAAATGTCTTCTTTCCGCTTGTTCATATTGTTTTGAAACAACACAAATTCTGCCGAATCGGGATGCAAAGGTCGATGGGTTCTGTCGGCAACTAATTGTTCTATCTGCTTGTTTATTTTAAAGGTTTCCTCCGAAAAATAGGATTCCGAAAACCTTTTCCAAATATAATCAACAGCTATTTCGGACGGATGGAGCATATCCGGAGCATAAAACCTGTAATCGCGCAATTCGTCCATCATAATTTCATAAGCAGGAAAATACTGAACTTGCACAAATTGCTTTTGAAGCGTATCAATTGCCAACAGCAGGATGCTTTTACTAATATTGTTTTCGTGTGCTCCGTCTTTCCAGTGGCGAATGGGACTGACACTGAAAATAAATTTAAGGTTCGGAAAAAGGGTTTGTAGTTTTATTATTTGCAAGGAATATTCTGATACAATCTCATCCACAGTCAATCGTCGGCGCACAAAATTATTTGCCGGTAATTTATGACAATTTGAAACTACCCTCCCACTCTTTTTATTCTCGAAAACCCATGCCGTACCGAAAGTAATCATCATATAATCGGTTTTTTTAAAAAATTCAACTGCTTTAATAAACCTTGAATTAATTTTATCAATACATTTTTCGACTGAAATATCCGAAAACAAACTGCTGTGCGAATAACTTTGCCACAACGAATTATGTTCAAAAATATCATGAATAATAAATGGTTTTTTTTGTAACAACAATTCAATACTATTGGCTATCGACACTGGATTGTAAAGAACTCCGAAAGGATTTATATCCACATCGAAAAACACATCAGCCATTTTATTGCCGATATTTTGAGCAAAACAGGAACCAAGAGTCATGATTGAATCCTGGTAACTGATTTTAGAAACTGATGGCGTGATTTGTATAACAGTACTGAACATAGATTTTTGTATTTATTGCTACTTTACTAAATTAGATTTTGTTAATGCCAGAGGCATTATATATTTATAGAACCGGAATTTTTAATCGATATTCGACCCCCATCGGGGTCGTATGGATCTTATTAATCTGTTAAACAAGGGGGCATGCCCCCTTGCCGATTGGTTCACTAACCTGAGGTCAATTATTATTTTAGTAAAGTAGAATTATTCAGGAACAAAATTACAATAATTTTCATAAAAAAAGCCCCGAGATACAGAGCTTTATTTTTATTGACTGATTATAAAATTAATTATTTATTCAGGTGTATCAATATTGCCTTTTTAAAACTTGACACGAATGAATATATTCAGGTACGGTTGTATCAGCTTTTTTTGTCAGCACTTTCTTTGCAGCATTTTTTGGCTTCGCCCGTTACTTGTTTGTCTTTGCAATCTTTTTTTGCTTCGCCGGCAACATCGCTTTTGGCTTTATCGCAAGGTTTGGCTTTTTGTTCGGAGCAGCATTTTTTGGCTTCGCCCGCTACTTGTTTGTCTTTGCAATCTTTTTTTGCATCGGCATTTGGAGCAATATTGCTAACAGCGGCACTGCTTTTTTCACTTGATAAAGTTGCATCGTATCCGAGTTTTTTAAACCCAGCCTGAATTTTCTGAACATTTGTTTTGGTATCGTCGAACGTAACGGCTACTGTTTTCGATTTCAAATCTACTGTTAAAGCTTTAACACCCTTTTCGAAAGGAATATTTTTTTCGATTTTCTTTTGGCATGCTTCGCAATGCATGTTCACAATTAAAACGACTTTGTCGCTTTTAGCCCACAATGTAGTCGACATGAGTATTGCTACAAGGGCAATGAATAAATTTTTTGTTTTCATAAATGATTTTTATTAATTAATTTTTTGATTAATTTCTTTGATTAATTTTTGAACTGATTATTTTAAAACGTAATAAGTCCGAAAAAGTTTTAAACTTAACGGGTTAAAGCCCACCGGAGTCCGATATAAAATTTTCGTCCATACACCGGACCCCAAATCATAGAAGCGTCAAAATCGCTTCCTAAGGGATTCTGTACATCGATGACCGGATTTTTCTGCACAAAGTTAGTTAAATTTTCGGAACCTGCATACACCGACCAAGTTCGAAAATATTTGGTAATTTGCGCATTTAGTATCGAGAATGGTTTAAACTCATTTTCCCAAAGCGGTTTCGAAACATCAGGATCAGGTAATCGCCCGCCTCCGTTGAACTGCGCAGTAAAATCGAATTGCCATTTCTTTGACGGTGTCTGATACGAAGCAGTGATCAAACTTTTGTATCGGTTTGTCAGTGGTTTTTCGCGTAAAACTCCTCCGATAGTTGTTTTTACGTCATTTAACCGGTGGGCTAATGTCAGGTTCAGCCCTTTCAAAACCTCTATATTAGCTTCAATCTGAGCACTTGATGAAAAAGATTTTCCGGACAGATTATTGAAATATACTGCATGAGGATTGGTATCCATATCCACAATGGTTTGATTTATAAAATCGGTAAAATACCACTCGCCGGTTAAACTTAATTCTCTTCCAAATAACGGAATAATACCCTGAACACTAAGTCCGTAATTCCAGGCTTTTTCCATTATTAAGTCAGGATCAATATTCATTACACGGTTACTGGCAAGCAAAAAATTATTTTCGGCCAAAATATTGGGCGAACGATATCCCTTGCCTACATTTGCCCGAAAATGCAAATGTTCACTCGCATGGTATTTGGCATGAAAACGCGGCGTAATAAATGCACCATATTGGGAATTATAATCAGCACGTAAACCACTCAAAAGTATGAGTTTATCATTCAGATTGAGTGTGTATTCGGCAAAAGCTCCCGGAACAAACTCTTTACGCGGAAAAACAGATGTTTGACCAACATACAATGTCTCGTTATAATTATCAAAATTAAAACTTGCACCAGTCGAAATTTTATGTTGTTTGCCCAAATTAGTCTGGAAAATCAGATTTGAATATACATTACCCTGATCCCCTTCATACTTTTTCAAACCGTACATTGCCTGCTGATTGTGTAACGATCCGCTTACAATAAACCCAATACTTGTGCCCTTTTCCTGATTGAAAACATATCCGTTTTTTAGAAAAAATTCGTACCGTTTGGTGTCAATTTCGATGTGATAATCACCCGAAATTTGACCTCCCTTTCTTTTTTCGGATAAAGCGCGCACAAATGCTTGCGAAATAAAATCGTTGCGCTTGTAATACCAGCGATTGATAAAATTATATTGCTTAACCATGGGCATATCCATAAAGTTATCTCCATTTTCGTCAAGCTCAAACATTTCGTCTGAAGCATGCAGCAAAATTCCGGTAGATAAATAATCTGAAATTTTAGCCGAAGCATTCAAATTAGCTTCAACTCTACCTGAGTTACCTGCAAAAATATTAACCGCAGCAATTTCGGAACTTTGTGGTTTTAGATATTCCACATTAATTTGTCCTGTTATAGCTTCATAACCATTTATTACCGAGGCTGTTCCTTTCGAAACCTGAATACTTTCCATCCAAGGTCCAGGAATAAAACCCAACCCATAAGTTGACGAAATGCCTCTCAAATTGGGTATATTCTCGGTTAACATTTGTACATAAGTACCCGACAACCCAAGCATTTGTATTTGTTTAGCTCCCGTTACTGCATCGCTATACGACACATCGACCGAAGGATTTGTTTCGAAACTTTCGGACAAATTGCAACAGGCTGCTTTACGAAGCTCTGTAACAGTAATTTTTTCGGTTTGAAAAACTGATGTTCTTAATTTTAAAGTTCCCGGGTTCTTTGAAAATACCGAAACTTCTGAAAGCTGTATATTCTCATCCAATACAACGAGGATTTTTTCATTATAACTTTTAATGCTAATAGTATCAGGATTATAAGATACATTGCTGAATACCAATTTGTCAGTAATAGTGTTTTCTTTTATGGTGAATTCTCCCCATTTATCCGATACTACTCCAATGTTTGTGTTGTGCCAGTGTATATTAACACCCTGCACAGGTTCTCCTTTCTTATCGGTTACTTTACCTCTGATATCGGCAAATAACTGCGCTGAAAAAAGAACCAAACTAAATAATATGAGTGTTTGTTTCATTCTTTTTATAATTAAATTGAAAAATAGAAATTGAAGACCAGACAATTTTTGTTGGTCAAATCATTGAATTTCAAATAATTATATCAAATAATCAGGACGGATTTGAGACAGATGATTTCTCTGCCCGATGACTGAAAGACTTTTTCGGGCGGGGAATAATCGGGGTAAGAAAAGACAATTGAACTGCCACTTGATTGAATTAAATCAATTGTGCAGAGCAATTGAATATTTAAAACCGGTGTTTTTTTAAGTTGTAAAGTTGACTGAATTGTGGGTGTTTGAAGTTTTAACCGCAATAGGTTACAATCTTTTGTGTGTTGTTGAAAATCAGAAATAGTATAATCATAATGATTTTCGGTGCAACAATTATCATCGTGATTGTAGTGATGACCTTCGGTGCATGAATTTTCGGTTATGTACTCAATCCCTTTTACCTCGCAACAATCGCAACAATAATTAATTACATTATACCCTACTCCGGCAAATACAAAATAAATTGCCGAAATAATTGAAATAATATGGATAATAATCTGTTTCATACATTAATCACCAACAAAGGTATATAGTTTTATGATAATTAAAAAAAGAATTGCATAGTTTTTTGTTTTTTTTTGAAATTACATGTAATAATTTTGTAATTTTGCAGTTTAAACTAAATTTATTCAACAAAAATGAAAAACAAATCTATCTTATTATTTTTCAGCGTTTTAATAGTCGTACTTTTTAATTCGTGTAAACAAAAAACAATTACGGTTGCAGAGAACAGCTATGAGAAAAAATATTTTCTTACCTCCGACACCACCAAAGGTTCCATAAATATTAAGATTGACGTTGAAATTCCTGATGTTTTTATGACCGACTCGGTACTAAAATCCATTCGCTCGGCTATCATTTCAGATCTTTTTGGGAGTAATTACGATGCAGTTCCGACCGATTCGCTTGCCCATAAGTTTACTAACGAATTAATCAGGGATTATAAGCTGAACAATGAACCCATGTTGGAAAAAATGGACAGTAAAGGAATTTATAGCTTCGACAATGAACATATTCTGGAAGGTTTTTCATTGCTGAGCGACAAGAATATTTTCTCTTATGGTATCAGTCGTTATGTTTTCATGGGTGGGGCACACGGATTAAATACACGTAACTATTTAAATTTTGACTTAAAAACCGGAAAAAAAATTGCTGAAAGCGATATTTTCGTGCCTGGTTTTGAAAAGAATTTAATCGAACTAATTAAAACTCGCATTGTTGAACAAAGTAAAGAAGATCCTGAAATTGCACCAATTATAAATCTGGAGGACACCGATTTCTGGGTTGATGCTATCAAACCAAACGGAAATTTTTACATAACCGATGAAAGTATTAATTATGTGTTTAATCCTTACGAAATTGCACCATTTTACATAGGTCAGTCAGAAGTTATTTTATCGTACAACAGGTTGGCTGAATTACTCAAAAAAGGAAGTGTTATTTCCTATCTTTTTGAAAAAAAATAATCCTGAAAATTTCAATTACAACCTATAAGATGTCATTTTTCGACTTATTAAAAACCCGACGAAGTATCAGAAAGTATCTGCCGAAAGCAGTTGAACCCGAAAAAATTGATAAAATTCTAAATGCCGCTTTAATGTCGCCGGCATCGAAGCGGAGTAATACATGGGAATTTATCGCTGTTCAGGATAAAGAAACTTTAAAAAATTTATCCGAATGTCGCCCGCATGGTTCCCGGTTTCTTGCCGAAAGTACTTTGGGCATAGTAATTATTGCCGACACTACAAAAAGCGATGTGTGGATTGAAGATGCGTCAATTGCCGCCACATTCATCCAGTTGCAGGCACACGATGCAGGATTGGGAACTTGCTGGGTTCAAGTGCGCGGAAGATATACAAAAGATGGTCTCAGTGCCGAAAGTTATATATGCGAACTGCTGAATATTCCTGAGAAATTTGCTGTATTGTGTATAATATCGATAGGTTACCCGAACGAGATAAAAAATGCTTTCGAAGAAGATAAATTGCAAACTGAGAAAATTCATTTTGATAAATATTGAAAAAAAACATAAATCAATAATCGTTTAGAATATGGCAGCAAAAAAAGATAACCGGTTAGCCTGGGGAATCAGTCTTTTGGTTTTTGGATTATTATTTTTAATCAAACAGTTCCACATCATCCCACCCGAATTCTCGTCTATTGTTTTCGATTTTCGTAATTTTCCTTTTTTACTGGGTATTATTTTTTTATTAATCCATTCGAATAAAAATATCGGACTGATTTTGATTTTAGCAGGCGTATTATTCCGGTTGTCCGATATTATTCATTATACCCGACATATTTCGGATTATATATGGCCGGTATTGCTTATTGTGGCAGGTGCTTTTGTGATATTCAGCCGGAAAATTGGAAAATAATTTTTCCTACTATGATATTTTCTTTAAATTTTATCCTAAATTAAATTTTTATGAAAAAATTTAATTTTTTATCTGGTTTCGTTTTCATTTTCATTTTTAAACAGTTGTGCTTATTACCATCAATTAACTGATATTCCTTTGATTAACAAAAAAGGCGATGTAAGAATCGATGCAGGTGTAACTTCAAATATAAGTGCTAATGCAACAGCATCTTATGGACTTTCAGATAAAATAGCACTTCAGGTTTATGGCAATGTTGTAAATGGATATTATTTTCAGGCTGCTGCAGGTCCGTACAAAAAACTGAAAAACGGGAATATTCTGGAACTTTATAACGGACTTGGTTATGGTTACGGTAATGCATATAACAATGCAAATCCCGGAAATTTATTTGGTAATTACCAAATCCTTTTTTCGTAACTAAACTACGGTAAAACGAATGACAGTTTTGCACATTCCGATTATGGTATCAGCCTGAAAGCCGGATATATGCACTCTAATATGGAAGATGATAACTATTACTATGATGATCCCCTTACTTATTTCCAAAGGGCTTTGTACTACATTGATCATAGTTTATTGCTCGAACCAACTGCATTTTGGAGGTTTGGTGGTGAACGACTGAAAGTCAGTTTTAAAATCGGGAGTAGTTTTATTTTTAAATTAACCAACCGGGATAGAAATTTTCCATTCAGTCCGCTTAATTTCGGAATTGGGTTAAATTACGGTTTATAAAAAATTTCTTTAAAAAAGTAGCTTATGAAAATTGTAATGTTAGGTGCCGGAAATGTAGCCACTCACTTGTCCATAGTATTACAAAAAGCAGATGTAACAATAAGTCAGGTTTACAGTCGAACTGAAGAGGCTGCAGAAAAACTAGCTAAAGAACTAAATACTTCATTCACAAATGATATTTCTGCTATTCAAACAGATGCAGATATTTACATTTATTGCTTAAAAGACAGTGTATTAGAGGCTTTTATATCAAAAATAAATGTTCCCAAAGCCATTCATATTCACACCTCAGGCAGTACAGATATATCAGTTTTTGAGCCTTATTACAAAAAATATGGTGTCTTGTATCCATTGCAAACATTCTCGAATAATAAAGCGGTAAATTTTACTGAAGTTCCGGTTTTTATTGAAGCAAACAGTCAGGAAGTTGAAAAAAAAATTATTCAATTAGCAAAACTTCTTAGCCCAAAAGTATATTCAATTTCTTCCAAACAACGTTCAGAATTACATCTCGCTGCCGTTTTTGCCTGTAATTTCACCAACTATTTTTATACTTTATCTTCCGAAATTGTAGAAAAAGCAGGATTGCCCTTCGAAATTTTAATTCCGTTGATTACTGAAACTGCTGATAAAATAAAATACCTTTCGCCGTTGGATGCACAAACCGGTCCGGCAGTGAGAATGGATGAGAATATAATTTCAAAGCATCTTACTCTTTTGGCAGAAAATCAGGATAAAAAGCTGATTTATGAAGAATTAAGCAAGCAAATTTATCAGAAATATCAAAAGGAGAAATGATTTAATAAATCAAATTTTATCAAGTCCGGCAAGTAAATTTTCGATGGAAGTAAAAGTGGTTTGATTCAGAAACCAACTATCTTCAGTAATTTCAATTTTAATTTCAGCGTCTTCGGTTACTTCGAATCCGGCACGCGCCAAAGCTCTCAACGTCCAGTACATACGTGTTTTATCGCCCGTCACCCATACTTTGCGGGTCATGGGATAATTCATCGAAAAATTGCCGTTGTCAGCGTTAAATACAAACGATTTACTCTGAAAAGCACGGTTGAAACTGCCATTGAAAACCAAATCTTCGGGCACACCACATTCCACACCTTTATTTTCGGTAATCAACCATATTCGGTCGGCTGCTTGCAGTGCCATGTCCAATTCGTGAGTGGAGAGTAAAATTGCCTTGCCTGTTTTATGCGCTAATTTATGAAGTAAAAGCATAATTTCGACCCGGTTAGGTAAATCGAGATGTGCAGTGGGTTCATCTAATAAAATAATCGGTGTGTCCTGAGCAAGTGCTTTAGCAATCATTACACGTTGGCGTTCACCATCGGAAAGTTCGTTCAGAAAACTGTTCATCTTATGTTCCAAATGTACTGAAATTATCGATTCCTGAATCAAAGCGTTTTCTTCATCGGTAACATTTCCCCACCAATCGCTATGCGGATGCCGTCCGAACGAAACAATATCGTGAACGGTAGCATTATCAATATCTATTCTGTCGGTGAGCACCAGCGCAAATTGCATTGCTTTCTGGTGGTGGGTGAGTTTTGCAATATCAAGGTTGTCAATCAGGGTTTTGCCGCTCAGTGGTTTTTGTAATCCGGCTAATGTACGCAGCAAGGTTGATTTTCCGCTCCCGTTTGGACCAATCAGACACACCAATTCACCTGCACGCAACACCAAATCCAATCCCGATTGAATCAATGTATTGTTTCCTTTTTTTGAATAACCTATGGTAAGTTGATGGGTGGATAAAACCGACATTGTAAGCAATATTTTTTTAATAAGTTAAATTTATGCCAAAAAGCTCTATGTCTCTTAGCTTAAAAATTTATGCTGAATTAGTTCTATTTTTTTTTATTTTAGAGTTTCAGGCACTATTATTTGGTCAATCAGTTTTCTGACCGCAGTAAGGACAAACCACCCAAAGTTTTTCGAGCTGACTGAAACATTTTTTGCAGTTTATTATTTTTTCGACAACCGATTGCAGGGGTATATTAGTTACAACGGTATAAATGTCGGGAATTTCTTTGATGAAACTCGATTCATTCCCTTTTTCGGTGATCAGAAAAAGTTTATCTTTAGCCCTGGTTATAGCCACATAAAAAAGCCTTCGTTCTTCTTCGAGCAACAAATCGTGATTTGCTTTTTTAATAACCTGAAAAATCCTGTCCTCCATCCAAATATCCGGAAAACCGCCGTAACCTTCGGTTAAACCAATAATAAAAACAACTTTTGATTCAAGTCCTTTTGCAGCGTGAATCGTTTTCCACTGCACTCGCAATCCTTCTTTTTTAAATCGCTGAAAATACTGCGAAGCCATTTTACTTCTACGGTACAGAATAAGTATTTCATCGTTATTTATACCTTCACTCAGTAATTTTTTCACTTCTAATGCCGTAAACAGAATATTTTCTTCCTCGCAATTGCCAATAAAAACTACAATTTTTTGTTCCGATTTTTTTGAAGCATATATTTCTTTCTCTACCCTGTACTTATTGTGCCTTATAACCTCGTTGCTTGCTCCTACAATGTTTTGTGTACTGCGATAATTCAAGTTAAGTTTTACGACTTTTGAATTTGGAAAATGCTTTTCGAACTCAATAATATAACTGACATTCGAGCCTCTGAAACCATAAATACTCTGCCAATCGTCGCCCACGCAAAAAAGTTGAGACTTTTCGGTAAGCAACAATTTTATCAGTTCAACCTGCAAATTATTTACATCCTGAAATTCGTCAACTAAAATATATTGATATTTGCTTTTGTATTTATTGGCAATATCATCATAATTTTTAAAAAGGGAAATGCTCCGCGAAATTAAATCGTTGAAGTCGAGATATGATTTGTCGGTGCAATATTGAATATACTTTTCAATAATTGGAATTGCCAGCTCATAAAAATTCCGGACGCGTTCGTGTTGGTCTTTCGCCGCATTTTCCACAACGGTTTTAATATCAAAGTTTTCTACCTTTATCATGTCGGTAATTCGCATGATCTGAGTTACAAAATCTCTTAAATATTCGTGATAGCCGTTAAATTCTTCGCGGTACGAAAGCGAAATGTTTTTGTGATAGTTTGCCGGTAACCGGCTTTTAAAAATATTATCTAAGGTATGATTGAACAAAGCCGAATCTTTTGTAATGCTTTCGTAAGTTTTTACCAACAGCAGGTTTCCTTTCTCAAATTGCTCTTCCTTGTCTTTCATCGGAAAACTTTTTTCGCTTACATGTTCAATGTAAACGTTTGCATCAGGTATATAAAAATCGGGATGGAATGAAAAATCCTTAATATTGAGCAACGGTTCATACTCATATTTGATGCTATGCCTGTAAAGCCAATCGGCTATATATTGTTCTGATTTGGAGCGAACTTTGGTTCCGTTGAGTGTTGTAAAATATTTTCCATCGTTCAACAGTCCCGAATTGTAGGTTTTTTCTAAATGAATTTTTTCAACAAAATAATCGAGTATATACCGTTTTAACCTTAGCAGAAAATCTATTTCTTCGCATTGCTCAATCAGAAGTTTATGAACAACCTCAAAAGTCGTTTCGGGGGCTACATTTTTCGACAAATCATCTTCTTCGTCGCGTTTTTCATCACCTATAATCCTAAATTTATTGTCGAACTCATTTACCCCATAATTTCGTAAAACACTGTAACAAAAACTATGAAAAGTTCTGATGGTGAGTCCGTCAATCCATTTATATTTTTTTTGCCCTATTAATCTTTCTCTGTCCTTGGTCGCCTTATCCATTCTCTTATCGACAATCATACTTTCATATTGTCCGGAAACGTCGGCCGAAATGATGAGCCGATCTATCATTTCGTTGGTAGCATTTTTAGTAAAAGTAATGGCAAGAATACTCGACGGACTTACACCTTTCTCCTCAATAAGGTAAATCAATTTCTGCAAAAGCGTTTTAGTTTTGCCCGAACCTGCACCTGCCAATACTAAAATTCGCTGTTCATCGCTATTTACAGCTTCACGCTGCTTGTCGTTTAATGCGCTTAAATCTGTCGTTTTTGCTGCCAAGTGGTTAATTTTATTCAAAATTAATAATGTGAATTAAAAAGAAGACCAATTGATTCGAGGTAAATTATCAAACTTTTCTTACCCTGTAATATTCCTGCTTTGCGTTCAGTATTATTTAATTTGCAAATGTAAAAATATAAATTTATATATCATCTTTATTTTATTCGGTTTTTCAACAAACTTGTTTCAATCGTCTTTATTATTATTTTTGAACATAGAAAGTTGATAAAAAGCAATTATTTGTTCTGAAACTTGACTGTCAATACCTGAAATACGTTGACCACTTTTAAGTAACAAATTTACAAAAAAAAGTGGTGTCAATGCCTGAAATACGTTGACCACTTTTAAGTAACAAATTTACAAAAAAAAGTGGAACATTATGGCACGATTAGATCAATTAAAAATGAGTACGGCTGAACGTCGTCGACGTAGATTCAGTGACAATTTCAAGATGC
>JAURYY010000163.1 GCA_030653695.1 Paludibacter sp. | reverse complement strand
TTCATTATCCCCCAGTTAAAACTGGGGGTTATGTACAGCTTACACCTACGGTGTAGAAAGCATTAGGAAATCAATTTCAATTATTTTCACTTATAAATAAACATGAAAACGAATGTTGGGTGCAAAACCCGATAGTCATTTTAAAAAAAATGGATTTTATCGAAGGAGAAGTTCTTTACGTCAATAAACCTTTGCATTGGACATCGTTCAATTTAGTGAGTAAATTGCGATGGAACATACGAAAAATATTAAAAATAAAGAAATTAAAAGTAGGACATGCAGGTACATTAGACCCGCTTGCCACCGGAGTAATGATAATTTGCACCGGCAAAGCGACAAAACAAATTGAAAGTTTTCAATATCAGACTAAAGAATATATTGCAACCTTAGCACTCGGAGCTACCACTTCATCATTCGACCTCGAAAAACCGATTGATGCAATATATCCAACCGAACATATTACACGGGAACTGATTGATGAAATAATTCCACGTTTCACAGGTGAAATATGGCAGGTACCGCCCATTTACTCTGCTGTGAAAGTAGAAGGAAAAAGAGCTTACGATTATGCACGTGCTGGTCAAGAAGTTGAACTTAAACCCAAGTTATTGGTTATAGATGAAATTGAAGTATTAAACTTTTCGCCTCCGATACTTAAAATCCGTGTTGTTTGCAGCAAAGGTACCTACATCAGGGCTTTAGCACGCGATATTGGCGAAGCATTGAACAGCGGTGCACATCTTACAGCACTTGAGCGTACAAAAATCGGGGACATAGGTCTCGAAAATTGTTGGCAAATTGATAATTTAATAAATCATTTAGAACAGCAAATATAATATTCAATTAACGTCAACTGTATCTTTCATTTTGAATCTCGTTTATAATTGACATACTGATGTCTTTCCCGTCCCGATTCCCGATAGCCATCGGGACGGGAATCGGGATGGTTCTTTGCTCTATAAAAATTAAAATTTAAAAAAAACCGGATTTAGTCGAATAGACATTGACAAAAATCTATTGATATATAAAGAAAAATGAAATTATCGAAGTTTAAATTTATTTTACCGGACGAAAAAATAGCACAATATCCGGCTAAACATCGCGATGAAGCGAGATTGATGGTGCTGAACAAAAAAACAGGTAGCATTGAACATCGGGTATTCAAAGAAGTACTTGATTACTACAACGAAAAAGATTTATTTATTTTTAATGACACAAAGGTTTTTCCGGCTCGATTGTTTGGAAACAAAGAAAAAACCGGCGCACAAATCGAAGTTTTTTTATTGCGGGAACTTAACCACGAAATGCGATTGTGGGATGTGTTAGTAGAACCCGCACGAAAAATCAGGATTGGAAATAAACTTTATTTTGGCGAAGACGATTCGGTAGTAGCTGAAGTAATTGACAACACCACATCGCGCGGAAGAACATTGCGATTTCTTTTTGATGGTACTTATGATGAATTTAAGAAAAGCCTCTACAATCTGGGTGAAACACCACTCCCGCGTAATATTTCACGCCCTGTTGAACCGGAAGATACAGAACGTTTTCAAACAATTTTTGCCAAAAACGAAGGGGCTGTCTCAGCTCCGGCAGCCGGTTTGCATTTTAGTCGGGAGCTTCTTAAACGAATGGAAATCAGAGGAATTGAGTCTGCATTTATTACTTCTCACATGAGTCTGGGTAATTTCAGAGATATAGATGTGGAAGATTTGACCAAACACAAAATGGATTCGGAACAAATGATGGTTAATGCCCAAACTGCCGAAAAAGTAAACAAAGCACATGACGAAAACCGAAATATATGTGCTGTTGGTGTTACAGTGATGCGTGCTTTAGAAACAGTGGTTGGTACCGAAGGAAAAATAAAACCTTACCAAGGCTGGACAAACAAATTCATTTTCCCGCCTTATGATTTTACCGTTGCCAACTCAATGATTACCAATTTTCATCTTCCATATTCTACCTTGCTTATGGTTTCGGCAGCTTTTGGCGACTACGATAATGTAATGAATGCCTATGAAGTGGCACTAAAAGAAGGTTATAAATTTGGCGTTTACGGCGATGCAATATTAATTATATAAAAAAGTAACTTTTAATATAAAAAAAGCCACTGAACGTATCGGTGGCTTTTTTAATCAATACGGCTTAATCGTTATACAATGAATATATAAATCTGACATAACAATCTCCGCCAATTATCAAACAGCACTATATGTCTTGTTTTCTGATTCTTACACCCAAACTACAAGTTGAAAAAATAAAACCGGCATATTGTTTTTTATAATTTTTAACCGTTCGTTCCCACAAAATTGCCGAAAGTTTATGTTTATTGCTATTGTTAGTGATTTTTTTTGTAATTTTCGGCAATTTTTCAATACAATTACTATTATTCTATTACACCATATTGTCTTATGAAATTGAACATCAGCCATAATAACTGGCAATTTATTTTTAGAACGTTCTTATTTTTATGTGTAATATTTATTATCATTCTATTGCTTCCAACCAGAAATAAGTTTAAATACCAATTTGAAGTTGGAAAACCATGGACGTACGAACTTATCACTGCTTCGTTCGACTTTCCGATATTTAAAAGCGAGAAACAGTTAGACGAGGAAAAATTGGAGTTATTAAAAAACTACAAACCATTTTTTTTATTGGATACTGCTGTCGGCAAAGTTCAAATGCGTAAATTATCAGACGAATTTTTGAAAAAGCAAGGATATCCTATTTTGTATAAGGAATTTATTAAAAATAAATTTAATTCAGTTTATTCTAAGGGAGTTATATCGGCAACTGATTATAACAACATGATTAAAGAGGGAAAAAAACATATAACTTGTATTTACCCCGACAGACTAACCCGAACAATCAGCATCGAAGACCTTTACACCCCAAAAAGTGCTTACAAAGAATTTCTGAATGCAGGTCCTGAAATACTGAAAACGTATAACCTGAATTTATATCTGACAGAAAGCCTGAAGTTTGACAGTGTTACTTCCAATTTTTCTAAAGTTGAACTATTGAAAAACCTTTCATTAACATTTGGAATGGTTCAAAGCGGTGAAAGAATTATCGACAGAGGTGAAATTGTAACACAGGAGAGTTTTCTGGTATTAAATTCACTGAAAAAGGAATTTGAGAACCGTAAAGACAGTTTTCATCAATCTACTTTGGTTATTATTGGCGAAATAATTATTATCACCGGATTGATTGTTCTATTTTTCCTGTACGTTTACTTATTCCGTCCGCGAATTTTCAACGAAATTAAAAATATGATTCTCATCACAATTTTGATTTTACTCATGATTGCCATTACCTCGTTTACTAAGACTTTTACAGTACTGAATTATTATATTGTTCCATTTGGGCTTTTACCTATTATGGTGCGTGTTTTTTTCGATTCCCGAACCGCTTTATTTGCGCATATTATTACCATATTAATCATTTCACTCATGATTGACAACTCTTTTCAGTTTATTTTACTGCAAATATTTATCGGCATGGTGGCTGTTTCGAGTTTAAAAGACATGACACAAAGATCGCAATTAGCACAAACAGCTCTTTACATTTTTGTTAGTTATGTAATCATTTACATTTCGTTCCAATTTATTACCGAAGGAGATTTGAACCGGATTCATTGGCTACCCATAGTTTATTTTGCTATTAGTTGTGTTTTTTTATTATTTGCTTATTTGTTGATTTATATTTTCGAAAAGATTTTTGGTATGATTTCGGCAGTAACGTTGGTTGAACTTACCAATGTCAACAACGATTTAATGATGCAATTTGCCGAGAAAGCACCGGGTACCTTCCAACACACTTTGCAAGTATCGAATTTAGCGACCGAAGCTGCGAAAAAAATCGGATCGAACAGTCTTTTAGTTCGTACCGGAGCATTATATCACGACATTGGCAAAATGAAAAATCCGGATTATTTTGTTGAAAATCAGCATGGAGGAAAAAACATACTTTCGGATAAAGATTACGAAGAAGCTGCCCGTTTAATCATCAAACATGTTCAAGATGGTGTTGAAATAGCCAAAAAAAATCATTTGCCCGAGCAAATTATCCATTTTATCACCACACATCATGGGGTTAGTAAAACAAAATATTTTTACAATTCTTACATCAACGACCATCCGGATAAAATTCCAAATGATGAAGCCTTTACGTACCATGGTCCACTGCCCGACACGAAAGAAACTGCAATTTTGATGATGGCCGATGCAGTGGAAGCCCGCTCGCGAAGTTTAATTATTTATACCGAAGAAAATATTGACCAAATGGTTGATAGCATGATTGACAGTCAGATAGCCGATGGTCAATTTAAAAATGCTCCGATAAGTTTCAGGGATGTGGAGACGGTGAAAAATGTGTTTAAGGAAAAAATTAAAAATATGTATCACAATAGAATTGTGTATCCCGAAGTGAAAGAAAATTAGTTTTTTTCAAAAAGGTTTACGAAAATTGCAACCCGTTTTCCACTGGCTGCAACCGTAAGCTGCATTTCCTTTCAATATTCTGCCTTTTCCGCAAAGCGGACAGGAAGAACCTTCGATTGATTTTTCTTCGACCGTAACTGAACCTGCCTGCGTAAAAATGCGGCGATTGTCACTTTTCACATTGAAAACAATCTGACGCAGCATTTCTTTAAGTTCTTCTAAAAAATCTTTAGCTTGGTATTCGCCACGCTCAATCTGACGGAGTTTTTTCTCCCAGAGTCCTGTCAATTCAGCCGATTTGAGCAATTCTTCCTGAATAGTCTGAATCAATTCCACACCGGTGTTTGTGGCCATCAGGTTTTTGCGTTCTTTACGTATATAATCGCGTTTAAACAAGGTTTCGATGATGGCTGCACGAGTCGAAGGCCTTCCGATTCCGTTTTCTTTCAAAGCATCGCGCAATTCATCGTTGTCAACTAATTTTCCGGCTGTTTCCATGGCACGCAGCAAAGTGGCTTCGGTAAACGGTTTTGGCGGCGAAGTCCATTTCTCTGCTAAAGTCGGTTCATGTGGTCCGCTTTCGCCTTTTTCGAACAAAGGCAATGTTTTTTCTTCTTCCTCCTGCTCTTTTTCATCTTCGGTTTTTGCTTTGTCGAATACAACCCGCCAGCCCGGATCGAGAATTTGTTTCCCTGTTACTTTAAATTCCACTGTTTCAACTTCGCCCAACACGGTGGTTGTCGATATTTTACACTCGGGATAAAAGTTGGCAATAAATCGTCGCGCTACCAAATCGAATATCCGTTTCTCGTTGTCGTTCAATGAGGTGGGATGAACTCCGGTGGGAATTATTGCATGGTGATCGGTAACTTTCGTATTGTCAAAAACTTTCTTTGTTTTCGGTATTTTTATTGCCAACAATGGTTTAGTAAGCAACTCGTAATCTTTAATTCCTTTGAGAATATCCGGAATTTTCGGATACATATCGTCGCTCAGGTAAGTGGTGTCCACACGCGGATAAGTTGTTACCTTCTTCTCATAAAGAATTTGAATTAATTTCAAAGTTTCATCGGCAGAGAAACCGTATTTTTTATTGCATTCAACTTGCAATGATGTTAAATCGAAAAGTCTCGGAGCAGACTCTGTTCCTTTTTTGGTACTGACATCTGTAACAAAAAAATCAGCAGTTTTTACTGTTTTCAAAAATTTAGCACCTTCTTCAACACTTGTAAAACGACCTTTCGAAACGGAAAAAACGGTATCGCGATACACTGTTTTCAATTCCCAGTAGGCTTCGGGTTTAAAATTTTCGATCTCAAGCTGACGATTAACAATCAGGGCTAAAGTAGGAGTTTGCACACGACCGATAGAAAGAACCTGCCGATTTTTGCCGTATTTCAGGGTGTAAAGCCGTGTGGCATTCATACCCAATAACCAGTCGCCAATGGCACGCGAAAGTCCGGCTTCGTACAGATGTTGAAATTCGCTCTGGTCTTTGAGTTTCGAAAATCCTTCGCGTATGGCTTCCTCTGTCAGCGACGAAATCCAGAGTCGTTTCACCGGACATTTGCACAATGCCTTTTGCATTACCCAACGTTGAATCAATTCACCTTCCTGACCGGCATCACCACAGTTCACCACCTCGTCGGCACTTGCCATCAATGTTTCAATTACTTTAAATTGCTTTAGTATGCCACTGTCATTCATCACCTTAATACCAAATCGCTGAGGAATCATTGGCAACTGACTCAAAGCCCATGCTTTCCAATCAGGCGAATATTCATGTGGTTCAAGCAGTCCGCACAAATGTCCGAAAGTCCAGGTAACCTGATATCCATTTCCTTCGATATAACCATCTTTTCGGGTTTTGGCACCCAGAATTTCGGCAATATCGCGTGCCACGCTTGGTTTTTCAGCTATGCAGACAATCATGGTTTTACGTGTGGGTGTTTAAAAATCAGCAAATTGGTTCGAGTTTGATTTTATGTTTTATTTCAAGCAAATGTACTTAAAATATTTGTCTTTTTTTACCTTTAATCAGTGTATTTTTTATCGAAAGTGTTTGGGCTGTATATCTGCTTTATCCGTAAAACTTTAATTATAGGTTAAATCTATACAATTATAGAATGTTTCTGAGTGGGTATATTAATAAAAATAGGGTTATTAGAGCTATGAAATACGGAACATTTTGTATCTTTGCAGCGTTAAAATATAAAAAATTGTATTTATCATAATATTGAATTAGTTCTCAATTCAATTTAAAACGGCAGTTACATTAAAATATAGACAATATATAAAAACAATAAATTTATGGAAGAATTAAATGCTATCGTTCAGCAGGTTGTACAAGTATCACCCATCATGAAGGTTTTTCGAATTGCACCACTTGGATGGGAACTACCCGATTTTAAACCCGGGCAGTTTGTTGCTATTGCATTGCCGCCATCAAGCGAAAAATGTGCCGAAGCAACCGATGAACCGGTCGAACCCGATCAGGAAAAATTGATTAAAAGAGCCTATTCCGTAGCTTCTTCGAATTTGTCACGAGATTATGTTGAGTTTTATATTACACTTGTACACTCGGGTGCTTTAACTCCGCGTTTGTTCAACTTGAATATCGGGGATAAAATATGGCTTGGAAATAAATTTGTGGGTATGTTCACTCTCGATCAGATTGCTGAAGATCAGAATATTGTGTTGATTGGTACTGGTACCGGTGTTGCTCCGTATATGAGTATGTTGCGTACAGATGCACTCCATCGCAAAGGAAATATTTTAGTCATTCATGGAGCCTCCAATTCGTGGGATTTGGGTTACTCATCTGAATTGAATTTACTGCAAATTTTATCGCCCAAGTTCCGTTACATTCCTACCATCACCATGCCTGAGCGTGAATTTTCACCATGGAACGGTCGCACACAATTTATTCAGAATATTTGGGAGGAAGGTGCTGTAGAAAAACTCTGGGGTTTTAAACCAACATCCGAAAACACGCATGTTTTTTTGTGCGGCAATCCACACATGGTTTCAGGCATGATTGAATGTCTTGAAAAAGAAGGATTTAAAGAACATACACGCAAAGAAGTGGGTCAAGTTCACGCCGAAAAATTCAATTAGAATAAGGAGTAAAGATAAAAGATAAAAGATAAAAGGGAAAGCCGTAATGACTTTCCCTTTTGTCTTTTGTATTCAAAGCATTATACCCCGAGCGATGCCCTTACTGCTTCCACTTTAATATTAGCCGCCGCATCAGCCGCATAGTAATCGGCACGCGATTTCATTTCGCCACGTACTTCAATATAGAATTTGATTTTCGGTTCAGTGCCTGAAGGACGAACGGAAATTTTGGTTCCATCCTGGGTAAAATACTGCAAAACGTCCGAAGTGGCAGGCATTTCGAGTTGACTAACATCGCCGGTTAACACATTGGTTTGACGCATCAATTTATAGTCTTTGATTACTTTAACTTTCGAACCGGCAATTTCTTTGGGTGGATTGGTTCGGAAATCGCTCATCATTTGTACAATTTCTTCGGCTCCCGATTTTCCTTTCCGTACTACCGAAATACCTTTTTCTTTCCCGAAACCATATTCGATGTAAATATCCTGGAGCAGCTCGAACATGGTTTTGCCATTATCCTTTGCCCAGGCAACAATTTCGGACATTAATGTACAAGACGAAACGGCATCTTTGTCGCGCACAAAAGTTTCAGGCAGAAAACCATAACTTTCTTCGCCGCCGCCAATGTATTGTTTAATCCCTTCATTTTCGCGCATTACAGCGGCAATCCATTTAAAACCGGTAAAACAATCGTAACATTCCACCTTGTTCCGATCGGCAATTTCTTTGATAATTTCGGTTGTAACAATTGTTTTTACCACATATTCATTTCCGGTGAGTTTACCGAGCTCTTTCCAGCGCCGAACCAAATAATACACAAAAATCAGACAGGTTTGGTTCCCGTTCACCAAAATCCATTCTCCTTTATCGTTTTTCACGGCAATGCCCAAACGATCGGCATCAGGGTCTGAAGCCATAACAATATCGGCATTGGTTTCTATTGCCTTTTTCACAGCCATTTCGAGTGCTGCGGGTTCCTCAGGATTGGGAGAAATAACAGTTGGAAAATTGCCGCTGATCACGTTTTGTTCAGGTACATCAATTACGTTTGTGAATCCGTACTCTTTCAACGCCCAGGGAATAAGTTTAATACCGGTTCCGTGAATCGGGGTGTAAACAATCTTAATATTACTGTTGCGTTGAATAGATTCCGGTGAAAGTGAAATGGATTTCACTTTTTCGATATAAATTTTATCGGTTTCTTCACCAATAATTTGGATCAAAGCAGGATTACCTTCGAATTTAATATCATCTACGTTTTTGATTTTTGCTACTTCACTAATTACATTTTCATCATGCGGAGCAATCATTTGCGCGCCATCGTCCCAATATGCCTTGTAACCATTGTATTCTTTCGGATTGTGCGAAGCAGTGAGAATTATACCACTCTGACAACCGTAATGACGTATTGCAAACGAAACCTCGGGAGTCGGACGAAGGTCTTCGAACAAATAAACTTTAATTCCATTAGCCGAGAAGATATTGGCTGACATTTCGGCAAAAAGCCGGCTGTTGTTGCGACAATCGTAACCGATAACCACACTGATTTGAGGTGCATCCGGAAACTGGGCATTCAGATAATTACTTAATCCCTGTGTGGCAGCACCCACCGTGTAAATATTCATGCGGTTAGTTCCTGCTCCCATGATTCCGCGAAGTCCCCCTGTCCCGAATTCGAGATCGCGATAAAACGATTCGATAAGTTCGGTTTTGTCTTCTGATTCCATCATGTGACGTATTTCTGCTTTGGTTTCTTCGTTGTAATTACCATCCAACCAACGCTGCGCCTTGGCTATTACTTGGTATAATAATGAATTATTTTCCATAAAATATATATATATTGATTTCGTAAAAATTTGAAGTGTAAAAATAATGCTTTTTCTGAAAATACCGAAATGTGAAAATCTTTGAAATTCATATTATCAGAATTAACAAAATAGAAACAACGTTGGAATATTAACCCTCAATTTTGACAGTTAAGGACTGGTACAAATCTATCAGTTTACTTCTGACTACTTCTTTGTCAAATTGCTCTATAAGCTGTTTTGAAACTGACACTCCATTTTCATAATCTGTTTTATTATTCATAAGTTTTCTGGTCATGTTGGCAAATGCATCATTATTGCCGGCTTTCAAATAGTAATGGTCGTATAATGCGGTGTATTCGGGTATATCCCTGAAAACAACAGGAATTCCACTGGCAGCTGCTTCGATAGGTGCCAACGGACAGTTTTCCTGATACGAAGGAAAAAGCATAAGATCGGCAGCTGCGTATATCTCAGGCATAATATCTAAATCGAGCATTCCTGTGAATTTAATATTTTCGGGTGCCGATTCAATTCTTGCATCAATGCGGGCTACACCTTCCGAAAAAGTCTTTAACATCCGACCTCCTGTCCAAATAAACTTAGCTTCAGGAATTAAACCTGCAATATCAATAAAGTCTTCTACTCCTTTCCGGGCTATCAATTGTCCTACTCCCAGTACAACAAAATCATGTTCATTCAACCCCAGATAATCTCTACCTTTTTTTCGATTTTCGGGTGTTCTTTTCCATTTGTCAGTATTAATAGGGTTATAGATGCTTACAATGTCGGTTTTGGCACCCAATGCTCTGATTGCGTTTTCGACCGTAGGCGATATAGCAATACAAACATCGGCATAAGAGTAAACTCGTTTAAAATACCATTTTACAACAGGCATAAGAAGTTTATACATGGGTAATGAACCCTTGATTGAATCGGGAATCACGTGAACGGTGTGAATGCGTCTGTTTTTATAACCAATACCTTTCAGAAAATAATATAAACCCCATGTATGACAATGATAAATATCGCCACGCCCTTCGTTGTTTACAACTACTTCAATGTCATTTTTCGATTTCAATAGCTCGACATGATCAACAAATGCTGTATGAACACCGTTTCCTTTTAAGGTAAACCCTTCTCTTTTTGACGAAAACTGTGTTTCAGAATATACATGGATTCGCATAATTATTATAATATTTAATTTTTCAATATATTACAAAAATAAATTAATCTATGCTTACTTTTTTCTATTAATTATTTAAACACTCAGTCAAATATTATTTACAATTTAATCATAAGTAATACTATTTCAATTGCTTTGGTATGCAGTAAAGTTTCCTATTTTTTTACATTCGGAAGTTCAAGACCGTAACCTTTTTTCTTGTCTTCGGATTTGAGCCATATACCTAAAATAAAAGCAATTACGCCTAATCCGGCAAAAATAAACATAGGAACAGCGTAATTGTACTTTGCTATTTCACCACCTGCTATTTGTTCAGCCACACCTGGATTTGATGCTTTCAGTGCCCAACCAATCACTATTGGAGTAAGCATTAATCCTATATTCTGAATCCAGAAAATAATAGAATAAGCCGAACCCAGCACACGATTATCGACTAATTTAGGCACAGAAGGCCATAGGGCTGCCGGAACCAGCGAAAATGAAATCCCAAGTATAATAATAGCAGTAAGCGCAATGCCAAAAGTGAAATAAGCAGTCGGAGTAAGTGCAAAAATTAAATGACAGATGACCAAAAGCATCGAACCAATCATGAGCATCGAAGCACCCTTGCCCCTGTTGTCGATAAACCATCCCAACAACGGAGTAAGAATCATGGCACCAATAGGGAAATACGAAAATAAACTACTGGCTTCTGAAGTGGTCATATTCAAGCGGCTTTCGAGCATACCGGTTGCAAATTTCTGAAACGGAAAAATGGCTGAATAAAACAATACACACAAACCTGCTACAATTAAAAATGTTTTGGAGGTGAATATCGCTTTCAAATCGCTGATTTTAAATTCTTCTTCAGGATCAGCCTGTTCGGTTGCATTTTTATCCTGGGTTTCTAATTTCTTATCTAAGAAAAAATAGATTATAAACGTAAGCAATCCGATGAGTAAAAATAATGTAACAACTCCAACCGAACGCGAAATCATTCCGCTTGCTGCCAAAACAGGCGAAAGGCGAAATACTGCAAAAACACCCAACCGTGCTATTGCCATTTCCAAACCCATGGCTAAGGCAAGTTCTTTCCCTTTGAACCATTTTACTATTCCCTTTGAAACAGTAACACCTGCCATTTCGACACCACAGCCGAAAATGGCAAAACCGATACTGGCAACCTTAGCCGATCCTGGAAAATCGACCCAGAACGAATTAAAAAATTCATAACCGAATCCACCGTTATTGAATAGCTCGCTCACGCCGTAAAGTTTGATGGATGCACCCGCAACCATAACAATTCCGGAAAGTATTGCAGTGAAACGAACACCCATTTTATCGAGAATGATGCCGGCAAATATTAAGAAAAATACAAAAACATTCAGGAAGTACTCTGAACCTGCAACAGTTCCAAATGTGTCTGGCGACCATTTGAGATTTTGTTCGAGCATAGTGCTTAACGGAGCCAGCACATCAATAAACATATAAGCAAAAAACATGGTGCTGGCTAAGAGTACAAGTGCAACCCAGCGTGCTACCGGTGATTCGCGCAACGTAAAAGAAATTTTTTCTGTCATAAACTTTTTGTTAAATAAATCGACATTCTAAAAAAGTTGAACGTAATTAAGAAATAAATAAATTATTATGTTTTAAAATTGCACGCAAATCTACTGAAAATTTCTCATTTTCATTCAACTCTGACAAAATTACAGCATAAATATTTTCAAAATAATAACGGTATCATTTTTGTTTAAAAATGAGCAGAAGAACAAAAAGGGAAAACAGACTCATTTCAACTGTCTGATTTAACTATTTTTTTATCAATCGAATGATATTTCTACAAAAAAAAGATATTATCATTTACTTTTAAACACTTACAACCTTCAATATTTTAAATGACTATCGGCTTTTGCACCCAAGGTAGTATTATTTCGAAATAACCAATTATATTTGTGCAAATTTAAATAATTGATTTATCAAAAAAAAATAAGGTAATAAGGTAAGATTTTTATTATTTATTTATTTTCTACTAAGGTTGAAAAAATGAAAATAAGGTTTTAAAAATCAAATATAATCACTGATTGTGTGGAGTTTATCCAAATTCAAGAATGTTATTATTATTATTATTTTAACCTTAATAGAATGATGTTTACACAATGAGTCAAAACCTTATTGATTTAGTTAATTTCAACTATATAATCTATTTTGCAAACAATATCTGATAGATATTATTCTAAAAAAGCTCAACAAGCTCTATCAAAAAAATTAAACCGGGTGCAAAAGCCGATAGTCATTTAATTTAATTCATACTTTTTCTTTAATTCGACTTTACTAAAATTAATATTGAACCCAAAATATTGAACTCGGCGGCAAGGGGGCATGCCCTCTTGTTAAAAATTAACAGATTAAAAACATACATACGACCCCTTGTGGGTCGAATTTCGATAAAAAATTCCGTTTTCTATAAATGTATAATGCCTCTGGCATTAATAAAATTTAGTTTTGTAAAGTAGTATTAAATACAAACTAAAGAACTGAAAGATTTGTTATATATTACTGATTTGAAAAACAACACAAATTATGTCGAATACCATAGGTAAATTATTCACTTTCACCTCTTTTGGCGAGTCGCACGGAGTAGCCATCGGAGGCATTGTCGATGGCTGTCCATCGGGCATTGAGTTGAACGAAAGTTACATTCAAAGTGAGCTGGATCGTCGAAAACCCGGTCAGTCTTCAATTTCGACTCCCCGCAAAGAAGATGACCGAGTTGAGTTTTTATCGGGAATTTTTGACGGAAAAACCACAGGAACTCCCATAGCATTTATTATCCGGAATCAAAATCAACACAGCACAGATTATAATCATTTGAAAGAAGTCTATCGTCCGTCACATGCCGATTTCACTTACCAACAAAAATACGGAATTCGCGATCATCGGGGTGGAGGGCGCAGCTCAGCCCGTGAGACTGCTTCGCGCGTAGTGGCAGGCGCCATTGCCAAGATAGTACTTCGCAATGCGGGAATCGAAATCAATGCTTTTACTTCGCAGGTTGGACCGCTTGCCATGACACAAACCGTTGAAAAGACTGATTTATCACTTATCGAAAGTAATATTGTACGTTGTCCGCAGCAGGATATTGCCGAAAAAATGATTGAATATATACAGCAACTTAAAAAAGAAGGAGATTCAACCGGAGGAATTATTTCGTGTGTTATCCGAGGCGTTCCGGTAGGATTGGGCGAACCGATTTTCGACAAATTACAAGCGCGGTTAGCGCAGGCAATGCTCAGCATCAACGCATCGCATGGATTCGATTATGGCAAGGGATTTGAAGGCGTAGCCCTGAAAGGATCGGAAATGAATGACGCTTTTGTGAAAAAAGGCAGTGAAATAGAAACAAAAACAAATCACTCGGGTGGAATTCAGGGCGGAATCAGCAATGGTCAGGATATTTATTTCAGGGTGCTGTTTAAACCGGTTGCCACTATAGCCAAAAAGCAGGAAACGGTTGATATTCATGCAAATAAAATTGAACTTGAAGCCCGCGGACGACACGACCCATGTGTTTTGCCCCGCGCAGTTCCCGTTGTCGAAGCTATGGCTGCCATGGTTTTGCTCGATTTGTTTTTGATTTCAAATAAAGCATCATTTTGAGTACATGACTACTGTCAGCTAATTTGTATAAATTTTTATAAATAAACAAAATTAACTCCCTTTTGGGTTGAAGTTCTTATATGGAAATCACATCAAATCATTGGGCAATTATCATTAACCCAAAATCGGGTAAAAAGCAATTCAGACAACAACGCAAGTATTTATTTCTCACGCTTAAACATGCCGGAATACGTTTCGACTACAAGATTACAAAATTTGCCGGTCATGCCATAAAGATAGCAAAACATTTTGCTCAGTTGAATTATCGCAACTTTCTTGTGGTAGGGGGCGATGGCACTATTAGCGAGTTAATTAACGGGATTTTCAGTGCTAATATTGCTGACACTTCAACGATAAAAATTGCACTTATTCCGCGTGGCACAGGCAATGACTGGGGACGGTTCTGGGGATTGACCAATGACTACAAACACTCCATTGATATTTTTCTGAAAAACAAAACGCAGTCAATAGACATCGGAAAAATCAACTATGAACTCGAAGGCGAGCAATCCACTCATTACTTTATCAATTCGGTCGGTTTTGGATTAGATGCTGCAGTGGCACGCAACACAAACCGTATGAAACGTTACGTAGGAAGTCATTCGTTTCTTTATACTATTGCCCTGTTGGGTGCGGTTTTTACATACCGTACTCACAAAGCTATTATCAAATCGAAAGAAAAAATAATTGAAGGAGCTATGTTTACCATGAATGTGGCAAATGGCTGTTACAGTGGTGGCGGAATGAAACAAAATCCGAATGCACTGCCTTACGATGGACTGCTCGATGTGATGCTCGCAAAAAAACCGACTTTCAAGGATATTCTTTTCGCATTAACATTGCTGTTTAATGGCAAATTACTGCAACACCCTGTAATTGA
The DNA here is from genome assembly GCA_030653695.1 of Paludibacter sp. Taxonomy (GTDB): domain Bacteria; phylum Bacteroidota; class Bacteroidia; order Bacteroidales; family Paludibacteraceae; genus Paludibacter. The sequence continues at coordinate 11,394 of JAURYY010000163.1, read as the reverse complement.
ATCTTTTCAAACTTCAAAACTCACACTACAATGTGAACATAACGGCATTTTTGAAGCCGATGGCATAGTGGTTAACTGCAGTTCGCCGATAGCGGTGGAAATTATTCCGAAAGGCATTCTTATGATTGTTCCTTGAAAATCTCCGAATGATTATTTTAAAGTTACTTTATTTTTTTAAGATTTAAAATTAAATAGTAATTTAGTAACTAAATATTACTCCCGATTTTTTTATCGTAAACATACACCCGACCGAATTACCGAACAGCGTACCAAAATCGGCTCCAAGCGATAATTTTCCTTCTAAATTCCAGAATTTGGGAAATTTTTTGTTTACTTCCAACAGCAATGAGGTATTAGGTTTCATTGGTTTGTAATTACTTACATACACCCCGTAATTCTTACTGAACGAACTCAGCAACTTATATTGGTAACTTGCCACTTCTCCTTCGAACCCAAAGTGGTGAACCTGAACCCTGTTATTTTCAATTTTTAAGTTGCCGTCGGTATTATACAGTGGCGAAGTGATAAAAGGCGTGCCGATGGTTCTGCCAAAGTTTGTCCACCCTGAAAGGTAAAGATAGTTATTAAAATAATCGTCAATTCCCCCATAAATTACACCATCTTTATCGTGAAAAGGTCCCGATTGATCAGTCGTATTCAAGTATTCGTATAATATACCTTTTACAAATGGGAATTTGTTGTTTCGAATGGAAATTCCCCACAGTCCGTCCGGAATATTCATGGTATTCCAGATTACTCGTATCGGACCATCCTCCGAAAGATTTTGCCAATATCCACTAATTTTATAGTCCGAAATATCAATATCAAGTTTCATGCTTTGCGAAATAATATGATTTCCCAATGCATTTATTTGATCTGACCTATTGGCATCAGAACCGCCGGAACGACCAAAAAATATATCTACAAAATCATGTAAACTTGCAGGTTGTTTTCCCCAACCCGGAATATTTCCACCCCATTGTGCTACATGATCTAATCCATATTGAATATGAACAGGAAGCTTTCCACCAAGTTTCAAATAGACATATTTGTGATGAAGCAATGCATTTTGATCGTAAATATTGTCGGTAAACCAGCCATGAGTAAGCGCACCTTTGATTTCCACAAAACCATTTGTAAATGGAAGTGCTATAAAATGCTCAATACCAATGGTGATTTTAGGTATTGGACGCGAATTCTGTGAAAAAAGAAAGCCTCCGCATGATAAAGTCGAATCTTGATTTCCCAGAATTTCTTCACGAGAACCGATAATTAGATCAAAAACTGAGAATCGCGCTTTGGCGTAGAATTCGTGAAAATAGACATTAGATTTGGTAACATCAGTTTGAATTAATAAATTTGCTTTGAAACCATAATCGAATAATCTGGTTTTTTTACCATAGTCTTTGTATATACCTTCTAATTGGTAAGCACTAGTTGGAGCTGAACTTATTTTTCCATAAGATTTACTTTGAAGCCAAAACGGTGAATTTGATCCAGTCGATGCAATTCCTAAAATACCAACATCGTATTTTATGGTATCGTTTTGAGCTGAAACGAATATCGAAAACAGTAATAATAAAACAGCAATAATATTTTTTTTGTCAAACATAGTAACGTTCATTTTCCAATTATGAATTATAAGTCAGTAATTTGTACCTGAATTTAAGGTTCAAAGCTCCATAAATCGTTCAGTATTTCAGTATCATTTTCTCCAAAACCGATGTATCCTTTTCCATTCAGGGTAAAAGCAATAGCATTTTCGCGTCCGGATGCTTTAATATTTCCTCGTTCGTACCAAACATTTCGTTCGGTATCATATTCAATAATATCCGATTTTACATGTCCACCAGTTAAATTCCCAGCAAAATACCGACCGGTAGAAACAAAAATTCGATCACTGACTGAAATTGAAATACTATTAACACGACCGGAATCAGGCATTGATTTTCGCTGAATCCATGAATCTGTCACTGGAAAATATTCCCACCAATCCTTTTCCATAAATGTTCTGTAGCCGGTGCCGAAGTAAATATGGTTGTTATTAGTACCAGCAATTCCCCCTGCTCGAGCCTGTCCAGAGAAATTTGTTAACTTGATCCATGTTCCCAGTTCTCCTTGAGCAGGATCATATTTCCATACTTCATTACCAAAACTGGCTCCATCCATTCCCGATGTTACATAAATCGTATTGTTTACAACAAAAGAACCGCAAGCATCCGTATAATTGCTTGGAAAATTGGCTTTTTGAGTCCAGCTATCAGTCTGTGGGTCATACATCCAAAAATCCTTCAGATAGGCATCATAATTGTATACTCCTATAGAAATATCAAAACCAAGACCAACATAAGCTTTCCCATTTACAACTGCTGCTGTGGCTTTTACTCTGCCTATACCTGGAAAATCTGCTTTTCGTTTCCAACAGCTATCACTTTTATTTGGATCGTATTGCCAACAATCTTTGAGTACTCCACTTTGGGCTGCACTTCTGCCTAAAGCCACATAGCCCTTTCCATTAATTACAAAAGCCACTGCCGATGCACGTCCTGTACCCGGCATGGGAGTTATTTCATTGAAAGTAATGGGTGGATAGGGTGAGGTAGCCGCGTTGTCGCAGCTGTAAATTCCAAGTGAAAGTAAAAAATATAGAATTGATTTAAAATAGTTCATTTGAATGTGTTTAAATTGTTGGTTAAAAACCATATTATTGTTCTTTCTCGAACGTCGTTTTTTTTGAATTTTTAGTATCTAAATTCTCACTTCTACTCCTTTTTCCTTCAAATACGATTTCAGTTCCGGAATTCCGATTTCTTTGTAATGAAAAATACTGGCGGCTAGTGCTGCATCTGCTTTTCCTTCGCCGAAAACATCAACAAAATGTTCCATCGTTCCTGCACCGCCGCTTGCAATTACCGGCACATTAACAGCCTCAGAAACAGCCTTAGTAATGTCTAATGCAAAACCATTTTTAGTGCCATCGTGATTCATCGATGTAAGCAAAATTTCGCCTGCACCCAGATCAACTGCTTTTTTTGCCCAGTCAACGGTTTTTATATCAGTAGCAATACGCCCGCCATTCAAAAAAACATACCAATCATCATGTATGAATTTTGTGTCGATGGCTAAAACCACACACTGACTTCCAAACTGATTTGCCAAATCGATAATTAGTTGCGGATTGAGAACTGCTGCGGTGTTTACCGATATTTTATCAGCACCGCAATCGAGTAAAACTGATACATCCTCAACGCTCGAAATTCCTCCACCTACGGTAAAAGGTATATTGATTTTTTGAGCAATTCGTGTTACTAATTCCGAAAGCGTTTTTCGTTTTTCGTTGGTGGCGGTGATATCTAAAAAAACCAACTCATCGGCTCCCATTTTTGCATACAATGCCCCCAATTCGACCGGATCGCCAACATCGGTTATGTTTAGAAAATTAATGCCTTTGACGGTTTTACCATCTTTTATGTCGAGGCAAGGAATGATTCGTTTTGCTAACACCTTTATAATTTACAATTTATTCATTAGAGTTTATATTGATTAAAAGAATATTATGCTCAAAAACAAAGAGATAAGATTAACCACTAAGTACACTTATTTCACTTAGAATATATTAAAAAAGAACACTCAGATAAAAAACATACATGTTTTTTAGATTTACAATTGACTTATAATAAAACATTTATGTTTTATTTCTTAGTGATCTATATTTGGGTTTAATTCACTTAGTGTATCTTAGTGCAATTAAGTGTTCTTAGTGTTAAACTTCTTATATTTAATTACATAGAAATCTAATCCATATAAAGTCTAATTAAAAAACGATTGCAAAGATACATTTTTCTTTTTAAAAATGACCATGAACACAACGAAATCGTTTCGTGTTTTACGTTTCGTAATTAGGCATTAAATTCGAAAAAGATATTACTTTTGTCAATAAATAAAAACCAATGACTGAAGAATTTTTCCCACTTGTAGATATCGATGGTAATGTAATTGGAAAATCGACTCGCAAAATTTGTCATTCGGGTTCTTTTTTATTACATCCGGTTGTGCATTTGCATGTTTTCAATTCGAAAAAAGAACTATATTTGCAAAAACGTGCACTGAATAAAGACATTCAACCCGGTAAGTGGGATACTTCAGTGGGCGGTCATGTGGATTACGGCGAAACAATAGAAGACGCCTTAAAAAGGGAAGTACGAGAAGAACTCGGCATTATTAATTTTAAACCATTTTTTTTAATTAGTTATAAATTTGTTTCGGACAAAGAAGCTGAGTTAGTACACAGTTTTTATACCATTTACGATGATAAAATAGATCCGAATCAACTTGAAATTTCAGAAGGGAAATTCTGGAAAATTGAAGAAATCCTCAGTCAAATTGATAAAAATATTTTCACACCTAATTTTGAATTTGAATTTACAAAATTAATTAACCAAAAACTATTCCCCCTTTAGAAAAAGCAGCTGTAGGTGAAAAGCTTAATAAAATAAACTATTTGGTACATTTAAATCACCGTATTTTTTATTGACAAGGAACTGATCATCGTTGCAAATTGCACCAATAATTATTAAAATTTACCAATTCAAAAATCTGACCTTTTCGGTTTGACTTGTACAGGGTAAGAGTCTAAGCGGATTTCTTTCTACGCATAATAAAATTAACAAAAATGGAAGCTATGAAGGCAAGAAAGAAAAAAACAACTGTTAAAATATCGGCTGCTTTGGATGAAATTTCTATGCTGGTTATTTTTTTCAGAAGATAAGAAAAGTAAGAAGATGGCAAATCGCGATGACCTAATTTTTTTAATACTTCCCAGTGCCAATCGGTGAGGGGGCAATATCCAATACCAAACCATATCCCCAGCACGAACCAAGAAAATGCAATGAGTAAAAGAAAAACAAGGTTGGCCTTTTTTGTTTTATTCCACATCCAACCAAAAAGAACAAACACAATCAGCGCCGAATGAAATACAAGAAAAAAAATATTGGCAAGTTCATACATAATTATACTTACATATCTTGAATTTGAGAAAAGATAATTTGATGATTGTCTGTCGTGAATTTTTTTTCAGTAAATCGATGCTGGGCTATCCTGCTCAAAAATGTTTGTTTGATAAAGTATCTTTGGCGAAACATATCAAACACGCTGGCGAAGGTCTGCGACCTGTGCCAATTCTATGTATAATATTGGCGCGGATTACAAATCCGCGCCAGTAAAAGAATGCGGAACTGTTGGATTATATTGTGGTTTTCAAAAATTTATAAATTTTCCTCAATCAAATTGATTTTTTGCTCAATTAATTTCGATTCTTCTTTCAGTGTTTCAATTTTACGCTCCATCTCCTTAATCATGCCGCCCCCTTTTTTTGAATTAGAACTAAAGAAACCGATATTATTTTCGTAAGTAGCAATTTCAGATTTTAAATGTTCATAAGCACGAACTAATTTTTCGCGTTCGCGGTACAATTTGTTTTCACCTTTTGCTGTCATATCTTTCAGATTCGATTTAAAAGTATCTAATCTGCGTTGTGAAGCATCTACATTAAGTTTTTCGAATTGTTTGTCGACCACATTGCGGTATTCCTTGTAGATTTTATCCTTTTCTTTGAAAGGTACATGACCGATCGAATTCCATTCGGCAATATATTCCCGAAGCGATAGAAGGGCTTCAGATGAATTGATTTGAGTTTCGATAGCTCCGATTTTGGAAATCAATTCTTTCTTCTTTGTTAAATTTTCAACCTCAACACTTCGTTGACCTACAGAACTTTTATTTTTTTGTTCGAAAAAATAATCGCACGCCAAAATAAAACGCTTCCAAAGCTCATCAGAGATTTTTTTTGCAACCGGACCTATTGTTTTCCATTCTTTTTGCAACTGAATAAATTTATCGGCAGTTTCTTTCCACTCAGTACTGACTTTTAATGTTTCTGCTTGCAAGCATAATGCTTTCTTTTTTTCAAAATTTTGGTTTAAAGTACTTTTTGACGCTTTGTAGAATGCTGCTTTGGCTTCAAAAAAGGCATCGCATGCTTTGCGGTACCGGTCAAAGATTTTCTGATTCACTTTTCGAGGTGCAAATCCTATGGTTCTCCATTCGTCCTGCCATGCAATAACAGTTTTGGTGGCATCATCCCATGCTTTATAGGTATTAAGATTGCCGTATTCAAAACTTTCAATTTTTTCGCACAAAGCTATTTTTGACTCCATGTTCACATCTTCCAGTTTACGGATCGTATCGAAATGTGTCTGATGTTTTTTATTGATAATCGTTGAAGCTTCTTTAAATCTTGTCCAAATCTGTTCACGTAATTCGCGCGAAACAGGACCCATATCATGCCATTCTTCATGTAATTTTTGTAACTGATGAAAAGCCGAAATCACATCGCTTTCATCTGCAAGTTTTTCGGCAGCTTCACAAATCAATGTTTTTGCTTCATGATTTTTTCTGAAGTCATATTCACGAAGTTCGTTATTTATTTTTATTAAATCCCAAAAACTTTCCTGATAGCGACTGAACTGTTTCCAGAGTTCTGTTGTGGCAAAAGCTGGTACTTGTCCGATTGTTTTCCACTTTTTTTGTAACTCGCGAAATTCGTTAATATGAGTCGAAACATCATCGTTGCTTTCAACCAGACTTTTCAACTGATTGATGATGTTTTGCTTTTGCAGCAGATTATTCTCTTTTTCTTTTTCTAATTGTGCTGTATGTGCGGCTTTTTTGGTGCGATATTCGTTCAGAAGCGATTTAAAAATGTCTTCTTCTTCATCTTTTTGAGGTGAAAATTCTGCTAATTCACTGCCATTTTCTAATAAAATTCTCTTTTGCTCTTCGTGTTCCGCTTTTATCTTTTTATAAAACAACAGTTTGATTGACTCTACTTCTTCTTTTATATCTTCTACATCCTTTTTAATCAATTTTTTCAACTGATCAATCAATTCTGATTTACTAAAAGTGTTTTGTTCACTGTTAGTTGAATCGGAAGTTACCGATTGTACGTTATTTGTATATTCAACTGTTAGTTGTTCAATGATAACCGGCAATTCGGCTACAATTTCAGATTCCTTGTTTAAATCAAGTGGGTTCATTTTGCAAAAAAATTTAATGTTAAATTCTGCTTTTATCGGGCAAAATTTCAGTTTAATCGAAAAAAATATAAAAAATGCAACACAAAAATAGTAAAATTTTTTAGATATTTTAATTTTTTCAAATATAATAACGAGAATTTGAAAATAATAGCAAAATTAATATTTTTATTCTGTTAATTTTCTGTGAGTTATATAGGTATTTGCTTGTTGCGATGGATTAACTTGAATTTCGTTAATACTTACATGCAATGGGCGCGTTATGATAAATTCCAGTGCATCGGCAATATCTTCCGCATTCAATGGAATTATGCCTTTGTAAACGGCTTTTGCCTTTTGTTCATCGCCATGGTAACGAACTAATGAAAATTCGGTTTCGACCATTCCGGGCGAAATAGAACTGACTTTGATGCCATGTTTAACTAAATCAAGGCGTAATCCCTTTGTAATAGCATTAACTGCATGTTTTGTAGCGCAGTAAACACCTCCGTTGGGGTAAACTTCGATGCCGGCAATAGATGAAATATTCACGATATGACCCGATTTTCGTTCAATCATTCCTGGAACAATCAGTTTAGTAATGTAGAGTAAACCTTTGATATTTGTATCGATCATTCTTTCAAAATCATTATCCAAACTTTCGTCGAATGGAGCTGCACCGGCTGCCAAGCCGGCATTGTTTACTAATAAATCAATATTTTTAAAATGCTCTGGTATCGAATCGATGCTATTCTTGCATGCTTCTTTATCACGCACATCAAAGCTCAATGGCAATACCTCTGTTGAGTATTCATTGATGAGCTGATTGGTCAGTTCATCAAGTCGGTTGTTACGACGTCCGGTAATGATGAGCCGGTAACCAAGTTTTGCCAGACGAAGTGCAAATGCTTTTCCAAAGCCGGATGTAGCTCCAGTTATAAGTGCTGTTTTCATTCTAAACCTTTAATCAATAATTTTCAAATGGTAAATTGTAATCCCGATAGCTATCGGGAAAAATAGTAAATGTTTTTATTTATCGTATTTCAGATTATGCCCCATACGCATTTTTTTCGTTTGCATATAAAACTCGTTGTGGGGATTGGGTTCTATAATTAAAGATACGTTTTCAACAATTGTAAGTCCATACGCTTCTAATCCGATTCGTTTTACAGGATTATTCGTCATTAGTTTTATTTTTTTTACACCCAAATCACGCAATATCTGAGCGCCAACGCCATAATCGCGCTCATCGGCATTAAAACCCAAATGAAGATTGGCATCAACGGTATCCAACCCTTCTTCCTGTAATTTGTAAGCTTTAATTTTATTCATCAATCCTATTCCCCTACCTTCTTGATTCATATAAACAATAACCCCCTTTCCTTCTTTTTCAATTAATTGCATGGCTTTATGCAATTGATCGCCACACTCGCATCGCATCGAACCAAAAATATCGCCTGTTATACACGAAGAATGCACCCGGACAAGAACGCTTTCATCAATATTCCATTCGCCTTTAATCAGAGCCACATGCTCCATTCCGTTTGATAACTGCTTGAATGGTATAAGTTTAAAGTTACCATTACTTGTTGGTAAATTGACTTTTTCTCCTTTTTCGACTAACGATTCAAATTTAAGACGATACGCGATCAAGTCTTTTATCGAAACAATTTTTAAATTGAATTTCTTAGCAATTTCAATTAAATCGGGCAGTCGTGCCATTGAACCATCGTCATTCATAATTTCGATAAGTGCAGCTGCGGGATACAAACCAGCTAATCGGGTAAAATCAATGGCTGCTTCAGTGTGTCCTGCCCTACGAAGAACCCCTTTTGATCGGGCGCGCAATGGAAAAATATGACCCGGGCGACCAAATGTTTCGGGTTTTGAGTTCGAGTCGGCAAGTGCCAGAAAAGTGGAAGCCCTATCGGTAGCTGAAACACCAGTGCTGCAACCTTCAAGTTTGTCGATACTCACTGTAAAAGGAGTTGAATGTATGGAAGTGTTTTTATCAACCTGCATTTCAAGTTCCAGCTCATCACATCGTTCTTCGGTAATGGGAGCACATAGTACGCCTCTACCGTGTTTAATCATAAAATTGACCATTTCAGGAGTTATTTTCTCGGCAGCGCAGATAAAATCTCCTTCATTTTCTCTATCTTCATCATCGACAACAATGATGAATTTACCATCTTTAATATCCTGAATGGCTTCTTCTATTGTATTTAATATTTGTTCCATATTCGTATTTTTTTATTAACTTTCAAATTCTTCAAATTCCTCAACTTTTTTACCGGTCAATCTACTAAATTTATATTTCATTTTTTTCCATATTTTTACATACTCTTCTCCATTGAATAATGTTGCATCAACAGCTGCTTTGTAAGTTAGGAAAATGCCTACCGGCAATAATACCGCAGAACTTAACCACATTCCTTCAAAAGCGGTCCAAAGCCCTTCGCGCGACATCTTGAAACCCGTGTTGTCGATAATATAATAGATTATGAACATAAGTACCGAAATAACAACCGGAGCACCAAGTCCGCCTTTACGTATAATGGCACCCAAGGGCGCCCCGATAAAAAAGAAAATCAGACAAGCAAACGATAAAGTAAGCTTTCGGTGCCATTCAATCTGATGACGTGTTACATAAAACTTTGACTCACCAATCATTACGCTATTGTAGTTAATTTGGTCTTTCATTTCGCGGGCACGCTGTAAAGCACTGTTCAAAGCATTTTCCTTTGCCGATTCTTCGAGTTTCAGATAAAGCGAATCCGGATTGTATGCATTGATTTTAATATTGGGGCTAACTTCTAACGAACGATTATGAGCATTTTCGCGTCCAAAATATTTATTTTCGATCATATCTTTTGCAAGGCTATTACTCCGTTCGTCAACAATTTTTTTAACCGAATCAATTGACTGACCAAGCTGCTTAATGTTTTTACTAACGTATTGATCATCCAAAATTGATTCATCGAGGCGTGAAAAATCGGAATCGAAATCGAGTAACAATTCTTTGAATGCAAAAGTTTCCCGCCGGTAGGGAATATTGGCGGGTGAGTTGTTGATTTTTTGTTTTTTTAAATTTTCAAAACTTTCACCATCATATAAGGTGAGCACAAGATATTTTTTGTCTTCGGTAATTTTTACTCTGCCCGAATCGGCAACCATAACTGTTACGTTATTAAACCCGTTCGAAAAATCATAAATCATCAAATCTTTCAACAAATGATTCTCTTTATCTCTTACATATAGGTTTACCCCGTTAATTCCTGTATAAAATTCTCCAACCGGAATATCAAGTTCAGGTGATTTTTGTTTTAATGAAAATATAAGTGTCCAGAGTTTTTTTTGCGATATAGGCAGCACAATATTTGAAAAGTAAAAAGCACCGATGCTAATTATTGAAATAAGTATTACCAAGGGACGGATAATTCGGAAAAGAGATATGCCTGCCGATTTCATGGCGGTGAGTTCTAAATTCTCGCCCAAATTTCCGAAAGTCATTAACGAAGCCAGCAAAATTGCCAAAGGAAGCGCCATGGGTACCAATGAAAAAATAGCGTAAACAAAAAACTCTCCCAACACGGACATTCCAATTCCTTTACCGACCAATTCGGCAATATGTTTCCACAAAAACTGCATCAATAAGATAAACAGACAGATGAGAAAAGTCATCAGGAGTAAAACTGCAAAGCGCTTAAATAAGTATAAGTCGATTTTTTTTAACATGCACTATTTAAAATATGGACTACAAAATTACTCCAAAAAGTTTAAAAAACAATTGTTAGAAGTGCGAAATAAAATTAATTTATTTTGTTTCAACTGGTTATCGGATAAAAAGCAAAAAGCTGCCCTGTGTAAGTGCAGCTTTCAGCGTATGTATAATGTATTGTTCTGTTTTGTTTTCAGTATGAGTTTAAATCCCTGTTTTGCGCCGCAGTATTTCAATCTGATGATTCCACCATAATTTAGTCTCTTCAATTTCTGAAACCTCTGCAAAATCGGTAACAAAAAGTGCAAGTTCACCGGTAAGTTCAATATTTTCTATCTTCATTTCGAAATAAAAATCAGTGTTTATATCTTCTTTCCACTGAAATCGTATGTATGAGTTACTTTTGAGGTTCAATAGTATAGCCGATTGTTCATTCTTATCCCATAAAAATGTATATTCATTATCAACCACTGTAACTCCATCCGAAAACCATTCTGAAAGACCCAAAGGTGTACTTATCGAATTCCACAAAATAGGTAATGATCCTTTTTTGAGTGTATATTCTATTTCAAATTTTATTTTTTTCATATATGCATGAGTTTA
>JAURYY010000157.1 GCA_030653695.1 Paludibacter sp. | reverse complement strand
AGCACCTGAAAACTAATGAAATAAAGCAAAAAGGTCAGTGTTAATAGTTGGTTTTTCATAATGCCTTGTTTTGTTAACATACAGCATAAAATATGCCATTAATTCAGAAAAAATACCATTCAGCGGAACTAAAAATGCGCGATTCGTATTTTTTTACGAACCGCGCATTTGCTTTCTTGTATTCGTCAATACAATTTTTTTTAACCCAATTTCACATCCAAATTACGTTTGATGGCTGCCAAAAAATCCTGTGTGCTTAAATAATCTTTTCGGGTTACATTATCACCATGAACGAGCATAGCCAAATCCTTGGTCATTTCGCCGGCTTCCACAGTTTCAACGCAAACTTGTTCAAGTTTATGACAGAAATTAATCAGCGCATCATTGCAATCCAATTTTCCCCGGTGAGCCAAGCCACGCGTCCATGCAAAGATAGATGCAATGGGGTTGGTCGAAGTTTCTTTGCCCTGCTGGTGTTGCCGGTAATGCCGTGTTACCGTTCCGTGCGCTGCTTCTGCTTCTACTGTTTTCCCATCGGGAGTTACAAGCACCGACGACATTAGACCCAATGAGCCGAATCCCTGTGCAACAGTATCGGATTGTACATCGCCATCGTAGTTTTTACATGCCCATACAAATCCGCCGTTCCATTTCAAACAGGCTGCCACCATATCGTCAATCAACCGGTGTTCGTAAACTATGCCGGCATCTTCAAATTTATTTTTAAATTCTTTTTCGTACACTTCCTGAAAAATATCTTTGAAACGTCCATCGTAAGCTTTCAGAATGGTGTTTTTAGTTGAAAGATAAAGCGGCCATTTTTTTTCAAGAGCCACTTGGAATGACGATTGAGCAAAACCGTAAATTGATTCATCGGTGTTGTACATCGATAACGCCACGCCATCACCTTTAAAATCATAAACTTCCCATTCCTGTGTTTCGCCCGCTTCGTTGGTAAATGTCATTTTCAACTTGCCTTTTCCTTTAATTACCACATCGGTAGCTTTGTACTGATCGCCAAAAGCATGACGACCGATAACAATCGGCTGTGTCCATCCGGGAACTAAACGCGGTACATTTGAACAAATAATTGGTTCGCGAAAAACGGTTCCGCCAATTATATTTCGCAATGTTCCGTTGGGCGATTTCCACATTTTTTTAAGTCCGAATTCTTCTACACGGGATTCATCGGGCGTAATAGTGGCACATTTTATTCCCACGTTGTATTTGATAATGGCATTTGCCGCATCTACTGTTACTTCGTCGTTTGTCAAATCGCGGTTTTCAATTCCTAAATCGTAATATTTAATATCCAAATCCAAATAGGGTAGAATAAGTTCGTCTTTGATAAACGACCATATAATGCGGGTCATTTCATCGCCGTCGAGTTCTACAACCGGATGTGTTACTTTTATTTTTTGCATATTTTTTTATGATTTTATAAATAAAAGACTTCATATATGAATGTCGTTTTGTTAGCCGTTTTAAAAAAATAAGGGAAAATAGAAATGGTTTATTTTTTCTAATAAGGGTTAATAACTCAATATAAATCAGGTATTTTAGCCATTATTAGAGTGAATTCAACAAGAAAAACACCCTTATTAGCTGCGTTGATTTTCAATTCCCTTAACTGTTAATTGTAAAATTTAAAACCAATAATTGCATTTCCTTAACTAAACGACATTGCTTTATATATCTGAATTTCTGAAAGTTTTTTATAAAGTCTTTTATCTTTAATCTGTTTTTATCTTTTATCCAATGGAGTAAACGGATGTTTTTCGCCAACGTTTTTGTAAGCCGGACGAATAATACGTTTACTTGTAAAGTTAAGTTCTTCGATGCGATGAGCAGTCCAGCCGGCTATACGCGACATAGCGAATAAAGGCGTATATACTTCCGCAGGAAGCCCAATTGACTGATATACAAACCCTGAATAAAAGTCAACATTGGTACAAACCTGTTTTTTTATTCCTTCACCTTTAAACGACATAAACGCATTTACAGCACGTTCGTCAAGCAATTCGAGGAACGTAAACTCTTTCATTAACCCTTTTTCTTCAGCCATTTGACGTGCCATTTCTTTTAACAGCAGCGCACGTGGGTCCGAAATTGTGTAAACAGCGTGACCAATTCCATAAATTAAACCGCTTTTGTTATACGCTTCCTTTTGAAGCATTTTCTTTAAGTAATTGTCAATTTCTTTTACATTGGACCAGTCCTTTATGGCAGTTTTTAAATGTTCAAACATGTCAATCACCTGAATATTAGCACCACCATGCAAAGGTCCTTTCAATGAACCGATACCGGCTGCAATAGCCGAATAAGTATCGGTAAGTGTTGAACTTGTAACTCTTACCGCAAAAGTTGAGTTATTCCCCCCTCCATGTTCGGCATGTAGAATCAGACAAAGATCAAGTATTTTTACATCTAATTTAGTGTAATTGTCTGATCCTTTCATCATATACAAAAAGTTTTCGGCAATCGATACATTTTCTTTGGGATGGCGTATGTGTAATACCCGTCCTTGCTGGCTATGGCGCAAAATATTAAAAGCATAAGCAACAATAGTCGGGAATTTTGCTATTAAATCAATGGACTGGCGAACTAAGTTGTCGCGTGTTATTTCATCGGCTTTCGAATCAAAAGTGTACATTTCGAGCACACTTCGGGCTAAAATATTCATGATGTCAACCCCCTCTAAATCAATGATGTTCATCGTAGCTTTTTTATCCAACGCCATTCCCTGATTCAATATTTTAGAGAAAGTATCTAACTCCTCCACATCGGGCTGATAACCCGAAAGAAGCAAGAAAGCTGTTTCTTCAAATCCAACCCTGTTTTCTTTTTGTAATCCATGTACTAAATCTTCTAAGTCGATACCGCGGTAGAATAACTTACCCGGTACGGCTTTTAATCCACCTTCGGGTAGCTTTTCGTAACCTACCACATCGCCTACTTTGGTTAATCCAACCAATACACCCGAATGATCTTCGTTTCGTAAACCACGCTTTACATTAAACTGCGTAAATAATTTTTTGTCGATACGACTCGTGGATTTGATCGTTTCGGACAACTTATAAATTAAAAAATCTTTATCCATGTAGTTTGACTTAAAATTGTTACTATATTATTTTGAATTAAATGAATCGAATGATAAAAAGTTTCTATTTTAAACGGATTAAAAAACGTTTTTTTTTTTGAATAATATCAAGATCGTAAAAAAACGAAAAATATTTTGATTACAACCGATTATTTTGTTAAAAGTATAACTTGAATTAAAACTTTGCAAATAATTTCAGTAAATATTGGATTTATTGCAGTGAAAAACCATTTTGCACAATGTTAAGTGCTGACGTTTTTGTCGTTCGCATGTTTTCCGTCCTTGTCAAGCCATTGTTTTTTTTAGTCTTTTTTGGTTTCTCTTTTGTGATAAGCTCTGCCGTATATTTCTCGTACAATTCAGATAAGTAAACCTTTCGGTTTGCTTCGGTTATCCAGCAAATTCAAATTTCAAACGCATTTCTGCTTTTATTTCTTCCACTTGCTTTTGAACTATGCCTAATAACCAACCATTCCAATTGTATATGACTTCTTCGCGCTTTAAATAAGCCATTAAATGCGACTTGTTGATAAGTCGTTCGCTTGTATAAATCGACTTAAATGCATTATCAGAATACATTAAAATAGCAGTTAATACCCTGTCTTCCTCTGTTTGTGTTTCAATTTTAGGGCATTCAATAAGGTATCGAAAGGTTTTATCTATTGCTCTAAACAAACCACATACTAACGTAAAATCAAAATCGCCATATTTTTCCGGTTGTTCTATGAACTTAATCATTTCGCGGGCAGATGCTCCATAAAATATTAAATAATTGAAGTTTTCAGGAGAATATTGCCTCATGTTTTTTAGAAATGAAAGTACTGCCAATTGCTTGTCATTAAACTGATGGTATTCATTTGCTTGTTCCATATTTTTTTATTTTAAACACTTTCTTTTTTTCTTTCGTAAAAAGGTCTGCTGTGTATTTCTCGTACAATTCAAAAAGATACTCTATTCTATTAGCTTCGCTCGTAAATGGCTGTGGGCGGTAAGCTAAATCTACGGTTTTATCAAGGTCTTCATGCGCTTTCACTAAGTCAAAAGGCATAATCGAAGGATTATAAAGCTCTGCTAAAGAACTTTTGGAAAATTTGGATCTAATGTCTAAGACTTTTTGAGCCTTTTCTTTAATCGCTTTTATTAGTTTATCTGATGGACTCTCAGGCCAAGGAAAATTATTATAAACAATATCTTTTGAATAACGGTAATCGTTTTTTAACCGTCCACAAACTGATTTTACCCAAGCCATGTGCATATCCGACATTAACACCCCAAAATGATAGAGAGTTCCATTAGATACAGCCATACATGTATCACTCACAATGGAATTTTTATCAAAGAATCCCATTGGGATATATTTTCGTTTTTCGGATGAAACACGGGGGACTACTATAAAGGAATCAGGTTGATTTCTATCTCTAAATAGTGATGGTGTAGATGCGAATTTTTGTGTAGATGGTGCAACGCTATCTAAGCGGAATTTTCTTACCTTTTCAACTCTCTTTAATGCTTCCGGCATTTGTTTTATTTCGTATGGCTCTGCATCCAAAAGCCATAAACACCAACGTTTCTGACCATTTAGAAATTCAAAAGCCGAAATTAATGGTTTAATAAATTTCTCTGCCTTAGGTTCCTTTAAAAGAAATTCATTTTTTTCGTCATCTGATAAAAGCAAATGTCCACCGTCTAAGGGCATATTTACAAAACTCATTTTTGGAACTTCACAAATTGGATTCGTAAACTTACTAATCAAAATATCTTT
>JAURYY010000150.1 GCA_030653695.1 Paludibacter sp. | reverse complement strand
TTATGTTGTAGCCGAAGCCAATGTTGAAAGTCACGGCATGGGTTATGGCGATAAAACTTTGGCAAAAGATCCTCAATTTGCTTTGGCTCACTTGCAGCGCAACCAACGCAACGTACAGCGCGGGTTCAATCATCCTTCCATCATTTTTTGGTCGATGGGCAACGAAGCCGGCTATGGACCCAACTTCGAAGCCTGCTACGCATGGATTAAAGCCGAAGACAAGAGCCGCCCCGTTCAATATGAAGGCACCGGGCTGAAAAAAGCTACCGATATTTACTGCCCTATGTATCTGGGATACGATGGTTGCGAAAAATATGCCAAAAATGAAGATCCCCGACCTTTAATTCAATGTGAATATGCGCATGCGATGGGAAATTCGCAGGGCGGTTTTAAAGAATATTGGGATTTAATCCGCAAATATCCCAAGTATCAGGGCGGTTTTATTTGGGATTTTGTTGATCAGTCGTTGCATAAAACCAATAAAGAAGGTATTCAGATTTATGCTTACGGCGGCGACTATAATAAATACGATGCATCGGATAATAATTTTCTCAATAATGGATTAATCAGCCCTGACCGAAAACCAAATCCTCATGCGTACGAAGTAAAATATTATTATCAATCAATCTGGGCAGAGCCAATCGATTTGCAAACGGGTAAAATTTCGGTTTACAACGAACATTTTTTTCGCAATCTTTCGGCTTATTATGCCGAATGGCAATTACTATCGAACGGAGTGGCTCAGCAAAGCGGATTTATCTTGGATTTGAATATTGCACCGCAAGAAACCAAAGAGATGAAACTGAATTACGTTTTGAATACAATGGATTTAAGTAAAGAAATTTTGCTGAACATAAGTTTTAAACTCAAAAATGCTGAACAACTACTGCCTGCCGGCTACGAAGTGGCTCACCGCCAAATGATGGTTCACAAATATAATTTCCCATCGCTAAACATTGTTACCAAAAACAATATTAACGAATCGGTTTTTTTATCCGAAATAGTTACCAACGATTACAATTATCTGAAAATAAAAGGAAAAAACTTCAATATTGAGTTTAACAAACACGAAGGCTGGTTGACTGAATATAGTGTCGATGGACTGAAAATGATTGATAACGCCGGCAAATTAAGCACCAATTTCTGGCGTGCACCTACCGATAACGATTTTGGCGCACAATTGCAAAACAAGTATGTAAACTGGAAAAATCCACGCATGAAACTTGAAAGCTTCAAACACGAAACAAACAACAATCAGGTGCTTATTAAAGCTGTGTACGATTTGAAATCGGTTTCGGCAAAACTCCTTATGTCTTATATTATCGACCCCGAAGGCAGCATTGTCGTAACCCAAAAACTACAATCTTCGGATACAGCAAAAGTGTCGGACATGTTCCGTTTCGGTATGCAATTGCAAATGCCGCTTTCGTTCAATGCAGTTGAATATTACGGACGCGGACCTTACGAAAACTATGCCGACCGCAATAATTCGTCCAATATCGGACTTTATCGTCAATCGGTTGCCGAACAGTTTTTTCCATACATCCGCCCACAGGAAAACGGCACCAAAACGGACATTCGTTACTGGAAAATGTTGAACAAAGTCGGCAAAGGATTAAAATTCACTGCCGAAGGTGATTTCTCGGCATCAGCGTTGAATTACAGCATTGAGTCGCTCGACGATGGACACGATAAAGACCAACAACATTCTCCCGAAGTGCCTTTGTCAAATTTCACCAACGTTTGTATCGACAAAATGCAAATGGGACTTGGATGCGTAACCAGTTGGGGAGCATTGCCGCTTCCACAATACCGTATTCCGTATAAAAATTATGAATTTAGTTTTAAAATGACGCCTGTAAACAACTAATTCGAATGAGAGACCTTTTTGTAAGGTCTCTTTTTTTTGACAAGTTTCAGGATTAAAATTTGCAAGAATGGTTTTTATTTTGGAATTTTGCGAAAAGAATATTAAGTAAATTAAGTGGAAAAATTCCCGAACCAAATATCGTAATGAGCGCTTTTTTAAGAATATTTTTTGCGTCAGCAATTATCACTGTAGTTTTAATCACAACAGCCTGTAAACGCAGCTCCAAACCTGTAACGGTTTCGAACAAAAATAATTATCAAACCATCGATACAGTACTTGTGAATCAGGAAAATCAAACCATCGCTGCTTTTCGGTCGTTTGTTGATTCGCTCGAAAACACAGATGTAACTTCAGCACTACTCGCCACCGATTATTTCAAAATGATGTTTGCAGGTCAAAGCAAAGGACTTTGCGATACAGCATATGTTATTTTTCAGGAATTGATGGATACAATTTTAGTAAAACAAAACGAAAGATTAGAAACCGACACCACCGATTTCTCCCCATTCGTTTCTGGTGAAAAAACAGGTCGAAAAATTAATGATTTTCGTGGTTTACTCCAGAAAAACGGATTTTCACTTCGATCATCCGAAGGAATGGTTTATATTCAATTGAATTATAATTATCTTATTCAACATTTCTCAGCTTTGGTTTCGGAACCAATGATTGAATATTTGACCGAAATAAACATTGAACACAAAGAGGGTTTTGCGGATGATGCAGCTATAATCATTACACCCGAGAAACATGTCGACAGAGTTATCTGGTACGAAAATTTTATAAGTAAGTATCCAACTTTCATATTGATTGACAATTGCAAAAAATATCACAAAGCATATTTTACCTATCTGCTCAATGGGTTCAACAATACAACTTTATTTACAAGCACCGAATCTCACGAGCTATCGAACTACTTTGCAAAAGCATACAGTTATTTGATAAAAAAATATCCTGATTCGGAAACTACCTTACTTACTTTACCCTATTACGAAGCATTGAAGAAAAAACAAATCGCTGAAGCAAATGAGCTTTTAAAAAAATATTTGATTAAAGGATTGGTGTTCAATTTACATTAGATTAAATGACTATCGGCTTTTGTACCCAACGTTTTTTTAATATATGTAAAACAATAAATAATGGCTTTTTTCTAAGACAAAGTTGACGGTATATGGTTAGTTTTCGAATCTATTTTCTGTGAAGAAATGGAAAAGAATGGAACGCGGATTCTCGCTGATTTAGCGGATTGATCCCGATAGCGTTCGACTGAGCTCACGCCGAAGTCTATCGGGAGGATTTTCATTCCG
>JAURYY010000148.1 GCA_030653695.1 Paludibacter sp. | reverse complement strand
CAATAAATGGTTTGACGAAGTAGGATTGTACAATCTCACGATAAATCACGAGAAGTTAAACCATTAAAAGAAACCGCCGTGTGCGAGAGCATGCACGGTGGTGTGAGAGGGCGGGGGAGTAATCCCCCTACCTACTCGATTTTACAAATTATTTACAGATTTTTTTTCATGCTAACGATCTATTTTCAAACCTAATCGAAGAATATATTTTTTATATCGGTTTTTTTTCAGAGAAGGCAGGTATTTGACATTAATGC
This sequence comes from Paludibacter sp., assembly GCA_030653695.1. Taxonomy (GTDB): domain Bacteria; phylum Bacteroidota; class Bacteroidia; order Bacteroidales; family Paludibacteraceae; genus Paludibacter. The sequence continues at coordinate 2,671 of JAURYY010000148.1, read as the reverse complement.
TCATTGTTAATCATTTACTTGTACAGTTCCGGCACATTTCATGTTGCTTCCTGTTTTGGAGTATCGAAGTTCTGAATCTGACCGCTTTTTCATTGTGCCAGATGGTTTGAAAAGAATTTTCTTTTAAGTTTCCGAACGAAAACTCAGCCTCTTTATCAAAACAACAAGGCAGCACATCTTCTTCAGCACTTATTACAGCACCGCTCCACAATCGCCAACAGCGGTTTTTCAAAGTATTTTTAATTTCATACTTGTCGGTTTTCGTTTTTTTATAGCGGGAATATTTGTGGATAGAAGTCATTAATTCATGTCCATTTTCAAAATCGTACAATTGTGCTGTTTTAAAAACTAATTTGTCAGCTTTCAGTTCTTTTGCAAGTAATTTCATTTCATCCAATTGATGTTCATTGGTTTTAAAAACAATAAACTGTATTTCGACCCAAGGAGTAGGCGAGTGTAATTGTTTTTTCCATTGGTTGATAAATCCAACACCGTCAATTGCTTTTTGCAGACTTCCGCCTATCCGGTATTTTTCATAAACACCCTGAGTGGCTCCATCCATCGAAATTATTATTTTATCAAGCCCCGATGCAACTATTTCTTTGGCATTATTTAAGGTAAGCGCTTGGGCATTTGTCGATGTGGATGTGAAAATTCCGGCTTTGTGTGCATACTCAATCATTGTTGGAAGATTTTTATTCAACAACGGTTCTCCCTGAAAGTAAAAAATGACATGTAATAATTTTTTTTTTAATTCATCAATGGTTTTCTTGAAAATATTTTCGGATATCCGGTTTGTTTTACCTATTGTTCTTATTCCTACCGGACATTCAGGACAATGCAGCTGACAAAAATTGTTAGGTTCAACAGAGACAAAAGCAGGAAATAATTTTTTGTTAAATAATGGTTTTTTACCGGACAAAAGATATGAAAAGTATAGATGAATAAAGTTAATTAACTTTTTTAAGGACAAATATTGAAAGATGCGAATGTTTATATATATATGTTTGATAATGTTTTGCATAGAAACTAACAGTTTTTATTGATGAGTAACAAATTATTATGAAAAATGTAAAAAATTTCCTAATACTTCCGCAAAGTAAGTAAAATTCATTGAATTATTGTATTTTTGTACACAACTTGAAGGAAATATAAATTAACCCCAATATTATAAATAAAAAAAGTTATGAGAAAACAAATTTTATTCACAGTATCTTTATTGTTAACGCTGGTTTTCAGCTCATGTAACAAAGATTTAACCTCTTTAGATCCAAGTCTTTTTAAATGTACCCCAAATCCTCTTGAAGAAAAAGGTGGAAAAGTAAATGCTACTGTTACCGGTAATTTCCCTGCAAAATATTTTGCTAAGAATGCCACTGTAACAGTAACACCGGTATTAAAGTTTAACGGTAAAGAAGTAAAAGGGCAAGCAGCTGTTTTTCAAGGCGAAAAAGTTGTAGGTAATAATAAAACTATTTCCTATAAAGCCGGCGGAACTTATACAATGCCTTGTGCTTTCGATTTTGTTCCAGAAATGGCTAAATCGGAATTGTACCTTGAGTTCAGTGTGTCAACCAAGAAAAAAACATACACTGTTCCATCAGTAAAGGTTGCCGATGGTGTAATGGCAACTTCGCAATTAGCCTACAATGCTTTTGGTGCTAATGCCGGAGCTGAAGGAGCTGTAATCGTTGCCGATAAATTTCAGCGTGTAATTCAGGAAATGCAGGAAGCTGATATTTTATTCTTGATTCAACAGGCAAATCTTCGACCAACTGAAACAAAATCGGCTGATGTGGTTGAATTGACCAAAAAAATTAAAGAAGCAACCGAAACTCAGAATAAAAATGTTGCCGGTTTCGAAATAGCAGGTTACGCATCACCCGATGGAGCATTGGATCTGAATACCAATCTGGCCGAAAAACGTCAGAAAGTAACTGCTGATTATGTAGGTAAAGAACTTAAAAAACTTAAATCGAAAGTTACTATCAGTTCTAAATTTACTGCCGAAGACTGGGATGGTTTCCAGAAATTAATGGAAGCTTCAAACATTCAGGACAAACAAGTTATTTTACGTGTTTTATCAATGTACTCTGATCCGGAACAACGCGAACGTGAAATTAAAAATCTTTCGGTTGCCTTCAAAAGTATTGCCGAACAAATCCTTCCACAATTGCGTCGTTCACGTTTGAAACTGACTGTAGATGTAATTGGAAAATCTGATGTTGAAATAGCAAATCTTGCAAAAAATGATCCTTCAAAATTATCGGTTGAAGAATTGTTGTATGCAGCTGCAATCAACAATAATATTTCAGAAAAAGCGGATATTTATCAGAAAGTTATTGATTTGTATCCTAACGATGCACGCGGTTACAATAACCTCGCCGCAATCAAAAACAATCAGGGAAAAATAGATGAAGCAGCAGGTCTTTTGACAAAAGCATTGAATGTTTCGCCGGCAAATGCCGATTTGAACTACAATGCTGGTTTGTGTGCCCTTGCAAAAGGAAATTTATCGAAAGCTGAAGAGTATTTCGGAAAATCAGCAGGTACTTCGGGTAATTTAAGTAATGCATTGGGTTCAATGTATATTCTAAAGGGAGATTATGCCAAAGCAAAAACTGCTTTCGGAACGGTTGAAACAAACAACGCTGCTTTGTTGCAAATTCTT
>JAURYY010000142.1 GCA_030653695.1 Paludibacter sp. | reverse complement strand
ATAATGATTTCGAGGTGAAGTTCACCCATACCGCTTATAATAGTCTGACCCGATTGTTCTTCGGTATGTACTGTAAATGTTGGATCTTCTTCGGCAAGTTTTGCAAGTCCGATTCCAAGTTTGTCTAAGTCTTTTTGAGTTTTTGGTTCAACCGATATACCTATTACCGGTAAAGGGAAATCCATCGATTCCAACGTAATGGGATGTGCTTCATCGCAGAGCGTATCACCGGTACGAATATCTTTAAAGCCTACACCCGCACCAATATCACCAGCCGAAATCATGTCAACCGGATTTTGTTTGTTAGAGTGCATCTGAAAAATACGCGAGATACGTTCTTTCTTTTCGGAACGAGTGTTATAAACATACGAACCTGCCGGAAGTTGACCTGAGTAAACTCTGAAGAAACACAAACGCCCTACATAAGGGTCGGTTGCTATTTTGAACGCTAAAGCGCACAAAGGTTCTTTGGCATCAGGGTGACGTATTACTTCTTTATCTTCGAAACGAGGGTCTTTACCAATAATTTCGGGAGTATCGAGCGGACTTGGCAAGAAAGCACAAACAGCATCGAGCATAGTTTGCACTCCTTTGTTTTTGAACGATGAGCCGCAAATCATTGGGTTGATTTCCATCGAAAGTGTCGCCTTGCGGATGGCTCTTTTGATTTCTTCTTCGGTAATGGTTGAAGGATCGTCAAAGTATTTTTCCATTAAAGCATCATCGTACTCTGCAACAACTTCCAACATTTTATCTCTCCATTCTTTTGCTTCTTCTAACAAATCGGCTGGAATTTCTTCGACTGAATATTCTGCACCCATGGATTCGTCATGCCATAAAATGGCTTTCATTTGGATTAAATCCACAACACCTTTAAATCTTTCTTCGGCTCCAATAGGAATTTGAATAGGACATGGTTTTGCTCCCAGCACTTCTTTTAACTGACGTACCACTTCAAAAAAATCGGCACCCGAACGGTCCATTTTATTTACATATCCGATACGCGGCACATTATATTTGTCAGCCTGACGCCAAACAGTTTCCGATTGAGGTTCAACACCACCAACCGCACAGAAAGTAGCCACAGCTCCATCGAGTATGCGAAGCGAGCGTTCAACTTCAACGGTGAAGTCAACGTGTCCCGGAGTGTCGATCAGGTTAATTTTATATTTTTCGCCCAGATATTCCCACGAAGTTGTAGTTGCAGCCGAAGTAATGGTAATACCACGCTCCTGCTCCTGCGCCATCCAGTCCATAGTAGCAGCACCATCATGTACTTCACCTATTTTGTGTGTCAAACCGGTGTAGAACAGAATGCGCTCGGAAGTTGTTGTCTTTCCGGCGTCGATATGCGCCATGATACCGATGTTCCTATTAAAATTTAAATCTCCTTTAGCCATTATTTGTTAACTATAATATTCTTTTTTATAATTGCCTTCTGTATTCAATTAAAATCTAAAGTGTGCAAATGCGCGGTTGGCTTCAGCCATACGGTGCATATCTTCTTTACGTTTGAAAGAACCACCCTGGTTATTGAACGCATCAACAATTTCGGCAGCCAATTTATCAGCCATCGAACGTCCACCGCGTTTGCGGGAATATAATATAAGATTTTTCATTGAAATTGATTCCTTCCGGTCTGGACGGATTTCAGTAGGAACCTGGAATGTGGCACCACCCACGCGGCGCGATTTTACTTCGACCAATGGAGTGATATTTTCGAGGGCTTTTTTCCAGATATCGAGTGGAGATTTTTCTTCGTTCGGAAGTTTGTTTTTCACAACTTCGAGCGATGAATAGAAAATGTCAAAGGCAGTTGATTTTTTGCCATCGTACATTAAGTGGTTTACAAATTTTGTAACCATCGACTCATTGAAAACGGGATCGGGTAAGATCATCCGTTTTTTGGGTTTCGATTTTCTCATTTTTTAATAAAATTTCCGTTTTTGTTTTTTTGGTTGCTTTAGTTTTGCTTCAATAATTCCTCCGAATTATTTACTCAACCTGTCATCTGCTACCTTTGAAAACGCAAACAAGTGTTAGAACTTGATTTTGTTAGTTTTTTTGAAAGAGAATTGAACGTATGTCAATCTACTTTTTCTTAATTTTTCCTCTTGTTCCCCTTTAGGGGTTAGGGGTCTATTTCTTTTTACCACCTTTAACTGGGGCTCCTTTAACAACAGCTCCCGGTTTAGGACGTTTAGCTCCGTATTTTGACCGACGCTGTGTGCGACCGTTAACTCCTGCTGTATCGAGTGTTCCGCGAACCACGTGATAACGTACACCCGGAAGGTCCTTTACACGACCACCACGTACCATTACGATAGAGTGTTCCTGTAAGTTGTGTCCTTCGCCCGGAATATAAGCATTCACTTCTTTCTGGTTAGTTAAACGCACACGGGCAACTTTACGCATAGCCGAGTTTGGTTTTTTAGGAGTGGTAGTGTACACGCGAACACAAACACCACGGCGCTGTGGACATGAGTCCAAAGCCGGCGATTTGCTTTTGTCGATGAGTTCTGCTCTTCCTTTTCTAACTAATTGCTGAATTGTAGGCATTTTCCTTTGTTTTTATAACTTTAAGTACTTAGTTTTCTGTCCAACTTGTTTTTGTCCAAATTGGGTTGCAAAGATAGGTATATTTTTTAAAATGACAATGCTTTGCGTGAAAATATTTTTTAAGATTGAAAATGAGGAGAATGGAATTGTGATTGTTTCTCACAGGTATGCAAGGCAAACCTCCTCGATATACAATCGCACAAACAGAACAGGAATTACAAGTAATTGATACACAAACAAGGGAAGTTCAAATTGCCCATAAAACAAAAAATGAAAGCAGGGGAATCAAAACAGAAAAAGGATATCGCTATTTTACGCAAAAAGATATAGATGCGGCAGTTCTTCGAAAAGAATTAAAGGAAATACCGCCTAAAAAAAAGAAAAATACGAAATAACCTGGAAGCCACAATTTTTCAATACAGCTTTCATACTCGAAACAATAAAACACGATATCGAGGGCTTATCAAACACAAATTATTTACATTTGCCAGATGTTTGTGGATGAACCTTGTCCGGATTACAAATTATGAAATGAAAATATGTCAAGGAGTGCTTTAATTGGCGTTTTACGACCAATCTTATTGTGAAAATCAGAAAAATCAGAAAATATAAATATATTAGTATTTTAAAAACGTTAATTTCAAATATTTGATTCTTTCGATTTACATTAATCTCAAATCGAAAAACAGAATATTAACTGAAAGAGACTTTATATAGTGGACTCATTCATCTAATTCTATTTTTTCAATTTTCCGATCTTACAAAACAGACTACCATCTCAAAATAATTTTATGAGCAAGTTAATATTTTTTTATACAAAAACAGGTAGCCCCAAGCGATTTGGAGTTATACTGAAATTACAATTTAAGTTTTTTAGCTTCAATTATTTTATCGGCTTCTAATTCCAATTTATCGCCTGAGGTAGCTTCCTCACTTATATTTTCTTTGATATACTTTTACCCAATCCACTACCATTGTAGTAGGAAAACAGTTATCGTCAACTGCAGGTCCACCCCAATCTCCACCAATTGCAATATTAAATATGAAAAAAAACGACTTATCGAAAGTCCAGTTCTTTTCGTTTTTAACAGTTGGTTGATAACGATATACCGATTTCCCATCGACGTAGAAGTTGACAAAATCCTTTGTCCATTCCATACTATAAACGTGAAATTTTTCGAAAGGCTTCTCAATTTCAATAACCCCAGAATAGGGTGTAGCTGCATATCCCGATGGATTGTGTATGGAAGCATGAATGAAATTGGGGTTTTTACCTACATGTTCCATAATATCCAATTCGCCACAAGCAGGCCAACCTACAAGATCAATATTGTTCCCAAGCATCCAAAGTGCAGGCCAAGTACCAGTTCCCGAAGGTAATTTTGCCTTTATTTCGAAAATTCCATACGTAAAAATGCGTTTATCATGAGTGTTTATACGCCCTGAAGTGTATTCGCCATTGGTGTTGCAGGCTTCTATGAATAGCTTTCCCTTAGCAAGTTTTATATTTTCGCCGTTAGTATAGCGCTGCAATTCGTTGTTTACCCAACGAGGTGCACGTATTTCGTGATTCCAAGAAGTAGTGTCAAGTATTTTCCCATTGAAATTATCTTGCCAGATTAATTTATAGTCATTTTTTGATTGGGAAAAAAGTTCGAATGTCAGCAGTAAAAATATAAATGAAATGCTATTTTTTTTTAAATATTTCATGATAATAATCTGAATTTAATGTAATTCCTTTTCATAAACTTTTCCAAACCTATCAGTAACTCTTACTTTAACAACTGCATTTGGAGTTTGAATTTTTGCTTTAAATAGATGATTGGTTTCGGTTACGTTTAACCACCAAAACTTTTTGTTTGCACCCGGAATGTAAGTAGATGCTGCCAAGGGATCTTTCCCCCAATAACGTTGCATCTGTCCTATTAGCATATCGTCTTCGTACCATTCTACACGCCAAGTTGTATCGTAATTGTACACATTAGCAATAAAATAATCGGAATGTATTGGATCACTTCCTTTGGGGTAAAGTTTAAATTGCTCGTCCTTTTGCATACCTACGGCTTTGAAATACCACGAAATACTATCGCCATTCACTTCGTAAACTGTGTAACCTTTTGGCGTTCCATCTGTCCCTATTTCTCCTTGCCACCAAGCGGCACACACTGCCGAATGAGTGTGTTCGTACAATTTATCTGAAATAATTGTATTCCACTGCGTATGACTGTGACCGGCTAAAATATGCGTATTAAATGGTTCAAGTATTTTGTATAATGCTTTTTTGTTCAGTACTGAGTTTGAGAATAAAGATTGATTTTTGGGTTTCTCTGATTCACCATACATGGTTGGTATGTGTAACGAAAGAACAACAGTACTTCCGGATTTCACTGTTGCCAAGTCCTTTTCTAACCATAGTAATTGATTTTCGTCGATATAACCCATATATTTATAAGTATCGCCGTAATAAAAAACATCTTTAAGAACAACATAATGAATGTTGCCTTTATTGAAAGAATAATAAACAGGACCAAATTTTGAGCTGTAAGTCTTTACCGACAATTCATCCGACCGATCGTTATAATCCAAATCGTGATTACCAACTACCTGATAAAAAGGTAATTTTGTTTGTGCAATAATTTGTTTATACGTGTCGAAAAGTTCTAATCTATCGAACACAATGTCACCCATACTGATAGCATGTACGGGCATAAGGGTTGATATACTTGATGCAGTTTTTTCAATGTCAGCTATCACTATTTTCAATAATTCGCAGTCATCGTGGTCTATTACTTGTGGATCGCCTGCAACTATAAAAGCATGTTTTGTTTGTGATTGTTTTGATGCAGATAATTCAAAATCAATTTGTTGTTTGTTTGTTTGTTTGTTTATTGCTTTGTAAAAAACAGGTGTGCCATCGACAATGGGCGACTCGTATCCTGAAGGAAGTGAGTAGAAAATAAAGGTGCGGTCTGAACTGGAATTAAATTTATATTTTCCTTTCTTGTCAGTAACAACTACGGAAATACCATCGCTTACCACGACCGACGAAATGGCTTGTTTGTTATATGTTATTTTACCCGAAATTTGAATGGAGTGAGTGTTGTTGAATGATTGAACAGAAGAGGTTATTGAGAATAATATTATTAATAATTTAAAGTATTTTATCATATTTATCTTTGATTAATTGGTTGGGAGTTTCATTATTTTTGTTGTAAAAATAGCATTTTTTGTTCTCAATTCTACTAAATACATTCCAGGTATCAAACCTTTGCTATTGTAAGTTACTTGATGTTGTCCTATTGGCTTCATTCCTTCTGATATTGTTGCCATAAGTCTGTAACTTAAATCATAAATTCGTATGGAAATTTCAGTTAGTTCATTCACATTGTATCTGAATAATGTGTTTTGCTGGAACGGATTCGGATAGTTTTGTATGATTATAATTTCAGGATTATTATCTGTTATATGTCGAATTCCAACAATTCCATTGGTATTAAACAGAATGGATGTCGACCATTCGCTCCATTTTAAATTATGATCGCGAAATCGAACTCTGAACAAATAATTCATATTGGCATTCAACCTCGATTTATTGATAATTATTTTATTTAGGTCGATGTGCAGGTTTTTATCGAATGGTTTACCAGCATTGTCTACACCAAATACATTTTGCCAATGTAGCAGCGTATCGGCAACAACTATTTTATTTAATTCGTTGACAATCACCTGATAATGAACTGACATCAAAGAGTCTACACCAGTAAATGCAGAAATATTGAATTGAATTGTATTCCCACCTACAATAGCATTTTCAACTATAGGAGTTCCTGGATTCGATTGGTTTAACTTTTTGTACCATAAATCCATACGTTCAGCATTTCGATGGTCGTTTGCGTTTCCTAAACTGTACATTGAACCTTGATAAGAGCGGTTGGCAGGATTAATTTCAAGTAGTATGAAAAAATTGTGATTCAGCGTTTTATGAATTTCGTTGTAATCTTTATTCAGACTCGAGTACCACGGATCGACTGCTCCGCCACCACCACCACCACAGATTATTCGAAAATCGGCATCCTTTTTTTCTGATAAAATCGTTCCTCGTTCAAATCCGTGTGTATGTCCATAATGCAGTTGTTGTACTTTACTGTACTTTTTTATAACCGGAAGCAATGAGTTCTTCACATAATTTATTGCTATATCACTCACATTCCACAATTCGGAATATGGCAGGTGATGAAAAAAAAGGAATACAAAATCGATATTGGGATCATTTTCTATTTCACTTAATTTATTGTCGAGCCACACGAATTGAACGTTCCCATATTGTGTTGAAATATTAGAATTTAAACCAATAAAAACTGAGTTTCCAATCCGTTGTAGCCATATTTTTTCATTTAAAGCTGGATTTAAAGGAAAAACAGAATGCTCATTAATTTTCAAATACTGGTAGAAAATAGCATTTTCTTCTTCATGATTTCCAGCTACTACCATAGTTGGGATATAAGGAGATAACAGTGATAGAGGTTTAAAATATTGTGTGGAATATTGCTCAACCACATTGCCACTCACAACTATATCGCCCGAGTGATAAATGCCGTTGATATGTTTTTCGATATTGGCACCATACAGTTCTAAAATTTTTTCTTTGGCTGCTTTTAGCACCCTTGCGGCTTTGGTCGTATCCGAATTATGCGTATCGCTCAACAACAAAAATCGCAGTTTCCCTGTATAACTTTCATCGGGCAAAGTTTTGAATGCATACAAATTCGAAAAATCAGTGCCATTACCTACGCGGTAGAAGTAGCGTGTATTGGGCAACAAATTAGTAAGTTTTACGGTATGCCAGCGATAAGACTCGCTTATCAGTTCTGAATTGCCAAATACATATTGATTTAAATTTAATGAATCAAACCCAAATTCAATTTTTGTTCCATCGATGGTTTCATCATGCCAACTAACAGTCATCGAATGAGTACTATTGGCTTGTAAATACGGAATTCGGGTCATAACGTATGTTTTCAAAATGTGCCCGAATCCACCCAATTCTTTCACTTCATTCGCATTTAAAGATTTATCCCAAATTGCAAGTTCGGCACAATAAATACTACCATCTTCTCCATCGTTATCTGCAAAAATCAGCAGCTGTTCGGCTAATGAAAATCGTCCATCAACAGGTTGAACGTTTCCACTCAAAATGGTTTGTCCATCGAGATAACATGTAAAGTTTGTTCCGTTTTTTACCGAAATTACTAGTCGATACCAATCATTAGGAATGATGGTTGCTCCTGTATAACCAACTGCTCCTACTCCAAGATTACCTGTTTTATTAATAAAGAATTCTGCATCGTCTGTATTTGCCAAGTTTGTTTGATAAAAACTATACCATGCTCCAATCGAAGCAATTTTAAAGTCAACCTGTAAAGTATATTCATTCACTTTTGTAGCACCCCTATTAGGTGCTATTCCATGCTGCATTTTGTAATAACTACCCTGAGGCATCAACACCGACCCATTTCCAGCAGCTGGTCCCGTCGATGCGTAATTAACCCCAACCAATGTAAGGTTGTTACCAAATCCTGATTCGGCTTTAGAAAGCAAATTTGCATTATCAAATTTCCACCACCCTATTCTGTCGGGCACCACTGCCGATATAGTATTACATACAAAAAACAGAAATAAAATGTGTAAATTCAACTTTCGGAAAAACATTGGGTTTATTAACATTTGTAATTTATGGATTTTAAAATAATTTGCAAGTTGAAATAGTTTACTTTAATTAAAGAGGATGCCTTTATGATGTAAAAGCATCCTCAATAATCGAAACTAAACAATTAAAATCTACTTTAACACAATCATTTTACGAGTACTTACACCACTACTCGTGATCATTTGCAAATAATAAATACCATTGTTCAAATTTGACGAATTAACTAATAAATTATATTGTCCTGGCATTTTTGTACCTTCGTTTATTACGTTTACTTCTTTACCCGATACATCTAACACACGGAATCTAACATTTTCATTTTTCTCTATTTGATAAGGGAAAATAGTCGTATTTGAGAAGGGGTTAGGAAAATTTTGACTCAAATTTGAAGCATCTATTCTCGTGCTTTTTAATCCACTAATAACTACAGGCACAGTATCTAATTCCACAGCCTGCTCAGTAGTCAAAGCAACATCCCAAATAGCCAAATATGAGCAGTTAATTAACGCATCATCCCCATCATCATCTTGGAAAATTTTAAGCACGCTTCCAAGTCCCCATCTTCCGTCTATGGGCTGTCCGGGTGCATCTAACCAAAGTACTCCATCAACGTAAATCCTGAAAAACTCACCGTTTTTAACTGACACCAACATACGGTACCATTTGTTAACAGACAAGGTATTGATTGAATAGCCAGTAGTGGCTGTTCCGATGGAGTTAGCTGCACGGGCTCCCGATGTGGTACGAGCTACAAATAAATCGGCATCGCCGGTAGCAGTTTGGAAAAACGAGTACCATTTTGATAATTCTGGCAACAAAAAATCAACTTGTAAAGTCCATTCATTCACCAATATTCCCCCTAAATTAGGAGCTATTCCATGTTCCATGCTCAAAAAACTGCCCAGCGGTACGGCTGTAGCTAAATCCGTTGTAGTTGGACCGGGCACTGGAGTTTGAGTTCCGGTTAAAGTTAATGGAGCCCCAATGGTAGCTGCGTTTAAATCGGAGGCATCGTCAAATGTCCATTCACCTTTTTTAAAGGGGATACTAGGTGTAGTGGCATTACCAAGTTTGGCAACTTCGCTTTCAGTTAATGCTACATCCCAGATTGCTAATTCGGCACAATAAATTAAGTTATCTTCGCCATTATCATCGCCAAAAATACGGGGTTTGTCAAGAAGACTGAAACGGCTATCAACAAGAGGTATATTGCCTTCGACCCACAATTCACCATCCACATAAATACGTGCATGAAAACCTGCTTTTACAGATAGCACTACTCGAAACCATTGGTCTGGAACAATTGCTCTTGTGCTCCATTTGAATGCGGTAGTTCCTAAAACTCCGGTTGTTGGTCTAATAAATAAATCACCATCGCCTTCATTTATCAATCCGGTCTGAATTAAGCAACGCCATGTCAATAGGTCAGTAACCATAACATCCCACAGCAGGGTATATTCGTTCAGGCGTGTTCCTCCTCCGTTAGCACCCAATCCGTGCGTCATAATCAGTTGTCGCCAACGAGGGTCTGCAATTGCCAAGTTACCATCATAAGGTCCCATGGCCGAGAAATGTTGATTTCCTGTAGTGTCCAATGGCAGACCAATAGTAGCTTTAAGCATATTGTTGGCATCGTCAAATTTCCACAATCCTTTTTTGGCAGGAATAGAAGCTAAAACTGAAATACTGGTAAAAAGTATAACAGTTAAAATAGTGAGTAATTGTTTGGTTTTCATAATAGCATTTTTTTAAAAATTTAGAATTCGGATTAATATTCACATGATATTTTTTATTTTATTTCAGTAGCCACATTAATTTATTAACCTCATCATATCCTTCGTATTGATCATTTAAAGCAATAATCAGATTATCGCGATTAAAATCGGTTTCTGAAGTTGGATACATCCAACGTATCGGTATAGCATTTTTATTGTTTTGATTCAAGTTGGTTTCCGGATTAATAGGGAAATCAGGAAAGTTAGTACGACGGTACTCAAAGTAACTCATATCCGCATCCTGCATAAAATTCAGAAAATACCGTTGCAACCAAACTTGTTTCAGTTGATCTGTTTTATTAATTTTAAAGGCTGCATTTCCTATAAAATATCCATTAATATAGATCTGATCAATCTGACGGGCAGCATAAGTGGTTGCTTTCGGTGTCGCCATAATCGTTGCCAGAGCAGATTTAACGCCATCTTCGTAAAATGTTTTTGCTGTTCCGGTTGATATCCATTCCAAAATACGTGCTTCAGCAAGTATCAATTGTTGTTCGGCATAACTTAATAAAATACGTGGGTCGCTTGCAACTTCTATCAGATAGCGTTTATTGAGAAGTGAGTATTTTTTTGCTGCATGTTCAGCACTCATAGCCGCAAAATCCATTGCCACGTCAACACCTACATAAGCATTTATATTCGTTTTGATAAGTCCGCCACCGGCGGCCGTAAGTTTAAAAGCCGACGCTTCGGCATAGTAAAATAATCGGCGGTCGTTATATGTTTTCAGACTATCTAACAACAATGAACTCAAAATGGTGTTTTTAGTAAACATATCACTTGTTCCGCTTAATGGGTGTTTATTCTGTATGGAATAGGTTAATCCAAAAAAGGTTGTCGTTGTATTATCTAAAAGAATATTGGCTTCAACAATTTCCGAAAAACGTCTTTTTAGGTCTAATGAGACAACGTTGGCTTTTTTACTTAATGACATTAATATTTTCAAGGCAAGCGAATTCGTTGCTTTTCTCCATTTTAACACATCACCATTAAAAGGTGTGGGGTCACCCGTAAATCTATCTCCAAGGGCAAAAAGCTGATCGGCTTCTTTAAGTTCATTCAGTATAGCAATAAACACATCTTCCTGCCTGTCGTATTTAGGTTTGTAATTACCCGACATACCCTGATTGGCATGTGAATAAGGAATATCGCCCATTTGCATGGTTAATTTAAAAAAGGAATACGCTCTTACAAATTTTGCAACACCTTTATACGAGTTTTCCAAAGTACTCCCTTTTGCAGCTTCGAGCATTTTGTCAATATTTGGAAGTACAGTCATGCTTCCAAAACTGGCATTTCCGATTTGATTGTATTGCGTGCTCATCTGACTTTCAGTAGCATACCCAACATACTTAGGCAAAGCATTTTCCGAAATATAGGCTTTTGCATCTCTGCCATTGTACCTTGTAATATCGAGCACCACTTTTGTGCACAACATAGCTGGACTTACAACCATAGTCGCATCGGGGTTGGTATTCAAGTCTTCGAAATTACTGCAAGCCGAAAATATTGACATAATGAATAAACCTACCAAACTAAAAAATATATTTGATTTTTTCATTTTTATTAAAATATTGTTACTTATTATTCTATTGAATGTATTTGTAAAATGAATTTTAAAAACCGACTTTGATGTTAAATCCTAAATAACGTTGCGAAGGATCACTAAAATTTTCATAACCTCCATCGGGGTCAGAGTATTTGAACTGTTTCGCCCACAAAAACACATTCTGACCGATAGCTGATAAAGAAATATTGGTTGCTTTTACAAATTCGCAAAATCTTTTTGGAAAAATGTATGACAATGAAACTTCGCGGATTTTAAGGAATGTTGTGCTATATGCATCCAAAGGTGATGGTACTCCACCCCAAGCAGTACCCTTGTGAATTGCATTAATATAATTTTGATAAGTAGTTGCAATATCGTTGGATACAAACACACGATTATCAGTCAGTATATTGCCATAAGTATCATAAGTTGCCGTACCACTCACAACTTTCACACCTTCGGCTATATAGTTATTTCCTCCCACCGTAGCATCCAACATTCGTTCAGTCGTTACTGATTTCGGGTGAGAGCCTGTTCTCCACATATACATTTCGGTTGTTGTTGCTGCTATTCCACCCACTCTTCCATCGAGCGAAACACTCATCGCCCAATTCTTGAAGCGAAGGGTTGAATTTGCACCCCAAATCCAATCGGGGTCTGAATATCCGTGTACCGATTCGTACTGCGAGTATTGAGGTAAGCCATTGTTAATTATCAATTTATTGGTTGCAGGTTCTTTCTGATAATCTCTTAAAGTAAACACATCGAATCGGTTACCAACTTTTACCCATGATTTATCAGCCGAAAAAAGAGGATCGAGTTTTGTGTAGTAGCGTGCGTATGTTGTCCAGTTCACAGCAACATCCCATTGCCAATCTCTGGATTTGATTGGTGTTCCGTTGGCGGATATTTCTACACCTTTACGAGTTATTTCTTCGGCAATATTGATAAAATTACTAAAATACCCTGTCGCAGCACTGACACCTGCCGAACGCAGAGCATCATAATCTCTTTTTGAGTAATACGAAACATCCAATGATGCGCGGTTTTTTAGCAAATTAATAGCAGTTCCAACTTCGAAAGTTGATGCCGATTGCGGCCGCACATCAGCCCCGCGAATGGTCGTTGGAAGTGCAGCAGCACTTAAACTTCCCCAGGCACTATTGGTAATATTAAAAGCTGAATTAACACTATAAATACCAGGAGGTGATTTGAAATTGGTCCATGAACCACGTATTTTCCAAAGCGAGAGCCAATTTACTTTAGGCAGGAGCTCGGAGGCTACAAAACTCCCCGAAAACGAAGGGTACAAATAGGAGCGTGTAGATACCGGCAAGGTTGATGTCCAATCGTTTCGCAAAGTTGCTTCTGCAAATAATAAACTTTTCCATGCAAATGCCATTCGTCCGTACAAACTGTTATCTTGTCGGCGGCTTAATCTCGATTTTACTAATGACGGATTTATTGAGGCTTTGAGTGAATAATAACCAGGTATAGATAATCCCCCCTGGGTAAATGCTTCCTGACCTTCGTCTTGCCGATAAAAGATGGATCCGCCCACGAAACCATCAATACTAAAATCTCCAAATTTCTTTTCGCCTGTTAGCAAAAAGTCGTTGTTGAAACTGTAACCTCTGCCCAAACCCGTATTGTATTGTCCTAAAGCTCCTTCGCCCCAAATTTGTGAACCGTTTGTTATTACTGTTGCATCACCTGCACTCTTAAGTGAGCTTTTTGCTAATCGCACTTCTTGTTTGTCGCTGTACGTGTCAAATCCTGAACGAAATGTAGCTTTTAATCCTGATAGTATTTGATAATTTACTGCTAATGTACCATTAAAAATATCTTTATTTATACTGTGTATTCTCTCAAAACGGTCGAAATAAGGATTGTTATTTGTATCGGTATAACTAGAGTTTTGTAGTTCATTTTTTATTATCCAATAGTCCTTATAATCGAGTATATTATAATCGGCAGAAGACCACACTAACAAATTATACATGGGATCGTAACCTGTATAGCCATTAAAGCCCACATTTGGTGATGTATGTTTGTTGTAAGCCATACTCGATGATAAATTAAATTTACCCAGCTTCATCTCACCGCCCATACTGTAAGTTATTTTATCGAACATCGAATTTGGATATTGTCCTTTGTTTTTCACCCATGTTGCCGATGATCGAAAACTTCCAAACTCAGTTTGTTGAACAACATTGATATTGTTATTCAAAATATATCCTTGCTCCAGAAAGTTTTTAAAATTGTCTTTACCAATGGGTAAGTAAGGCATAGGTTTCATCGATTTCGAAAATGGATCCCATTGAATTATTTCTCGTCCGTCCATTGGCACTCCCCACGAACCATCACCCGATCGGACATAAGTATAAGCATTTGTAGCAGCATCAAAAGTTACAACGCGCCCAAAAGTGGCTTGTAACTCCGGAATTGCTAAAAATCCGGCATTGAACATACTACCGCTATTTATTGTAACGGTGAGTCCGTTAGTGGAACTCCCTTTTTTTGTAGTAACCATAATAGCTCCTCCACCCCCTCGCGCCCCATATAGTGCCGAAGCTGTAGCTCCTTTCAAAACGCTGATGTTCTCTATATCGTCGGAAGGAATATCGCGTAAAGTCATATTGGCATAAGGCACACCATCGATAACCAAGATAGGATATTCGCCACGTATTTGAATACTTGGAGCTTCGGCAAATTCGGTGCTATTTTTTACTAATAAACCGGCTACTTTACCTGTCAGCGAAGTTCCTGTATCAACACCTTTTACAGTTTGAAGTCCTGACCCCGAAACTACTTGCACCGCGTATCCAAGTGCCTTTTCTTCGCGTTTTATGCCTAAAGCTGTTACAATTACTTCACCCAATGTTTTTATATCTTCTTCTAATTTTATTATAACATTGTTTTTAGCACCAACCAATATTTCAACAGGTTTATAACCAATATATGAAACTTCAAGAATTACTTTTTCGGGTACAGTTTCAAAATTAAAATTACCCGAGAAATTTGTTACCGTACCTGTTCTTGTCCCTTTTATTACAACAGTAGCACCAATAATCGCCTCCCCTTTCTGATCGGTAACCAAACCCGTGAGTCCTTTTATGATTTGATTGATTTTTTTGCTTAATACAATTTGTCTTCCGTTGACAGTAAATGCAATATCTGTTTTATCAAACAGAGTTTTTAATACAACTCCAATTTCTTTGTTAATGACAGTAATACTTATATTTTGATTTACATCAACCAATTGTTTGTTAAATAAAAACCGATATGATGTTTTTGTTTCGATTTCATTCAACACGGATTCAACTGTTACATTTTTCATATCCAAAGTAATTGTGGCTGTTTGCGAAAATGCTTTGCTGTTTGTTGTTTGAAATAATAAATATGTGAGTAACACAAATAAAGTTCGCACTATGCGAAAATTTGACATGTTTGATTCATTCAAAGTAATTTCATTCAATTTTACTGACTTCATACGCATTAAAAGATTTTTTATGTTAATATTTTTTTTATTCCAAGTAAGGCTAAAAAAACAATGGAAGTTTGATAGTGTTTATTAGTCATCTACATATTAAAGACGATTAAAAAAACAAACCCCACATAGAAAAACCAAAAAATTTGAAATTCTATGTGGGGTTGTTCGATTTTCGATGTTTTATTTGAGTCGATATACTTCTATTCGTTGTTTGCTAAAAACATTGTCATTTTGCTTTTCTCTTGCAATTATTTTATATTCTATAGGTGCAGTCATTTTTAACAACCGAAGTATCTCATCCAAGGTTTCGCCTTCGAATGTCGCTCTATAAGTATGTCTCGCCACTGCAGGATCTTTCACTTGTATTTCCACATTAAAAGTTCTGCCAATTCGTTTAAACACATCTTCCAATGACTCAGCCCGAAAAGCAAGTACACCATCTTTCCAGAGTCCCCAATAATGAGCATCAGTATTTTTTAGTTTATATTTGTTGGTAATCGAATTATAAACTATCCGCTGATTGGGTCGAAGTTGGATTTCATTCGACAAATCAATTCTCACATTCACCTTTCCTTCGAGTAATGTAATGGCGGTTATCGTATCGAGCGTATATGCTTCCACATTAAATTTTGTGCCAATAGCTTGAATTTTTGTTTGTTCAGTTTCAACGATAAATGGGTGATCTTTATCCGTTTCTACTTCAAAAAATGCTTCGCCCGATAAATAGACTTTGCGTTCGTTCGATGTAAAAGTAACTGGATATTTTAATTTACTGCCAGAGTTTAACCAAACTATTGAACCATCGGACAAATTAATTTTAGAACTAGTACCGAACGGAGCTGAAACTTCTTGAAATGCTATGGTACTTCCGCGATATCTATCTTTATCCATATAAAAACCCAAAGTAATCATCGTTGGTATCAGAAGAATAGCGGCTACCCGCTGAATTAACACAAATATAGGCAAAGGTTTTTTCTTGTTTGATTTTATTTTTGCTTTCAATTTCTTTTCGGCATCGAGCACGTTGATTGACGATGGTAAAAATGCTGGATGAGCGACTTGCCAAATGTTTTTTAAGTTTAAGTAATACTCTTTGTTTTGGACACTTTCATTTAGCCAAGTTCTTAAAATTGCTTTTTCTTCAGAATTTATTATTCCCGAAAACAATTTGGCAAATAGTGTATTTAACTGGTTTTCTGTAAACATATATTTATTTTACTTATAATATAAAGACGTTTGAGAATGAAACTACCACATGAAAATCATTTTTTGGGTAATTCTAATCTACTAAATTAGAATTAAGAAAAGATTTTGTTGATGAATAGATTATACGGTTGTAATCTCAAGTCCCCCTTTATGTCCCGATAAACTTCGCCGATAGCTATCGGCGTGAGACTTCGGCGTGAGCTCAGTCGAACGCTATCGGGATAGAGGCGGTTAATTTGATGTATTGCCCGTCCCAAGCCCAGCCCCCTAACCCCCTAAAGGGGGAATAAGAAAGAGGGGATGTAAATTACCATCGTTAATCATTAAATATTTCTTGCCTTTTTAACTTAGTAAAGAGGTAGAAGTAAAAAAGCAGCCAAAACTGCAATAAAAAACTCTTTTAGATGTTTACGCAGCAACATAAGGGCTTTTCCTATGCGTACTTCGACTGTACGCTCCGATATTTTAAGTTTTTGGGCTATTTCTTTATATTTAAATCCTTCTATCCTATTCATTTCGAAAACTTCGCGACAAGTGTCAGGCAATTTGAGCAGTGCCTCAGCAAATTGCAACTGCAAATCAGAATAAAGCACATAATGCTCTGTATTCAAATCATCGAATGGCTCAAATGCAATAGTATATGCTTCATGTACCCTAACAACGCTTTGGTGTTTTAATTCATCCAAACAACTGTTTTGAACAGAACGAAGCAAAAATGATTTCAACGAAGTATCAATAATTAAATGTTCCCGATTGTTCCACAGTTTAAGAAAAATATTTTGAACAATATCTTCGCACAAAAACCTATCCGGCAAGAAAGTCCCGGCGAAAAGCACTAAATCTTTGTAATACTTCTGAAACAATAAGGAAAAAGCCTCTTTATTGCCATTATTTAGTTGGTTAATTAAATAGTGTTCGTTGTTCATTTATTACCCATGAGTCCTTCGACAAATAATTGTGGATACAAAACTACATTTTTTTTTTCAAAAATTAAAATTTATATTAAATAAACTTCAGCAATTCCGAAATCAAATAATTTTCAAATAGCTATTGCATTTATGCGTAAGAATTTTGTCCACTGCTTTGTGCCGTGAATATTAATGCATTGAAAAGAGTTTCATAATTACTTAACCCATTTTGCAGCTAAAATCGGTCAAATCAATAAAAATCAGTATGTTTTGCGTCAAAACAAAGCAATTTAAACCATTAAGTATCTGATAATCAAATAATGTATTTTCCATAACGCTTTGTAGCGGATTTTAAACCCACAAATCCAGTAACGATAGCTGTTTCGGGCGATATTTTTTTTGATTCGTTGCTACAATGTTAGATTTGCAGTATCAATACTTAATAAAGCCAGTATCTCTTTTTGGATGTTGGTTAATGCTGTTATT
>JAURYY010000032.1 GCA_030653695.1 Paludibacter sp. | reverse complement strand
TTTTTTTCGGTTTTCGAAGCGATTGCGGTCATGATCGCGAATAATGTAACTCAATGTCGATTTTTCGACGTTTCCTTCCATCCCCGTCAAATGATAAAACCCTTCATATTTTTCGGTATGTTCAGGTGTTTCATGTCGGGGTAACATGGTTGCAAACTGATAAGCCACACGCATAGAATTGAGCATTTTATGTTTGGCATATCCGGGATGAACGTTTAAACCCTTGAAAGTTATTTTGGCTGATGCGGCATTGAAGTTTTCGTATTCCAACTCGCCTATTTCGCCTCCATCCATGGTGTATGCCCATAAGGCTCCAAACTCACTCACGTTAAAATGATCGGCTCCCTGACCTATTTCTTCATCGGGTGTAAAACCAATCCGGATTTTTCCGTGTTTAATCTCAGGATGCGCTATCAAATATTCCATTGCCGAAACAATTTCAGCCAATCCGGCTTTGTCGTCGGCACCCAAAAGCGTAGTTCCATCAGTTACAATAATATCCTGACCTTTATATTGCAAAATTTCAGGATATTTATCTGTTTCGAATATTATTACCTGTTCCTCGTTAAGTAAAATATCATTACCATCGTAATTTTTAATGATACGAGGTTTGATGTTTTTACCACTCATATCAGGACTTGTGTCCATGTGAGCAATAAATCCGATCACAGGAACTTCTTTGTCGGTATTGGCAGGTAAAGTGGCCATTATATAGCCATTGTTATCTAATATTACATCTTGCAATCCGATTGATTTTAGTTCTTCTGCAAGATATTTAGCAAAAACCATTTGCCCGGGCGTACTTGGTGTCATGTTGGTTTTTTCGTCTGAAGTAGTAGTGAAACTTACGTATTTTAAAAATCGGTCAACTATGTTCATGTATTTATTGATTTAATATTTACCGCAAAAATACTTAAAAAAATGGTAATAATATACGAATTACAGGTGAAATCATGTCATAACTGATAGAAGAAACTGTTCTTAAATAAAATTGGCTGAACTTCAAATTTGAAATTCAGCCGAATGTCTTTTATTGTGGTGTAGAAATTAACTTGTTAATTATTGGATTACAAACCTGCCTGCCGCAGGTAGGTACAAAGCATAAAAGTTGGAATTAAAAAGAAATTCCAACTGCCGGTGTTCAACATTTGAGCATATTTTAATTGATATTTCCGGTTGGACGAAATTAGTTTATAACTTACACCTGAATTTTCTAATTCTTACATGATCCGAAAAAAGTAATTTAATTCATTTTTTACCGATAAATATTTTACTTTTGTATAATATAAAACCATATCGAACTTTACCATTACAGAAGCGTTTAACCAGAAAAAATGCAAAACAAAATATTTCAGCTCACCGACTTTCTGCCCACTACCAAAAAAGAACTTGAACTACGAGCTTGGAATGAAGTTGATGTAGTGTTGTTTACGGGTGATGCTTATATCGATCATCCTGCTTTTGGTGCTGCGGTTATCGGACGGATTTTGGAATCGGAAGGACTGAAAGTGGCTATTGTTCCTCAACCCAATTGGCGTGACGATTTGCGCGATTTCAAAAAATTGGGTCGTCCACGCTTGTTTTTTGCAGTTTCGGCCGGAAATATGGATTCGATGGTGAATCATTATACTGCCAACAAACGATTACGCTCCGATGATGCCTATACTCCGGATGGTAAAGCCGGAATGCGACCCGATTATGCCACCATAACTTATTGCAATATTCTGAAAAAACTTTTTCCAGAAACACCGATCGTGATTGGCGGTATCGAAGCTTCACTTCGACGATTTACACATTACGATTACTGGTCGGACAAGCTGATGCCATCAATTCTGGTTGATTCAAAGGCTGATTTGCTCATTTACGGCAATGGCGAAAAACCATTGAAAGAAATGATAAGTCAGGTGAAAGCAGGTAAAACAATCAATGACCTGAAGGATATTCCGCAAACTTCTTTTTTATCAAAGGAAATTCCCGATTCAGCATCGAACAGTATTACTTTGGTTTCGCACGAAGAATGTTTGAAAGATAAAAAATGCTATGTATCTAATTTTAAGCACATCGAGGAAGAATCGAACCGGTACGAAGCCGACAGATTATTGCAAAAAACCGGAAATCGCTGGGTTATTGTTAATCCGCCTTATGCGCCCTTAACCGAAGCTGAATTAGATGCTTCGTTCGATTTGCCTTACACACGGTTACCGCATGCCAAGTACAAGGGAAAAACAATTCCTGCTTACGAAATGATTAAGTTTTCGGTGAATCTTCATCGGGGTTGTTTTGGTGGTTGTGCGTTTTGTACCATTTCGGCTCATCAGGGTAAATTTATCGTGTCGCGGTCGAAGAAATCGATTCTTGAGGAAGTGAAAAGGATAACCGAAATGCCAGATTTCAAAGGTTATTTGAGTGACCTGGGCGGACCATCGGCTAATATGTACCGTATGCAGGGTATTGATTTGGAGATTTGCAAAAAGTGTAAAAAACCTTCGTGTATTTTCCCGAAAGTATGTTTTAATCTGAATACCGACCACAGTGCGTTACTCGATATTTACCGTTCGGTGGATGAAATGAAAGGAATAAAAAAATCATTCATTGGCAGTGGCATTCGGTACGATTTGTTGCTTACCGATGTAAAAGATCAGGACGTGAATAAAAGTCACGCAGATTATACCCGCGAGTTAGTGGCTAAACATGTTTCGGGACGGTTGAAAATTGCACCTGAACATACTTCGGACAATGTGTTGAAACTAATGCGTAAACCATCGTTCGAATATTTCGGGAAGTTTAAAGCGCAGTTCGAACGGATAAACCGCGAAACAGGAATGAATCAGCAGTTGATCCCTTACTTTATTTCCAGTCATCCTGGTTGTGAAAATGAAGATATGGCAGAACTTGCCATATTGACAAAAAAGTTAGATTTCAAATTAGAGCAAATACAGGATTTCACACCTACACCCATGACATTAGCCACCGAAATTTATTATTCAGGTTATCATCCTTACACGCTCGAACCTGTTAATACATCCAAAACAAAAGAAGAAAAACTCGAACAGCGCAAATTCTTTTTCTGGTATAAACCAGAATATAGACAGTCTATTCAGCGTGATTTGCAAAAAATGAAACGACCGGATTTATTGAAAAAGTTATTCGAAAGATAGCCTGTTTCAAAATCGGCTGACCGACTAAATTCTTTTTGCTATTATTGCCCATGTTGTTTTACTTTTTGTTTAGCAACTTAAATTTATAACTTTAGGGTAATGGCATTTATTTTATTGCCCTGTTTTTTTTATTCTCGGCTAAAATGTTTGTCGGTCAGTAGTGAAAATGTATATATATAAATGCAGATAAATGAACCATTGTTTTCTTAGATTACTTTATGGTGAACTCATTTTTTTTTGGGTCTCTCATTAGTTTAGCCCGAATAAAGTCTACTAACTGAAATTTATTTTTAAATTGTAAAATATCGTTTTTCAGATACATAGAATATGTTATGTTTCAAATAAAATTTTCTTTTTCAAAAACATTTGGTTACTAAATAAAAAGTCGCTACTTTTGCACCCGCTTTGAGAGAGAGGCAGGGATTAATTGAAAATTGAAAATTGTCCTATTAAGTATCGGGATAATGATTGACAAGAATAAACCTCGAATTTTCAAATTTCATTGTTGAAAGACAGCAATAAAGATTTTTTTTTGAAAAGTTTGGTGCGT
>JAURYY010000132.1 GCA_030653695.1 Paludibacter sp. | reverse complement strand
AAAATACAGAATCGGCATAAGCAATAAATATTGATTCAATGCATTTGTATTATGATATTTACATCAACTCATGGCTTAATGATACCAGAAATCGCTATTCCGACAGGTTTTACAATTGAGTTCTTTGACCGGAATTCGGTACTCGAGCATAATTTCGTGGGTAGAGTTTGCTTGATAACCTGCAATAAAACTTTTATCAAAAGCATATCCCGCACGCAAATCGGAAGTTAGCATTATACCAAAAAGAAGGGATAATTGTTTTGTGCTGCGGTAAGTGATTCCTACATCGAAAATTTCGCGTGCGCCTTTCGAGAGTCCTGTGGGATGTTTGTAGCGGATTCCGGCATTTCCTTCTACAATAAATATGGAGCTTCTGTTAACGCATTGAACTCCGAAATGATAATTGAACAATTCTGAATCGGTATTTTTGAAAATCAAATATCCGTAACGGTGGTTTGAATTCAGAAATAAACTGTCGTTTCCAATCGAAAACAGATGAGTAGTCGATAGTCCCGCAACAAAATACCGGCTCTGAAACTCGAAACCAACATTGGCATCGGGTCTGATTGAATTCACATCCATATAATTCAAAAACGGATCGCTTAAATCTTCGGGATTATACCCCGTTCCGTTCAGACCACGTCCAAAAACACCTGCCGAAACTCCCATAGCAAAAGCATTTTCATTTTTATCGACTATCCTGAAAGCATAAGACAACATGGGGTTTAGCACCTGAGTCAGTCCGATTTTATCAGCTACGAGCGAAATGCCGAAACCTGAATTCAGATTTTCGCTGAAGCCCGATGCCTGTACATTGATCACTTGCGGCGAACCGGCAATACCAGTCCATTGATTACGGATATTTGAAAACAAATATACATATCCCTGGCGGGCAATGGAAGCAGGATTGTAGTTGGCACGGTTGTTCCAGTGTGTTACCATACTGATATCGGCTTGCGAAAAAATCTGATTTGAAATAGCGGACAAAAAAAAGACAATGAAACAAATCATGAATGATTTTTTCATTATAAACTCATATACAGCCCTTCTTGAAGTAAGAATTGTAAAATGAATGCTGTTGTGAATATTTTTATTTATTAAATTCATCTCTCAATTTGTCCGAACTTTTTTCAACACCGTATTATTACCTTACTCTGATTAAGGTTACATAACCTTTGCGGGTTTGTATTAGCCCCTTATGGTCGGTATAACTTGCGTAATAGAAATAGGTGTCCGGATCCATATCTTTACTATTGTTGTTGATTTTTCCGTTCCATCCATCACTTCCTTTGTACAAAACAACTCCATATCGGTCCATAACCTGAATCTCCATTCCTTTCAGAAAATTATCGTTTATCCCGTCTCCATTGGGTGTGAACACATTGGGGAAGAATGGCGTAACGGTAATCAGCTGTGTAGTAATGCTGTCGCAGCCATTTTTGTTTACTGAGCGCAATGTTACCTTTTTTAATTCGCTTACCTGAGTGAGGTTTTTGTATTTATAAGAAACCTGATGCTTCAAAGCATCGGTTCCTCCATCGCCGAAGTCCCAGTAATATTTCAAATCGGATAAGGGATTAGTAACCGATGCTGTTATTTCATTGTATCTACTGTTAATAACTGCAGGATTTACGGTGAAATCGGCAATGGGTAATGCTACTTCGGCGACATTAATCGTGATTGATTTTACACAATCATTGGGATTAGTTCCGGTAACAGTGTATATTCCGGGAGTTTTTACCTCGAGAAAAGATGTCGTAATGTTGCCGGGATTCCATCGATATGATTTAGCTCCTCTTGCCCTTAGCACAGCACTTTCGCCTTTGCAAAACAAGGTGTCGGGAGTGGCTGTAAAAGGCCAGAAGGGTTTTTCAATTACAGTTCTGTATTTAATGGTGGAACATTCGTTGTTGCTTGTAAATCCTGTTAACTCTACTAAACCTCCGGGTGGTGCTACTGTTATTGAATCTTTTATGCTGTATGGTACTCCATTTAATTTCCAGCTATAATGATCTGCTCCGTAACCTTTTAGCGTGACAGTTTCATTGGGACAATAAGTTGTATCGCCGTCAATCCTGATCTTTGGCGGATTGAAAATTTCGATCAACTTGGTGTGTCTGTCGAAACAGGTTGAGGGAGGATTCTTTACGGTCAGCGTAACAGGAATCCAGCCCGACACCGATTCGAATGCATGTACAGGTTGCTTTTCTGTCGAAGTAACTCCATCTCCAAATTCCCAAAAATAATCGAGTGTACCTCGCGTGGGAGGATTGCTAATGTAAAATTTAATGGTATTATTCAAAATACTGCAATCAATTAAGTCATTCTTGAAAACAGCATTGGGCTCATATCGGAATACAGTTGCCGATAGTTCCACATCGCAACCTGTCGCCGATTTCATCAGACAGGTATAGGTATCCCCTTCGCCGGGCTTTGCCAGGATTAGGCTTTGATTTGTACCTACTGTAATTCCGGCATTATTTTTCCAATTGTACGACTCAAAACCCGAAGGTGAAATTAATGTGGCATTTTGATTGCCGGCACAATAATCCACAGTAATAAATAAGGGTTGACATTCGGCAGTGAAATAAGCATAACCATAATGACCGGTACGCCGGCAATTGGCCGACATAAATTCTAATGTTACTTTGCGTCCGATAAATTTCGAAAGGTTTATTCCTACTGCTGTCCAATCGCGCCAATAAACTCTTGTGTTGGGTACTAATTGCCAGCCCCCAATCCGGGCATCGGAGCCGTAAACATCATAGTTGGCACAATCAGGAATTTCATTTTCCAATTCATCTAAAATGGTAACTTTAAACCGAGGTTCATCAATTTTCTGGTGGTTGGCATCGAAAGGATCTTGTAAAACTACTGCAAAACGATATAAAATAAATGCATTATTTTCAGTTACATCGATGGTGTAAATTAAACTCTGTCTTAATCCGCCAGTTCCCAAAAAAGTCGATCCCAACTTGGCTGATGTATTGTATCCGTCAGGGATGAGTTTTAGTAAATTTCTGCCCACTACGGCATCAAATCCGTTTATGGCAATTAAAGCATGTCTGTTTGCAACCACACCTTCCACTTTTGGAGTCGGCGTACTATTCTGTCTGTCAATCCATGTATATGCTTTCCAGTTAGTGAAATTTTTCAGTTCGAAACCCAAGTTAGTACAATAGGGTTCGGCAGCATTTAAACCGGCAAAAAGCATAACTAACAAAAAACTGAATAGACTATGAAATACTTTTGTTTTCATAAAAGAAATTTGAATAGGCAAAAGTAATAATTATTACTTTGAATGACTCATTTGTGCGGTTATTTATCAGGACTTCACAGTTATTAATTTTTTTAAAAGAAAAAAAGGAGAATATTTCTGAATAGAAACACTCCCCTTTTTCTTAATTTTCGAATTAGTAATTCAATTATTCTGTTGGTTTCATAACCACTTCCAGCACATTTCCCTGGTCAACAATTGATTTCAGGGTTGATTGAACCAATTCGGGCGTGAG
>JAURYY010000127.1 GCA_030653695.1 Paludibacter sp. | reverse complement strand
CGTTCTATTCTCATTAATAAGGAAGTATTAGGTGCTTTTTTAAAAATAGAACCAAAATGATTTAATTGTCAGCAAGAATATTAAATCATATATATTTGAGCTAAATTTATTTCATTGGGTGCAAAACCCGATAGTCATTTTGAATAATATGCCTTTTGTAATGGAAAGTCTGGTAATTGAAAACAATGGAAAACTAATTGCGCTGGTATATCCCGATTACGAAGCTGTAGATGCTGAAAAATTAGAAGATAAACAATTGGAAAATGTGATGGAAGAAAACCGTAAAACACTTAATTCGGTAGTTGCATCTTATGAGTCTGTTTCAAAAATTAAACTTTATCCAGGAGAATTTGAGAAAACTCCTAAGAAAAGTATCAAAAGGTATCTGTATTCAAACAACATGACTAACTCGGAAAGTGCTGATATAAAATAAGTTACTCGATTTTGAAAAATAAAATTAAAAATAAATAAAAAATAAATGATATTTCATAATCACATAATAAAAATTTGATGTAATTTTGCACCGATTTTGAATTGCATAACAAACATGTTAAATTTTTAAAAGGTTAATTAAAATGAAAAAAGTATTTTTATTTTTTGCTGTAGCTATGGTTTTCGCTTCTTGTGCACCTAAAGCAACTGAAGAAGCTACTCCTGTTGAAGATTCAATAGTAGTAGTTGATACTCTTGCAGTAGATACAACTATTGTTGAAACAGTTGTTGACAGCGTTAAATAAGCTATTGCGAAAAGCTTATAAAATTAAGTCCATTGGTATCTACCAATGGACTTTTTTATAAGTATAACTTCAAAAAAAGATACATTTTTTTTAATTATATACGTAAAAGCAAGTAATACGCAAAAATAAATAAAAAAAAATCGAATTATATTAATACAATATCAGAATAAGTATTATCTTTGTACCGATTTTGAATTGCAAAATAAATAAGTTAAATTTTAAAAAGGTTTTTGAAAGATGAAAAAAGTATTTTTATTTTTTGCTGTAGCTATGGTTTTCGCTTCTTGTGCTCCTAAAGCAACTGAAGAAGCTACTCCTGCTGAAGATTCAGTAGTTGTTGTTGCAGTTGATACCGTTGCTGCTGTATTGTAATAGTGGATTACGACAGTTGTGAATCATACTGTTGCTACTGAATAGCGTAAAAAAAATTTACAGCTATTACAAAAAGAATTTCTCGCATTAAAAAGTCCGTTAAACAATAACGGACTTTTTTTATTTTTAAAAGATAGATTTTTATTATCAGGTCAATTTTTGTACTTTTGTAACTCAAAAAAAATAAAAATCATAATGTTAAGAATTGCAGTACAATCAAAAGGGCGGTTACACGAAGAAACCATGTCGCTCCTCACCGAAACCGGTATCAAATTAGAATCAGGCAAACGTTTATTATTAGTACCTGCCCGAAATTTCCCGATAGAGGTGTTATTTCTCAGGGATGACGATATTCCGCAATCGGTAGCCGATGGAGTTGCCGATATTGGAATTGTAGGAGAAAATGAATATGCTGAAAAAAAGAAAGATGTATTAATAGCAAAACGATTGGGTTTCAGCAAATGCCGCATGTCGCTTGCCATTCCGAAAGAATATGAATACACTGGTGTGGGTTGGTTCAACGGAAAAGTGATTGCCACTTCGTACCCGGTAATATTATCTGATTTTCTCAAAAAAAACAATGTTACTGCTGATATTCATGTCATAACCGGGTCGGTTGAAGTTGCACCCGGCATTGGACTTTCGGATGCCATTTTCGACATTGTAAGTTCAGGCAGTACATTAATTACCAACCACTTAAAAGAGGTGGAAGTACTTATGAAATCGGAAGCATTGCTGATTCAACATCCAACTTTAACAGAAGAAAAAAAGCTAATTCTTGAAGAGTTACTGTTTCGGATTGAAGCTGTACAGGTTGCCGAAGATAAAAAATATATTTTAATGAATGTTCCGTCCGAAAATATTCAAAAAATAACCGAAGTTCTTCCCGGCATGAGAAGTCCCACTATCATGCCTTTGGCCAAAGAAGGCTGGAATTCGTTGCATGCTGTTATCAACGAAAAAGATTTCTGGGTGATTATCGGAAAACTAAAAGCACTCGGTGCTGAAGGAATATTAGTTGTTCCGATTGAAAAGATGATATTATAGACTTTTGAAAAAACAGGATATGAATTTGTGCATTGATAGAGGAAATTCAAGTACCAAAGTCGGAATTTTTAAGAGAGATAATTTGATACAATCTCTTACATTTACTGATTTCGGCACCGAAGATATTGAAAATATTTATAGTCAGCACAAAATTCAGCATTGCATATTGTCGAGTGTTATTGAAGCGGATATTGAGTTTGCGGATTTTTTATCATCGAAAAATGAAATTTTTATTGAATTAAATCACACCACTCCTATCCCTGTAATAAATAATTATACTACCCCCGAAACTTTAGGTAAAGACAGATTGGCGGCAGTCATCGGAGCAGCGTATTTAAAACCTGACAGCAACTTATTGGTTATTGATGCCGGAACTGCTATCACTTACGACTTTATTGATGCTCAAAAAGTATATTGGGGAGGAAATATTGCACCCGGAATTGAGTTACGACTTCGGGCTTTGCATGAATTTACAAATCAATTACCCTACATAAACGTTTACAATGATAGTTCACTGTTGGGAAACGACACAACATCGTCCATTAATTCGGGCGTTTTATATGGTATTGCTTTCGAAATAGATGGGTATATTGACACCTTGAAAAAGAAATATCCCCATCTTTCTACTTTTTTAACAGGAGGTAGCATTATTTACTTTGAAAACAAATTAAAAAATCCCATCTTTGCAGAAAAATTTTTAGTGTTAATCGGACTTAACCGCATACTACAATTCAATGTTCAAAAATAAATTTCTTTTATTTGCTTTTATTTCAATTTTAATATACCAATCAGCTATTAGTCAAAACAATACAAATTCGCCTTACACTCGTTTCGGGTATGGCGATTTGAGCGATTCAAATTCGGGCGAACAAAGAGCAATGGGAGGAATTTCTATCGCTTCAAGATCAAAATTCGGAATTAATCCCGTTAACCCGGCTTCGTATAGTACTGTGGATAGTATGACATTTATGTTTGATGTAGGTTTAGGTGGACTTATTTCAAAATTTACGGATAATTCAAGGAATAAAACTTCATACAATTCTAATTTGGAATATGTAAACATGTTGTTCCCGCTTTCAAAAAAAATTGGATTTAGTGCCGGTTTACTACCTTATTCTTTTTCAGGATATAATTTTTACACAACCGAGACTTTACTTATCAGTAACCGGACTTCCATACCCGATACAGTCGGATATAACACTTCGTTTTACGGCATAGGAGGCATAAGTCAGATTTATACAGGTTTATCGGTTAATTTGTTCGATCATATTTCAATCGGGGCAAATGCATATTATATGTTTGGAAGTCTGAGCAATTACCGCAGTTTGACATTCGACGCAAATTCGGGTTATTACTCAACATCGCAACAGAATGCAATAACCGTAAGCAATTTCAGATTCAGATACGGAGTTCAGTTCTATAACACTTTTGCAAAAAAGCATGATGTGAATTTAGGTTTGATCTACGAACAAAAAGCTACGCTGAATGGCGTGTTTTCTCAAATTACAAGCGGAGTACTGAGAGACAGTTTATTGCCAAACAAAGATTTTGATTTACCCACAATAATGGGTGCAGGGTTACATTATACTTTTGATAAAAAATTAACACTTGGCATTGATTATTCTTTACAAAAATGGGGCGATGCAAAGTTTTTCGGAAAAACAGACAGTTTGACCAACAGAAGCAAATTCGCTTTTGGTGCGGAATATATACCTGATGTGCGAGGAAGAAAATACATAGAAAAAATGAGGTTTCGCGGTGGATTTAATATTAGTAATCTATATTTTAAAGTTGATGGTACAATCCCCCCAAAAAATTTTGGTATAACTTTTGGTATAGGTTTACCATTAAGAAACAGCAACACCATTGTTAATGCATCGGTTGAATATGGAAAAGTTGGAACTACAAGCATGTTGCGCGAAGATTATATGAAATTTACCATCAATGCTGCATTTAACGAAAACTGGTTTTTCAAACGAAAACTTTAATACAACTATTAAACAACATATAAAAAAAGATTGAATATGAAAACTCGAAACTTGGTTATTCTGCTTATAAGCTTATTTGTTTTTACAAATTGCTTTGCTCAGAAAGATAACAAAAAAACCAAAAAGGGCAAAACTGAAACGACTGTAGAGGCAACAAATACAGTTACAACCACAACGGATGATACAACTCCGGTGATTACCGAAGAATGTTTAGTTAACATCAGTTTATTTAACGAATCGGCTAAAAACAAACAATATGCTGATGCTTTAGGTCCTTGGAATGCCGCCTATAAAGACTGCCCAAATGCAAACAAAGCGATTTATAGCCGTGGACGCGATATAATTCTATGGGAATTAGATCAGGCAAAAGATGATGCAACCTATCAGAAAGCATTCGACAAACTTATGGGAATGTATGACAAACGCATCAAATACTTCGGGAACGACGAACGATATCCTACCCCGTGGATTTTAGGTATCAAAGCATTAGACTATATTGCCAAGGTGAAAAATGATAACTTGAAAAGGCCGGCTTATGAATGGTTGTTGAAATCGGTTGATGGATTATCAGATAAAAGTGAGTTAGCTGTATTGAATCAATTGGTTTTAACATCTTTCAGTATATATAAAGCAGATGCCACACATACCGAAAAATATATAAATGACTATTTAAAAGTAAATGCTATTCTGGATAACATGTCTAAAACTACCGAACAAAAAACTGCAGAACAGGCTTTACTAATCAAACAAAGTTTAGAAACACAATTTGCACAAAGTGGAGCTGCCGACTGCAAAACCCTTGATGGAATTTACAAAGATAAAGTAGCAACAAACAAAACAAATAAAGATTTTCTGAATTCGGTGATTAGTTTTTATCGACGGGTACGTTGTAACGAATCGGAAGTGTATTTTACTGCTGCAGTTGCTATTCACAAAATAGAATCTACTGCCGAATCAGCTGCAGGTTGTGGTGCAATGTCTTATAAAAAGAATGAATTTAACAATGCAATAGCGTTTTACGATGAAGCTACCAAATTGACTACCGATAAATCGTTGAAAGCCGATTATCAATATACCATTGCTCAAATTTTATATAAAGAAATGAACAATTATCCCCGTGCCCGCGAATATGCGCGCAACTCATTAGAATTCAACCCTAATAATGGGAGTGCTTATATTTTGATCGGTATTATGTACGCTAAATCCAGAAACATCTATGATGATCCGGTTCTTACCAAAACAATCTACTGGGTAGCAGTAGATAAATTTGTTAAAGCCAAACAAGTTGACCCGAGTGTTGCCGATGATGCCAATAAATTGATTAACACTTATGTTGAACATTTTCCATCGAAAGAAGACATTTTCTTCCAACCACAGTTGCAGGCAGGGCAATCGTTCACTGTAGGAGGTTGGATAGGCGAAAGTACAATATGCAGATAAAAGCACTTAAATAAAATTGAACACAAATTTAAAACATAATTTAAAACACAGCATAACAACTATCATTTCGGTAGTTGTTGTGTTGTTTTTTGTACTGTCCTGTACAGATGAAAAGCAGGAAAAAACTGCTGCGATTATTGACAGATCGGCAATGCCCAAGTTACATGCAAGGGAAATAACTACCGTAATTTCCGATTCAGGCATAACGCGTTACCGCATATCTGCACCGCAATGGGATGTTTTTGATCGTGCTAATCAACCCTACTGGGAATTTCCGAAAGGAGTTCACTTTGAAAGATTTGATTTGGCTTTGAATGTAGATGCCAACATTCACAGTAATTACGCCAAGTTTCTTGAGAACGAGCAATTGTGGGAATTAAAAGGTAAAGTCAGAGCAACCAATCTGCGGGGAGAATTATTTGAAACCGAACGTTTGTTCTGGAATCAACGAGAGGAACGCTTTTACTCCGATACTTTAATTAAAATTACTCAGACTAAACATATTATTACCGGTATTGGATTTGAGTCGAACCAATCGATGACAAAGTACACAATCAGTAAACCGGAGGCAATTTTCCCGATTGATGAGAGTGAAAATCCCTGATATTCGCGATGAATATTTTTCTTGTTTTAAAACAGTCTTTTTTTTTCTCCCGAAACTGAAATGACTTTTTGCAGCCGCACCAACTTTGTTTTTTCCTGTTTTGCCGAAATAATCCGGTGTGTTATCATTTTGCGGTACGAAGGTGGCTGAACTGCAAAAAACTCCCACGTAAGTATATTTTCCATGAACTTTTGCTTCAAAAATTCGTCAAGTTCCCGGTTATCGTTTTCGAAACTATAGATTCCTGATTTTTCATTTCTTCGCCTCTGAAATGCTTCCAATCCAGCCGGCTGCATAAGTCCTTTTTCAATCAGGTTTTCTACTTTTTCAATATTCACTGCACTCCAGATGCTTGTTGGTTTTCGGGGTGTAAATCGAATGCAATAATTTTCAATATCCAGCGATCGTCGAATCCCGTCCATCCAACCAAA
This sequence comes from Paludibacter sp., assembly GCA_030653695.1. GTDB lineage: Bacteria > Bacteroidota > Bacteroidia > Bacteroidales > Paludibacteraceae > Paludibacter. Next base: position 4,958 of record JAURYY010000127.1, on the reverse strand, counting down.
ACATAATGCTTCATCAACCGATTCGCTCCAGATCATAGATGGTTTTCCGGCACTTTTTTTTGTAATAACCTACAATAAGCTCTTTTTAATCACTATGATTAGCAATTAACCATTGTCTGGATTCGGAGCGTTGACTGAAAAATACAGGTAACATTTTGCTATTTTGGATTATGGATTTCCGGAATAATTACATCAATAAATCTCTCAACTTTTTATTATCCGGCACTTTGTATTGTTTTTTATTTACTTCTATTATTCCTTCTGCAATCATTTCGGAAAGGCTACGAGCCAATGAGGGTCGGGCTACTCCAAAAAAATCAGCCAATTCGGTCTGATTGCGGTTAATTGTGAATGTATTGCCATGTTCGCTGACTTGTTCAAGCAAAAAATGGGCAATTTTTCCTTTTATGGTTTTTATCGAAAGCAATTGCAAACGGTTGGTCAAAAACTGTGTTCGATTGGCATTGTGTGTGATGAATTGAAGCATAAAATCGGGCTGCAAAGTCATTACACGCAGCACTTCATCTTTTGGAATGCGCATGACTTCGGCCTTTTCGAGCGTTGTTACATCTACAGGGAAACGATTGTTATCGGAAAATAAAAAAGCCGGAGCTAACGGTCGGGGGGCTTTTATTATCTCTATTCCCAACAAATTTCCGTTTTCGGTAATCATTTCTGTTTTTACAGAACCACTGATTAAAATATACAGCGCATCACACAAATCGCCCTGCCTGAAAATTATTTTATTTTTTTTATGCGATTTGATGGAGTATTTCAAGTCAGGTGGTAATGTATCGCCTTCTTCACCAATCATTACAAGTCCTTTCCATTCGTTATCGAAATTTTTATTCATAAATTCGGAAGAATTTGTTGAAGTGTAACATCTGTTACACTTAAATTGTTTCAGTTGGTTTACTTTTGTAAGGTCATTGCGACAAGAAGACAAAAATACAAATAAATAAACAGAACCTCAAGCCTTGAAAAGCACTTTTTGGCTAAGTTCGTAAAAAAATTACAATAAAATGAAAAACGATTTCAAATTTGAAAAATCACAGCCTGTGGGAGCACAAAGCTCACCTTCGGCGGGTGATGGTAAAAATAAAATATTCCCTACTGCCGAAAAATTCAGCATGACCGACAAAGTAAGCTATGCCGAAGGTTCGGTAGTAAGTAAAATCATAATTCGTAACGACAAAGGGAATGTTACTTTGTTTGCATTTGACAAAGGCGAATTTTTGAGTGAACATACTGCTCCGTTTGATGCCATTGTACAAGTACTCGATGGAAAAGGCGAAGTAATAATCGATGGAAAACCGTTTGAACTCAACGTGGGCGAAAGTATTATTATGCCGGCCAATGTGCGCCATGCAGTTGTGGCAAAAGAGCAGTTTAAAATGCTGTTGACAATGATTAAATAATTGACCATTTTGCCATTTACTATTTACCAAGTTCTTGAAGATACGAGAATTGAGTTTTTAATAGTCAATGGTAATCCCGATTCCCGATAGCTATCGGGACGGGAAAAATAGTAAATAAACTTATGAAAAGAACCATAATAAAAATAGACGAAGACCTTTGCAACGGATGCGAAGCATGTGTGCACGGTTGTCACGAAGGTGCACTGCAAATGATAGATGGAAAAGCCCGCATGGTAAGCGAATTGTTTTGCGATGGGCTTGGTGCTTGTATTGGCGATTGTCCGGTTGGAGCCATAACGCTCGAAGAACGAGAGGCAGAGCCTTACGACGAAATTGCCACCATTGAACGCATGATTCCCAAAGGCGAAAAAACCATTATTGCCCATCTGAAACATCTGAAAGAACATGGTGAGACTGATTTTTTGAAACAAGGTGTTCAATATTTACGCTCAAATGGCATTCAGATTGATTTTGCACAAGTACATAATCATGCTGGTGCAGGTTGTGCTTCTAAACCGGTTATAACTCCTGCACAACATCAACAACATTCAGGCGGCGGCTGTCCCGGAAGTCGCGAAATGTCTTTTGGACCAGCTAAACCAATGGCAACTGGTTTTAAAATGGTAAATTTAACTGAACCTGTAAACGAAAACGCATCACAACTCCGCCAATGGCCAGTGCAATTACATTTGCTGAATCCTGAAGCAGCATATTTTCGCAGTGCCGATGTGTTGCTGGCTGCCGATTGCGTGGCATTTAGCATTGCTGATTTTCACAATCGCTTTCTGGCAGGAAAAACATTAGCCATTGCCTGTCCAAAATTAGATTCAAATAAAGAATCGTACGTTGAAAAGATTAAAACAATGATCACCAATGCACATATTAACACATTGACCGTAGTGATAATGGAAGTTCCGTGTTGTGCCGGATTGCTCGGATTGGCACAAAAAGCGGTAGCTGAAGCCGGACGAAAAATTCCCGTTAAATTAGTTGTGGTTGGAATAAAAGGAGATGTTTTGAAAGAAGAATGGGTGTAAACAAATACCAATAAATCATTTACCATTTATTCATTTACAATTTACCATTTATTCATTTACAATTTACCATTTATTCATTTACCTCCCGATAGCTATCGGGAACATTTACCATTAACCATTTACCAGCAGTGAAAAAAGTAAAGTTTGGAAAGTTCGAAAATCTGGAGAGTTTACAATCCATTCAGAATTAAGGGCATTTGAATTTAAACTTTAAAGCCATCGCGTTTCAAATCTTTATTAAATTTTCTGACAAAAAGAAAAATGGTAACTGCTGAAACAAGTGTAGATAAACCATCAGAAACAGGCAATGAAGCCCATGCGCCATCTAATCCAAAAATTTTTGGCAAAACAATTAAACAAGGTATGAGAAACAAAAACTGTCGGGTCATGCTTAAAAAGATTGAAATCTTAGCTTTGCCAATGGATTGAAAGAAATTGGAAACTACAATTTGAAACCCGACAACAGGGAACATGATCACTGTAATTCGCAAGGCATTAGCTGTAATGTCTTGCAAACTTTCATCGACAGTAAAAACAGAAACAACCGCTTTTGAAAAAAAGATACTTATTAGAAAGCCAACACTGGTAAGTAAAGTTGCAATTACAGCACTTATACGCAATGTGCTAAACATGCGATGATAAAGTTTTGCACCATAATTGTATCCTATGATGGGTTGCGTTCCCTGATTTAATCCAATGATCAACATAATAACCAAGGTAAGCACACTGTTTAAAATACCATAAGCACCAATTGCCAAATCGCCTCCGTGATGCAGAAGCGTTCCATTAATAATAATAACAACAAAGCTTGCAGCCAATTGCATACTGAATGGCGACAATCCGATACTCAATATTGAAAAAACAATATCCTTCTCGAGCTTAAAATTCTTTTTATGAAACCGAATCACCGAATTGCTCTGAAAAAAATGTGAAACCACCCAAATACTACCCACGAAATATGAAATTACAGTAGCAATGGCAGCACCTCTGATTCCCAAATCGAAAACAAATATAAATATCGGGTCTAATATTATATTTAAAACCGCACCTAATACAATGGAATACATTGCTTTGCGTGGGAAACCGGAGGCACGCATTATATTGTTAAATCCGAAATAAATGGCAGTTAGCATCCCACCCGGAATAATAATTTGCATATAATCAACAGCATATTGAATGGTATTTTTGGTACCTCCAAACAAGCGAAGTAAATCTTTCATAAAAACAAAAGACAAAACAATAACAGCACCTGAGATTAAAAAAGTAAGAATTAATGCATTGGCTAAGATTTTTTCTGCCTTTTCTATATTTCCCTCACCCAAGGTAATTGAAATACGCGAGGCAGATCCTGCTCCTATTAACATCCCGAACGCCATTAGAATAATCATAAAAGGGAAAGTCAACGCCAGTCCTGAAATAGCCAGTGGACCTACACCCTGCCCGATGAAAATGCGATCGACAATATTATACAACGACATGACCACAGTACCGGTAATTGCAGGTATTGAGTATTGCCAGATAAGTTTGCCTATACTTTCGGTTGCTAATTTATGGGTAAAATCTGCGTTATTTTTCATTGATTTATTTAACATTTATTTTAGATAAAATCCTAACAGCAATGGATCATTATAAAACAAGTTATTAGTCCGTATATCAACATATTAAATAGTTTAAGTCAGTTATTAAGATATTGATAGCTATTTTAAAATTCAACGCAAAGGACACAAAGTTAAATATTTTCAACCTCGAAATATCAAACACATTGATAAAAGTCGCAAAGAGAAAAAACTAAATATTTTTTTATTGTGACATAGCAACTTAACGTTCTTATCGTTCAAAATGATATTTTAAAATGAAGCATTGAATAATCACTATGCCGACTAACTCATTGTTTTCAAAAATAGAACTATATTCTCTTAAATTCTACCTTTGGGTTTGTAAATATACGTAATTTCTAAATTTATATTTTTCATTTCATAATTAATATCAATAATTAACAATTTCTATACTCATAAAGCAAGCAGCACCGAGGAGAATTGATTATATTTGCATCGTTTTAAAAAATCCTTTATTTAGAACACAAAACAGGGTGGATAGTTCAGATGAATGGCGTGTGAATATTAAAATGTCATATTTTTTTTACACCAAAAAAACGAAGATATATACACAACATAAATTCAAATTTTCAATCGGTTATTATCTTTGAGTTTAGCTGTAAGTGGTTCAAGATATAATTTTTATACAAAACATTTTCTATTTCGATAGCTTCATTTTGTTTTTTAATTAAAAAAATTGTACCAACTTTAAAAAATTTACAATTCTCTTTCGCTTTGCATTAAATTTAAGGGCGAAGTAAGATATGAGAAATTAAATTAACTGGTTATCTGCTTAGAGCAAGTTGTTAATAAATAAAATTATTTTTTTAACTATTTTGAACGCAAAGTCGCTAAGGCACAAAGTCGCCACGAAGAATTTACTATAAAATATAGCTAAGTATCTTATT
>JAURYY010000119.1 GCA_030653695.1 Paludibacter sp. | reverse complement strand
CAATAATTTAATTCAAACAATAGATTTTAGGGCAATAATAATTTCAATTTAAAATAAAACAGAAAATTACATTTAATAAAAACATATAAAACCATCTATAAAATGTATTGAATTGTTGATAACCATTTTATAAAAATAGGATTATTGTCTTAAAAAGACTTATATTTGCAAAATATTATCAAAACAATAATTACTTTAATAAATTAATTCCACATCATTTATGAAAAAATTTCTAATATTTTTTGCTGCAATCATGTCACTACAACTGGCATTTGCTCAAGGCACCATTAAAGGAATTGTGGTTGATAAAGCTACAAATGAAGCATTGATCGGCGTAAGTGTGTACAATCCAACATCCGGAGTAGGAGTAAGCACTTCGCTCGATGGAACTTTCTCAATTAAACTGCCCGAAGGCAAGCAAGATTTAACTGTATCGTATATTGGCTACACAACCCAAACAATACAGGTGAATTTAAAGTCAAAAGATCAAGTTACCATTTCTTTGGAAAACGAAGCCATCGGTCTGAATGACTTAACTGTAACTTCATCGGTTGCCATTCGGCGCAAAACTCCGGTAGCACTTTCGGTTATTGAGCCTGCTCAAATCGAAATGAAACTTGGCACGCAGGAGTTTCCCGAAATTTTAAAATCAACACCTGGAATTTATGCAACCAAAATGGGTGGCGGCTATGGCGACTCACGTGTAAATCTTCGTGGTTTCAGTTCCGAAAACATTGCAGTAATGATTAACGGCGTACCGATGAATGATATGGAATGGGGAGGCGTATATTGGTCAAACTGGGCAGGCTTGAGCGATGTAACGCGTTCGATGCAGGTACAACGCGGACTTGGTGCATCCAAAATTGCTGCTCCTACAGTAGGAGGTTCCATAAATATAGTAACCCGATCGACCGAAGCAAGAAAAGGTGGTTCGATTTATTATGGAATGGGTCATAACGGTCAAGAAAAAATGTCATTTACCGTATCGTCAGGTTTAAACAAAGGTTGGGCTATGACATTGCTTGGAGCAAGGAATACCGGAAACGGATATATACAAGGCACAGAATACGAAGGATATTCATACTTCTTAAATGTTTCCAAAATATTCAATGATCAACACCAATTATCATTTACCGGCTTTGGTGCACCCCAATGGCATAATCAACGCAGAGACCAATTATTGATTAGCGAATGGGCTAAATACGGTTTGAAATACAATTCAGGATTGGGTTTTGATGTAAATGGCAAACGCAAAACGTTTAATTATAATTACTATCATAAACCACAGTTATCGTTAAATCATTTCTGGACTATCAACCAGAAATCAAGTTTATCAACCGCCTTATATATGTCAATCGGACAAGGCGGTGGTTATGGTTCGGTTGGTGTTAATCGCAACGATGCCTTTGGATCGACCGGAGGTATTGTAAATACCAAATACCGTAAAGTGGACGGCACATTGGATATTGCAAAAATGCAAACTGATAATGCTGCAAGCGAAACAGGTTCATTACTGGCAACTCAGGAAAGCATAAATAACCACATTTGGAATGGGCTACTCTCTACTTACCAAACCACCTTGTTTAATAAATTTGATTTTCAGGCTGGTGTCGATTTACGTTTTTACAAAGGCATTCATCAATCGAAAGTAGCCGATTTGCTCGGGGGTAAATTTGTAATTGACCCCGCCCGTGCAACAGGAAAATTTAAGACGGATCCTGTATGGGTGAACGAAAGATTGACTGTGGGTGATATTTCATTTCGTGATTGGGATGGTTTTGTTGCTCAAGAAGGCGTTTTCGGACAAGTTGAATACAACGAAGGTAAACTAAGTTCGTTTGTAGCCGGAGCGGTTAATAACTCAACCTATTGGAGAGTGGATCGTTTTTACGTTGACAATATAGCATCAGAGATAATCAATAAATTAGGTTACAGCATAAAAGGTGGAGCTAATTACAACTTAGATTATCAACAAAATATTTTTGCAAATATCGGTTATTTTTCTCGCACACCGTTTTTCTCAAATGGTATTTTTTTACAAACTACTACAAGTAATGCCACAAACAAGCAGGCAAATAACGAAAAAGTTTTTTCGGCAGAAATAGGTTATGGTTTTCGTTCGAAATACTTTTCGGCTAACGTAAATATTTATAATACCAAATGGATGGATAAAACCATGATTCGAGCTATTGACTCAACCGACCCCGACAGAGGTACCGTAAACATGGCTGGCGTTGATGCTTTACATCAAGGTTTCGAAATGGATTTTACTTCAAAACCAATTAAAAATTTAGAAATAAATGGAATGATTTCTCTTGGTAATTGGAAGTGGATTAATAACGCCACCGGATATCTTTACAACCGTGATGGACAACCCATTAACACAGTGGAGGATGTTGTCGATTTGCTTGGCCCGACACATGCGTTTATCACCCTAAATCTTGACGGAATACGTGTAGGAAATTCTGCCCAGACTACTGCAAACATTAGTACAAGCTACGAATTTATGAAAGGACTTAAAGCAGGTTTAGATTACACGTATTATGGGCGAAATTTTGCTAACTTTAATATATTAATTAACAACTGGGGTGTCAATAAATTTATTCAACCATGGCAAATCCCGAGCTCAGGTTCGATGGACTTCTTTGTTAACTATCGGTTTAACATGGGCGAATATAAAGCCTCATTGTTCGGAAACATAAATAATATATTAGACAATATTTATATTACAGATGCACAAAACGGAGCCGATGGAACATGGCAAACTGCACAGGTTTATTATGGTTTCGGCCGCACCTGGTCGATGGGCTTAAAAGTTTCATTCTAAAATTTTAAATGAAATATGTATTTAAAAATTAATTTAAAATTAAAATTTACACAAATGAAAAAACTAATTTATTTATTATTTAGCATATCTATTATCGCCCTGACTATCAGTTGCGAGGATTACAACATAAAAAATTTCGAAGGATACGAACAGTTGCAACGCCCTACAAACTTGGCAGCATATAACTATCAGTTAACTCCCACCGATTTTGTAACCATAGGGGATGCGGTAAAAAAACCGGTTGAGACAGAAATAACAGCCCAAAATGCACTGCTTACGGCTAAACTTGCCGAGCTTAAAACAGCTAAAACAAATGCAGATACCCTAAGAATCAGAGCGGAGCACACAGCTTTAATACCAGTTGTAGCTGCTAACATAGTTACACTTAAATTAAAACCTGAATATGTGGCGGGTATGTTTATCAGAACTAATAAGTTTTTCAACGAAACTTATCCCGCTTCAAATTACGCTTCACTATTTCTAAATTCAAAGTATAAATATGCTGATAAAGGATCGTCGGTTCAACTTACTTATAAATATGTCAATCCACTCGATACCGTTTCAGTTACTGCTGCCAATAAATACACATTGACCGTTGACGATTACAAAGCATTGGGCGAAGCAGCCGGACAGCCAGGTCAATTCAATAATTTCTCGGCAACCATCGACCAGGATGTATATATTCCCCGATTGCTGGCAGTAAAATACCCCTTAGCACAAAAAGGTGATATTAAACTGATAAGATACATGTTTTTTGTAACTTCCCCTGCTACATTAACCTATTCGTTATACCAGCACAACGGTACAGCCTGGACAGTATTTTCGAAAACCGAACAATTTGTTTTTGCTAATTCAAACGAATGGATGTTTGACCCTACCATTACTTTTGCTCCCGATAAAGCTGATTTCACTTCAATCATGGCTTATTTAGATGCCAACAAAGAACAACGCATTAAAATGATGGAAGGTTTGAATGAATGGACTGAAAAGGATACTGCACGCTTTATCTTTAATCCAAGTTTTCCTCCTTTAGGCACTGATTATAATAATGTTCGTACCGAGTTCTTTTTTGGATCTTCGTGGTGGTTCCTCAATTTCGATGTACGTATTACCAGTCGGATTTACAAAACTGATATTGCATTAACAAGAGCATTCGCAGCCATCGATGCAAACACTTCACTTGATGGTGATGCCAAAACTGCTGCAAAAAATGCATTTTTAGAAAAACGTGTGATTCAAGGAATGGCTTTGATGCTTGCAATAAAATATCCCGAATTAGTGACCCAAGTGAAGGGAATTGACCAATATGTAAAAGTGAATGTACTACTTTTCACTGGAGCGCGCTGGTACTGGACGTATAAATTCCAATGTGTAGAAAAAGGCAAATTCAAATATATTGAACGTACAAAATGGAAATAATTTGAATTATTGTAAGTACTAACCTATTAGTTACAACGATTAACAGCTTCAAAAAATTATTTTTGAAGCTGTTTTATGTATGTCGGGCATGATATTAAGCTGACAGGATGTAAGTTCCTGTACGTGCCGAGTTGATAGGAAACATTAGCGATTGGCAAGGGTGTTGCAGGTGACTGCAAATCTGAAAGAAGCCATTAGCAAAACTGAAGTTCCAACGCCCGGCAATCTGATATAAGGCTCTTCTGAGAGGGTAACCGAGCAATGGATTGGGAACGCCCGTTATCACCATTGTTGTCTAACATAGTTTTAGGTGGAATGGACGAAGAGTTGGAGTGTAGGGGACACAAATTTATTTGGGTTCATAGTGCAATGCAAAGAAAATACTTGATGGAATTCATCATAGTAATGGTCAAGATTACCTCCAAAATTACCCTAACGAGTATTGTTATAAATACAATAGAAAGTATTTTGGGGCAAGAATATTAGATAGACTTCTTATTGCTTGTATTGAAAACGGTTAAATTACATTCATTGGGTGCAAAACCCGAAAGTCAATTTATATTATTCCACTTACTTACCTGATCTTTTTATTAACAAAAAAAAGCTGTATCAATTTATATATTGATACAGCTTAACTTATTAAAACGATATTTTTTACTACCTATGCATTTTGTGCTTTTTGTACAATTGCTCTGAAAGCTTCGGGGTGATTCATGGCTAAATCGGCTAATACTTTTCGGTTCATTTCGATACCCGATTTGTGTATAGCTCCCATCAATTTCGAGTACGACATTCCTTCAAGTCGTGCAGCAGCGTTGATACGCTGAATCCACAAGGCGCGGAAATTACGTTTGTTATTTTTACGATCGCGGTATGCATACTGCAATCCTTTTTCCCAAGTGTTTTTGGCTACGGTCCACACATTGCGGCGACCGCCAAAATAACCCCGGGTGAGGCTTAAAACTCTTTTTCTTCTTTTACGTGAAGCAACGTGATTTACTGATCTTGGCATAATTTTAAAAATGATTTGTGAATGTCAGCGTCGCATTTTTAATACGAACTTAGGGCTAAGGCATTCTGATTTTTGACTAAGAAAAAATGTGATTAATAGTTTAATTCCAACGGTTATTTCAAACGCAACATAGCTTTTACATTGTTCTCATCACTTTTGTGAACCAAAGTAATGTGAGTCAAGTTACGTTTCTGTTTGGTTGTTTTTTTTGTCAAAATGTGGCTTTTAAAGGCATGTTTTCTTTTAATTTTTCCTGTTCCGGTAAGGGTAAACCTTTTTTTGGCACCGGAGTTAGTTTTCATTTTTGGCATTGTTATTATATATTTATTTAAATGTTTTCGATAATAATATACTATTTCCCTTTTTTAGGCGAGAACATGATAATCATGCGTTTACCTTCCAAAACCGGCAATTGATCCACTTTTGCCAGATCTTCAAGATCCTGTGCAAATCGCGCAAGCAATATTTCGCCCTGCTCTTTGAAAAGAATGGATCTTCCTTTGAAAAAAACATACGCTTTTACTTTGCATCCATCTTTCAGAAATCCCTGCGCATGTTTCAACTTGAAATTGTAATCATGATCATCTGTTTGCGGTCCGAAACGGATTTCTTTTACAACCACTTTAGCAGTTTTAGCTTTTTGTTCCTTCTCCCGTTTCTTTTGATGGTACAAAAATTTCTGATAATCAACAATTTTACATACCGGCGGCACAGCACTTGCCGAAATTTCAACCAAATCCAATTCGAGTTGATCAGCGATTTTCATGGCTTCATCGAACGAGTAAATGCCTTGTTCAACGTTATCGCCTACCAAACGTACTTCTTTCAGCCCCTTGATTTTCTCATTAATCCTGTTGGGTAATTCTTTAACTTTACCCCTTTGAGGTCTCATCATTATTTGTTTAGCTATTGCTTGTTTCCTCCTTAACTTTAAAAAGTGAATAAATTATTTTATTGTTTTTTGAGCGCGCAAATATAATACATTTTTTTCAATAATCTGTTGTTTTTGAATAAGAAACTATTTTTTTAGGGGTGCTTTTATTAATGAAATAGCTCTTTCTATTTGTTTAAACATTATTAAAGCATTTATTAAAAAAGATTATAATTTTGATATTAAACTAATTACAACTGTATTTCTAAAAGGAAAAAAGTGATTTGAGACACTTTTTTTTGGTAAATAAAATTGAATGCAACAATTCAGCACCCATTTACACTACTAATTATATTATTTTTCTGTATTACTTGATCGAACCAAAAATTAAAAGCGAGACGATTTATTGCTTTGAAACCAAATGTAGTTACGCTTACTGTTGGATTGGAATACCGATTGCACAAATAATATAGTCCAATTTCGTCTTCGTCTCATTGTACTATTTATTTGTAAGCATCGGCATTAACCACAGTAGACTTATAAAATAGCTTTGGGCTATTTTATAAGTACAAATGGTATAAGTTCAAGCGGGGGTTTCCATTAAGTCTGAATGTTTCATATTCTCCTGTTTGCGATCGTCTTACTTAGCGTTTTTGATGAAAAATATTTAAATTGCTTATTTTAATTATATGTTATACAATATCATTGCAAGCAAGTACCGAATAGTTACAATTTTTTCACCTTATTGCTATCTGTTTTTATATATTTATGCAAATTAAGAACATTTTTTGCAAAAGTGTAGTTCTATTCTTAAATATGCGATGTATATTTGCACAAAACACAGTTTATGAATTTGAACGTAAAAAACGAAACTTCAACGCTAAAGACAGTTGTATTAGGTCAGCCCGGTTCGATTGGGAAAATTCCTGAACCTGACCACACTTACGATGCCAAAACCTATGAGTCAGTAATAAAAGGCATATATCCGACCGAAGAGTCAATTTATAAAGAAATGTCGGCTTTCGAGAAAGTATTGTTGAAATATGATGTGCAGGTTTTTCGACCTTGTACACTTGAAAATTGCAATCAGGTTTTTGCGCGAGATGTTGCTTTTGTAATCGATGATAAAATTATCAACTGCAATATTATACCCAACCGCGAAGACGAAAAAGCAGCCTACGAAATTATTTATGACCAGATACCCTATAATAAGATTTTTAATTTGCCCGAGCGCGCTCATGTTGAAGGCGGCGATGTGGTTCTGTACAACGATTTTATTTTTGTCGGACAATATACTGACCATGATTATTCACAACTCAGGTCGGCGCGAACCAATCACTATGCTTTTAATTTTCTGAAAGAAATTTTCCCTGAAAAAACCATGATTCCGCTCGAATTAGTGAAGCATGACACCGATCCTCGTTGCGGAATTTTGCATCTTGATTGTGCGTATATGCCTTTAGGAGGCAATAAAGCGTTGATTTATAAAGCCGGATTTCGACACATTAAAGATTATCAACTTATCTTGGATATATTTGGAAAAGAAAATATTTTTGAAATCACACAAGAAGAAATGTACCGGATGACTACTAATATTTTTTCTATTTCACCCGAAGTAGTTGTTTCTGAAAGTAGCTTTACACGGTTGAATGATTTTATGGAGCATGGTTGGGGATTAAAAGTTGAACGCATACCGTATGCCGAAATTTCGAAAATGGGTGGACTGTTGCGATGTTCAACTTTACCACTCGTAAGGGCTAATGATTGATTCATAATTAGTAAAATGTCGAGAAAATGGAAAAACAAAATGCAAAAACTGTATTGATGATTGAACCGGTTGCATTTGGATATAATGCCGAAACTGCAGTAAATAATTTTTTTCAGCAACAAGCAGATATACATCCTACTCAGATTCAACAATTTGCTTTAGATGAATTTAATGAAATGGTAAAGCAATTGCAAACGAAAGGAATAGAGGTAATTGTGGTAAAAGATACGCTTGAGCCTCATACTCCCGATTCAATTTTTCCGAACAATTGGGTATCATTTCACGAAGAAGGATGTATGGTCATTTATCCTGTTTTTGCAATGAACCGACGAATGGAACGTTGTATTAATATCATTCAAAAGATAAATGAATCAGGATTTCAACACTCCAAATCTTATGATTACTCTCCGTTTGAAAATAAAAATCAATTTCTGGAAGGCACCGGAAGTATGGTACTCGACCGGGTAAATAAAATTACTTATGCTGCTTTGTCAGAAAGAACAAGTAATAAAATGTTATTGAGGTTTTGCGGTGATTTCGGATATTTTCCGGTAGTTTTCAATGCATTTCAAACAGTCGGGAATCGTCGGCTACCAATTTATCACACCAACGTAATGCTTTGTATTGCTGATAAATACGCAGTAATTTGCATAGATAGTATTGATAAAATTGAAGAACGCGAAAAAATTATTAATTCAATTTTACAATCGGGAAAAACAATAATTGATATAACTGAAAAACAAATGAGCAGTTTTGCCGGAAATATGCTCCAATTGCAAAACAAGAAAGGGGAGAAATTGTTGGTAATGTCAGCATCTGCTTTTCAATCGCTTGAAAACAATCAAATTAACAACCTTAGGAGTTTCAATGAACTTGTTATAATTCCGGTGCCAATCATCGAAAAATACGGAGGAGGAAGTGTGAGATGCATGATGGCGGAAGTGTTTTAAAATGTTTCGCGTTTTGGGTTTTGGGTTTCGGGTTCGGATTCCGGGTTTAACAATTTAAGAAAAAAATATTATGAAAGAAAAAAAATATACAGCTAACGAATTAATGGAGCTTGAGAACCAATATGGAGCGCATAATTATCATCCACTTCCTGTAGTATTGGCGCGTGGCGAGGGCGTTTATGTTTGGGATGTGAATGGCAAACGATATTACGATTTCCTTTCGGCTTATTCGGCAGTCAATCAGGGTCATTGTCATCCTAAAATTATAGCTGCACTCATTGAACAATCCCAAAAACTCACACTCACTTCGCGGGCTTTTTACAACGACAAACTTGGTGTTTATGATCAGTTTATCACCGATTATTTCGGTTACGAAAAAGTGTTACCCATGAATACCGGTGCCGAAGCGGTAGAAACAGCCATTAAACTTTGCCGAAAATGGGCTTACGAGAAGAAAGGTTTACCTAAAAATTCGGCTCAAATTATTGTTTGCGAAAATAATTTTCACGGGCGAACCACCACTATTGTATCCTTTTCAATCGATCCTGAAGCACATAACCATTATGGACCTTACACACCGGGTTTTATAGTAATTCCTTATAATAATGCTCCTGCACTTGAAAAAGCATTGATCGAAAACCCGACTGTAGCAGGCTTTTTGGTGGAACCCATACAAGGTGAAGCCGGGGCTTATGTGCCCGATGATGGTTATTTGAAAAAAAGTTTCGAGCTGTGTCATCAACATAATGTACTTTTTATTGCCGACGAGGTGCAAACAGGTATTGCCCGAACCGGAAAATTGTTAGCCTGCGATTACGAAAATGTACATCCCGATATTTTGATTCTCGGGAAAGCACTTTCGGGAGGTGTTTATCCGGTTTCGGCTGTTTTATCTTCGAATGAAATTATGGAAGTTTTTCATCCCGGTCAGCACGGTTCTACCTTTGGTGGAAATCCTGTTGCAGCAGCGGTAGCAATTTCGGCACTCGAAGTCATCAAAGAAGAGAACCTTGCTGAAAATTCTTACGAACTTGGAATGTTTTTTCGCTGTGAAATGAAAAACTTATGTGAAAATTCGACGATTGCTGCATTTGTACGTGGAAAAGGATTGCTGAATGCGCTGATAATTAACAATAAAGCCAATACAAATATAGCGTGGGATATTTGCCTGAAATTAGCAGAAAACGGACTGTTGGCAAAACCAACACATACCAATATAATTCGTTTTGCTCCGCCATTAATCATTACAAAAAACCAGACAGAAGAATGTATTGAAATTATACGGAAAACGGTTTTGTTGTTTGAATCATAAATTATTTATCCCGTCAATAAAAGTCTTGACACTGCTTACAGTCTTCAAAGAGATAGTCTCTCTCTGATAAAAAAGAGACTTAAAATGTAAGACTTGATAATAAAACCAAAAGCATTATTTCTAATGTGCCTAATGTGGTTAAATTTTCTTCAACTTGACCGAAAGGGATAAGCAGTTTATTTTATTTATTTCTACCTGTAAGGTACTTTATGGGCAATACATTTACTTCCAGATCTTACTTTTATGAGTCCATTGTATAAAGTCAGAAATCTCAAAATTTAACACATCTTGCTCTTGTAATACTCTGATAATCAAATATCATTTTTTATGAAAATATCGGTTTTTAGAGTAGAATGGACTTTATACAGTGGACTCTTTTATTAATAAAAAAGGTTCTCACTCCCTATCACTAAAGTCTCAGACTTCCTGACCCCATGATATAAATCAAGAAGTTACAATGCCCATATCGTAATGTAAGATTGTCGTACATATCGTAAATTCGCTGTATTATATCTGTAAAATATTGATATTGATCAGCATAAATTAAAGTTTGCTGTGTGTTAGAAACAAATACCGACAACTAAATATGCGAGAGGTCAGGAAGTCTGAGTCTTTTATTATAATTACTCTATTGAATCAATTTTTCTTTTTCAGACACTTCTTTTACAATATTAAAAAGTATTCTATTCATCTTTATTTCATCACTTTTTTATGTTAAAAAAATCTGACATTGAAACATCTTCTTGTTTTTTTGATTTAACTGAAAAAAATAAATTGTAAACTAACATAAATTGTTCCAAATGAATTAAATTTGCAAAACTATAAAAAACATTTTTCCAATATAGTAATAACTTTAAATCCGGTATCATGACCATACGCCAATTATCCGTTTTCGTTGAAAACAAAACAGGCCATTTAAACGAAATCTTGTCCGTATTAGCCCGAAACAACATAAATATCAACGCGCTAACTGTTGCTGACTCAAGCGATTACGGGCTACTACGCATGTTAGTTTCTGACCCCGAAAAAGCAGTCGAAGCACTTCAAGAAGAGCATTATAGCGTCCGCATTCATGAGGTTTTATCCCTCGAAATGGGAGCTGCTCCAGGCTCAATGTCTAAAATTCTTGATCTTTTTACAGCAGCAGGACTATTTATCGAATATGTTTATGCTTTCAGCTTCGGGAGTAAATCGGTTTTGGTAATCCGCACCAACAACAAAGAAAAAGCTGTAGAAGTTATAGAAAAAAATAATTTAAAAACAATTCGTGAATCCGATTTAAAAGCTACCCTATGATCTGGAACGAAAAAATAGAATGCATGAGCCGCAACCAAATGCGCGACCTGCATAGTGAACGATTGAAAGAATTAGTGAACCGTACATATAATAATGTTGCTTTTTATCGCAAACGAATGAAAGATTTAGGTGTAAAACCAGCCGATATTCATTCGATTGATGATATTGTGAAACTGCCCTTTACCTATAAAACTGACTTGCGCGACAATTATCCTTTCGATTTGTTTGCCGTCCCAATGAAAGATATTGTGCGCATTCATGCATCGAGTGGAACTACAGGTAAATCTACAACAGCAGGATATACACAATATGATATAGACAACTGGAAGGAGCTTATATCGCGCTGTCTGACTATGTCGGGAATTAATTCGGGCGATATTATACAGATTTCTTACGGTTATGGATTGTTTACAGGTGGATTGGGCATACATTATGGTGCTGAAAATATTGGATGTACAGTTGTGCCGGTTTCGGGCGGAAATACCCGTCGTCAGTTACAAATTATGTCCGATTTTGGAACTACTGTGCTTGCTTGTACGCCATCCTATGCACTTCATTTAGCCGATGCACTTACCGAACACGGGTATTCGCTGAAAGAAATGAAACTAAAGGTAGGAATCTTCGGGGCGGAACCATGGACTGATAATATGCGTTTGGAACTTGAAAAAAAGTGGGGAATAAACGCTTTTGATATATACGGACTAAGTGAAATAATGGGTCCGGGCGTGGCAAACGACTGTATTGAACATGCAGGTTTGCATGTTCAAGAAGACCATTTTTTCCCTGAAATTGTAGACTCGCACACCAAACTACCAGTGCGTGATGGAACAGAAGGAGAATTGGTTTTCACTACGCTTACCAAAGAAGGAATACCTTTGATACGATATAATACACGGGATTTATCAACACTGAACCACGAAAAATGTGCTTGCGGGCGAACAATGGTGCGCATGAAAAAAATAACAGGACGAAGCGATGATATGCTGATAATCAGCGGAATTAATCTTTTCCCTTCACAAATTGAACATGTACTCCTCGAAATGGGCGAAACAAGTGCCCATTACATGCTTTATATCGACAAAGAAAATAATCTCGATACACTCGAATTGCTGGTTGAGATGAACGAATCCAATTTAATGGAAACCATCCGCGACCTGCAAATGCTTTCGCGTAAAATTGAGAATGCGCTAAATAGCGCAATCGGACTAAATGTAAAAGTTAGGCTCGTTGAACCAAAAACCATTGCCCACAGCGAAGGCAAAGTACTGAGAGTAATCGACAGAAGAATGAAGTGAGTTGGTTTCGCGTTCTGCGTCCCGATAGCTATCGGGAGGTTTCGGGTTTTACGCTGAAAGCGGGTAACACGATAAATGTACGGATTTCAGATGTCGAATTTAATAATTAAAAAAAACAAAGAGCTACTGAATAAATAGAGCTCGAAGATAAGTTCGGCACTCTTAATTATCATCCGTTCAACCGGATATGCCTTTAATATATAATATAAGACAAAAGAACAATCCCGATAGCGTTCGACTGAGCTCACGCCGATAGCTATCGGCGAAGTCTATCGGGAAAAGAGTAATCCCGATTCCCGTCCCGATAGCTATCGGGAATCGGGACGGGAATCGGGGCGGGAAAAACGCAGTATATCAAATATATACAAAACTCAAAGTGTATGTTACAATGGTTCGTTATAAAAATGCATATTATATTTATAATCAATAGTTTAACCATGTATAATTGTATTACTATAATATATTCTTTTTAAAACAGTAAAAGCAAAGCCGCAAAGATTTAAACGCCTTATAATCAACATGAAGAAAAAGAACGCAAAGACAAAACCTTTCAGTTTTTCTTTGCGGCTTTGCGGCTTAGCGACTTAGCGTTCAAAAAATCTTATTTTATAACGAACCATTGTGTTATATTTGTCGTTTATTATAGAACGCAAGAATCATCCCGAACGCTATCGGGACAGTTTAATCAGCGTTCCTTCGTTCATTTACCCACCTCATTCGTTATAGAGCCAAAAAGCCTAAAAATAAAATCGCCTTATGATAATTTATAGTTAATTATTCTTATATTTGTCGAATAAATAAAAGAATAAATAGGAGCTATAATGGTATATCTTGTATGGAAAATACGTTACTATAAGCAAGTATTGCGTAAATTTAAGAAACAAAAAATACATACTAAAAAAAGAAAATATGGAATTTGAAATTTGGCACATTTGGATAATCGTTGCGGTTTTACTTTTTATTGTAGAAATTTTCACACCAGCATTTTTAGCAGCTTGCCTTGCTATAGGGTGCATATTCGCCGGAATTTTTTCATCCATTGACTTTGGAATAAAAATTCAATTGCTCGCATTTTCGTTCGGTACGCTAATAAGTTTTTTTGGCGTAAGACCATTTATTCTTAAATATGGCCACAAAAAAAGTGGTGACTTGAAAACCAATGTACATGCACTTGTTGGGAAAATTGGCAAAGTTACAGTCACCATAGACAACTCTCAAAATCAAGGAAGAATTTCAGTTGAAGGAGACGACTGGAAAGCCGAAACAGAAAACAACGAAATCCTAAATGCTGGGGAAAGAGTTGAAATATTAAAAGTAAACAGCACAATATTAACAGTAAAATTATTTAAAAAGGAGGACTAAACTATGGGTATCATTATCATTTTAGGGGTAATTGCGCTTTTCGTAATTATTTTTGCAGCTTCAGGTTTCAAAATTGTTCAACAATCAGAAACAATTGTAATTGAAAGGCTTGGAAAATACAGCCGAACATTGCCAACAGGTATAAATATTATTTGGCCAATCATTGACCGTCCAAGAGAAATCATTTGGCGATTTGTCAGACAAGATGTAGGCGTTGATGGAAGAAGTATTGTTACTACCAGAACGGTAACAAAAATTGATTTAAGAGAAACTGTTTATGAGTTTCCTAAACAGAATGTAATTACAAAGGATAATGTAGGTACAGAAATTAATGCGATTATTTATTTTCAAATTACTGACCCCGTAAGAGCAATTTATGAAATTTCAAATCTGCCGGATGCTATTGAGAAACTGACCCAGACAACATTGAGAAATGTAATCGGAGAATTGGATTTGGACCAAACCCTTACTTCAAGAGACACAATAAACCACAAACTGAGAAGTGTTTTGGATGAAGCAGGTCAAAAGTGGGGCGTAAAAGTTAATCGGGTTGAATTGCAGGACATAAATCCACCACAAGAAATAAGAGCAGCGATGGAAAAACAAATGCGAGCAGAAAGAGACAAGCGAGCAAAAATTTTAGAAGCTGAAGGCGACAAGCTATCAAAAATTTTACAATCAGAGGGGGATAAAGAATCAAAAATAAATAATGCAGAAGGTGAAAAACAATCACAGATATTAAGAGCAGAGGGAGAAGCACAAGCGAGAATAAGAACAGCACAAGGAGAAGCGGAAGCAATTCAAAAAATTACACAAGCAATTGGTGCTACAAAAAGCGACCCTGTAAATTATCTATTAGCAGTTCGCTACATTGACACATTGGGCGAAATGGTAAGCGGAAAAGACAATAAGATAATTTATATGCCTTACGAAGCTACTGGTGTATTGAGTTCAATCGGTGGTATAAAGGAGTTGCTGACAACGACAAATAAATAAATTCTACACATAACAAAGTATATCAACAATAAGGTTTTCAGTGGTATTTCAAGCTCCCGATAGCTATCGGGACCCTTACTGATGCTTCACTCAACCGTTGCCACTGGCAGCAATCAAAACAAAGATTATGTAAATGGATACAGATGATTTATCAAGAGAAGCATATAAAGGAATTATCATCGAAGCCGAGAAATTGACTCATGATTTGACAAATCATAAACTAATTATACCGATGTCCTTGAGCCCCTTTCAGGGGGTTGGGTGTTTAATTAAAAAATCTATGACAATCAATAAAGCACTTGTCGATTCGTTGTTTGGTCAGTTTGGCGAATCGGATATTACCCGTTTATCCATTCGTGAAGTTGTAAAATTAGTTGCACTGATTGAACAACAAAGCGGACAGGAATTTATTCACATGGAAATGGGTGTTCCCGGATTGCCGGCTTCATCTATTGGTACTCAGGCAGAAAAAGAAGCACTCGAACTTGGGCTGGCAAATGCTTATCCAAATATTGAGGGAATTCAATTCGCTAAAACCGAAATAGCCCGTTTTGCAAAACTATTTATGAATATTGATGTTTCGCTTGCCTGTTGTGTTCCAACAGTGGGCGGAATGCAGGGAAGTTTCGCTGCTTTACTTGCCGCAGCCCGCACCCATCCGCAAAAACCTTATACACTTTTTATCGATCCCGGATTTCCTGTCAATAAATCACAACTAAAGTTACTCGGTTTACCTTACAAATCATTTGATATTCTGAATTATCGAGGAGAAAAACTACGCGAGAAATTGGTCTCTTTTCTTTCGGATGGAAACGTATGCTCCATAACTTATTCGTCGCCCAACAATCCTTCATGGATTAGTTTGAGCGAAAATGAATTACAAATTATCGGCGAATTAGCAACTAAATACGATGTTATTGTGGTTGAAGATTTGGCTTATTTTGGTATGGATTTCCGCCACGATTACGGTAAGCCGGGCATTCCGCCCTATCAACCAACTGTAGCCCGCTACACCGACCATTATATTTTAATACTTTCAGCCTCGAAAATTTTCAGTTATGCCGGTCAGCGTATCGGCATGATGATAACTTCCGAAAAATTACGCACAAGGCGATATCCGCATTTAATAAACTTTTTTACGAGTGATATTTTAGGTCATTTTATCACTTATGGAATACTTTATGCAACAACGGCTGGCACTTCGCATACAGCACAATACGCCCTTGCCGCCATGCTCAAAGCGGCAAACGATGGAACAATTGACTTTGCTGCCGATTTGCATCAATATGCTGAAAAAGCCCGACTAATGAAAGAAATTTTTTTGAAATCAGGGTTTTATATTGTGTATAAAGATGAAGCGGGCGATCTGGCTGATGGATTTTATTTTACGATAGCTTATCCGGGCATGACGAGCGAAGAGTTGATGAAACAATTTCTCTATTATGGACTCAGTGCCATTTCATTGTCAATTACCGGCAGCGAAAATAAAAACGGACTACGTATTTGCGTTTCGTTTGTGCGGATAAAACAAATTCAAGTGTTAGAAGAAAGGTTAAAGGAATTCAGAGAAAATAATTCAGTATGAAATGGAGGCAAAACAATTATTTATTAACCAAATTAAAATTCATTGACTGAAAAAGTATTTTTAAATCATACATTCCTATTTTCAATAAATTTTACTACTTTATTTCACCTGAATTTAACTTCACAAAAAAAATTAAGTAAAAAACTGTATCTTTGCAGCCTGTAAAAATAAACAAATAAAAAGTTATGAATATATCGTATAACTGGCTGAAAAAGTACATAAATATTGATGTTTCGGCTGATGAATTATCGAAAGCATTGACTTCGATAGGCCTCGAAGTGGGTGGTGTTGAGGAAGTTCAAACCGTAAAAGGTGGTTTGGAAGGATTGGTAATCGGGCAAGTTCTCACTTGTGCAACACACGAAAATTCAGATTATTTGCATGTAACAACAGTGAACGTTGGCGGCGATGAAAATTTGCAGATTGTGTGCGGTGCTCCCAACGTAGCAGCAGGACAAAAAGTGGTTGTTGCCACTGTGGGCACCAAACTTTATTCGGACAACGAAAGTTTCACTATCAAACGAACCAAGATACGGGGAGTGGAATCGCTGGGAATGATATGCGCCGAAGATGAAATTGGCATTGGAACAAGTCACGATGGCATTATTGTTTTACCAGCCGATGCTGAGGTTGGCACCTTAGCCAAAGATTACTACGGAATAAAAAATGATTTTTTACTCGAAGTAGATATTACTCCAAACCGTATTGATGCAGCTTCGCACTACGGAGTAGCACGCGATTTGGCAGCATATTATGCATTAAAAAATCCTTCGGTAAAACTCACCAAACCTTCCGTTGATGCTTTTGTTGTTCAAAACAACAATTTACAAATACCGGTAACGGTTGAAAACCCGGAAGCTTGTCCGCGATATTCGGCAGTAACCATCTCTGGTGTTACGGTAACCGAATCGCCTGAATGGTTGAAAAATGCGTTGCTTATTATCGGACTTCGCCCTATCAATAATATTGTGGATGTTACAAATTTTGTACTTCACGAATTGGGTCAACCACTTCATGCTTTCGATGCCGATAAAATAAAAGGATGTGAAGTACGTGTAAAAAATTTGCCCGAAGGTTTTCCGTTTGTTTCACTTGAAGGAACCGAACGAAAATTGAATGCCGCTGATCTTATGATTTGCAGTGCCGAAAAACCAATGTGTATCGGCGGTGTGTTTGGCGGATTAGATTCGGGCGTTACCGAAACTACTCAAAATGTATTTTTGGAAAGCGCCTATTTCAATCCGGTATCCATACGCAAAACGGCTCGTCGGCACGGGTTAAATACCGATGCTTCTTTCCGGTTCGAACGCGGTTGCGATCCTACCAATACCATTTATGTATTAAAACGTTGTGCTTTACTGATTCAGGAAGTAGCTGGCGGAACGATTTCGAGCGACATCGTTGATGTATATCCCCGCGAAGTCAAACCTTTCGAAATATCAATTACAATACAAAAAATCAACACCTTGATTGGTAAAGAAATTGGCAAAGAAAAAATCGAAACCATTTTGAATGCGCTCGAAATTAAAATTGCTCAGCAAACCGATGAGGGCTATGTGCTTCATATTCCACCTTATCGAGTTGATGTACAGCGCGATGTGGATGTAATTGAAGATATTTTGCGCATTTATGGTTATAATAATGTGGAAATTGGTGAGAAATTGATGTCGAACCTGAGTTACAGCTCAAAACCTGACAGTCATAAATTGCAACATCTGATTGCCGAACAATTGACAGCGCAGGGATTCAACGAAGTATTGAATAATTCACTTACAAAAAGTGCTTATTATACCGATTTAACTTCATTTCCGACAGCTCACAGCGTAAAGATTATCAATGCTTTGAGTTCTGATTTAAGCGTAATGCGTCAGACTTTGCTGTTCGGCGGACTTGAAAATATTAACCGCAATGTAAACCGCAAAAATGCAGATTTGAAATTTTATGAATTTGGAAATTGCTATTATTATAAAGCGGGCAGCCAAAAAGAAAGCGAAACATTATCAGCCTATTCTGAAGATTACCATTTAGCTTTATGGATCACCGGCAACAAACACGCACAATCGTGGACTTCGTCCGACGAAAAATCGAGTATTTACGAACTGAAAGCCTATATCGAAAATATTTTCCGTCGCCTTGGTTTCGACTTACGTACATTAGTAACCGGCGAATTTGCCGACGATTTATTGTGCGAAGCGCTGACAGTTTTCAGTCCGCGCGGTAACAAATTAGCCGTTTACGGCGTTGTTCACCCTAAAATTTGCAAAGTAACTGATATCGATCAGGAAGTCTATTATGCTGACCTGAACTGGAACGCTATTCTATCGGAATTAGGCGATCACAAAGTTCAATATTCGGAGATTTCAAAATATCCCGAAGTAAAGCGTGATTTAGCCATGTTACTTGATAAAAATGTAACCTTTGCCGAAATTGAAAAAATTGCCTACGAAACCGAACGCAAGTTGCTGAAAAAAGTAACATTATTTGATGTTTACGAAGGTAAAAACATGGAAGCGGGCAAAAAATCGTATGCAGTAAGTTTTATATTGCAAGACCAAACTAAAACACTGACCGATGCCCAAATTGAGACCATCATGAAAAAATTACTCACTAATTTTGAAACTAAATTAGGAGCAAAATTAAGGTAGATATCAATCATTTTTAAATCATTTTCAATTTTATGTAAAATGATTTATGTTAATCAAAATCCACTTCAATAGTGGGTCCAAGCCAAAGTAATATGGACGAACTATCATTTAACGGAAAACTGCTGCATACCGATTACGCAAAACCAGATGCATACAACGCATTAAGCATGCCGGTTTACAATTCGGCAGCTTACGAATTTGAATCGGCAGAGCAAATGGAATCTGCATTTACCGGAAAAACTCCCGAATTTGCATATTCGCGCATTAGCAATCCTACGGTTCAGTATTTCGAAGACAGGGTGAAAACAATTACCGGAGCTTACAGCGTTACTGCCCTGAATTCAGGTATGGCAGCCATTTCGAATGCCATCATTACGCTTGCTCATTCGGGTTGCAATATTGTTACATCGCGCCATTTGTTTGGAAATACCTATTCTTTCTTTACCGCTACAATGGCTACTTTTGGCGTTGAAACCCGATTTTGCGACCTGACAAGTCCCGATCAGGTAGATGCTGCTATTGACAAAAATACTTGTGCTGTTTTTCTCGAAATCATCACTAACCCACAAATGGAAGTGGCTGATTTGAAAAAAATATCGGCTATTTGTACTCAAAAAAATGTACCACTGATAGCCGACACCACCATAATTCCGTTTTGTGCTTTTAATGCTAAGGACTTTGGAATAAATATCGAAATTGTATCGAGCACCAAATATATATCGGGCGGTGCTACCAGTTTGGGCGGATTGATAATGGATTATGGTAATTTCAACTGGATGTCGTCCCCCAAACTTCATGGGATGGCAAAAGAATTTGGCGAAGGAGCTTTTACTGCCAAACTGCGAAAGGAAATTCATCGTAATTTGGGAGCATATATGACTCCACAAGCGGCTTACATGCAAACACTCGGATTAGAAACGCTGACACTTCGCTACGAAAAAGCCACAAAAACCTGCTTTGAATTAGTTAAATCGCTTAAAAAAATTCATGGAGTAGCATCGGTGAATTATAACGGATTGCCCGAAAATAAATATTACGAACTTAGTAAAACCCAGTTTGGCGACCGCCCCGGTGCTATGTTTACTTTCGACCTGACATCGCGCGAAGCTTGCTTTCGTTTTATGAACAAGTTAAATATTGTTAAACGAGCTACCAACCTTTTCGACAATAAATCATTAGCCATTCATCCTGCAAGTACTATATTTGGAAATTTCACGCCCGAAGTGCGCAACACAATGCATGTTTCAGATAAAACCATCCGTATTTCGGTTGGATTGGAAGAAATGGAAGATTTACTTGCAGACTTTTTGCAAGCGCTTAGCAAGGGGGCATGCCCCCTTGTCATAAATTAGAAAGTTTGCATTGCGGTTCGGTTCAACCCTGTCAGCGGTTGAAAAGAAGAAGTTTGAAAGTTTACAAAGTCAATTAATTATTATTCTACTACTTGATTATTCTAAATATTTCTTTACAATTCCTTAGTGGTAATTTACAATAATACTAAATGAGGTTGACTGAACAAGTAGTCTGCCTCTTTTTTTTTATATTTTTTGAGTATCGTATAGACACACCAATAGTCTGAATTTACGGTCACATTAGAGTTCAGCTTCATATCGCTTTTACAGATTTCGCCAAATTTACTGCCAACAATTTGCAGCAATTTGGTCAAGTTCAGCCCAACTTTTTTGTGTAATATTCCGATTTCCACCTACTTTTTTTGTTTTGCTTATTTTGCTGGTTCAAAATTCGTTCAATTCTGTTACAAAAATGTGCCAAAATTTATATTGTGTTTTGTTATTGTGTAATTAACATTAAATTTGCAGAAAATCTATTTAAAAATAATTTAAAATAAACACATGAAACATCTACTGAGTTCATTGCTGTTGTTTGCTCAACTTACAGGTTATGCACAAAACAACGAATGGCAGAATCCAAAAGTTAACGAATTGAACCGACTTCCGATGCACGCTAATTTTTTTGCTTACGAGTCGGAAGAAGCAGTGATGAGAGCTTGCAAAGAAAGTTCTGTCAATTTTCTTTCATTAAACGGACAATGGAAATTCAACTGGGTAAAAGATGCCAACCTACGCCCTGTTGATTTTTATCAGACTAACTTTAACGACAAAGGCTGGACGTCAATGCCCGTTCCGGGAATGTGGGAACTGAACGGATATGGGGATCCGCTTTATGTGAACACCGGCTATGCATGGCGCAATCAATATACTTCAAAACCGCCTGTTGTTCCCGAAACCGATAATCATGTGGGTTCATACCGTCGCGAAATTACCATTCCTGCCAATTGGAATGGAAAAGAAATTATCGCCCACTTTGGGTCGGTAACATCAAATATCTATCTGTGGGTCAACGGAAAATTCGTTGGTTACAGCGAAGACAGCAAACTTGAAGCCGAATTTAACATTACCTCTTTCCTCAAACCTGGCAAAAACCTTATTGCTTTTCAAACTTTTAGATGGTGCGATGGCACTTATCTCGAAGATCAGGATTTCTGGCGTTTATCGGGTGTTGCCCGCGATTGTTATCTTTATACCCGCAATGCTAAAAAATTGGAAGACATTCGGATTACTCCCGATTTGGACGAAAAATATATGAACGGGAAATTGAACATTGCTTTGAATCTAAAAGGTAACTTATCAGTTAATATTGAGTTAAAAAATGCTGATAATAAAACAATTGCAACAAAATCGGTTTCAGGCTCCGGTAAAATTAACACAGAAATAGCGGTCGAAAAACCTGATAAATGGACTGCCGAAACTCCCAATTTATATACACTTGTTACCACCGTTAAAGATGGTGGAAAAATTCTTGAAGTTATTCCGCAAAAAGTGGGCTTTCGTAAAGTTGAAATCAAAAATGCACAATTATTGGTCAACGGTCAGCCGGTACTTTTCAAAGGAGGCAACCGACACGAAATGGATCCCGTTGGCGGATATTACGTTACCCGCCAACGCATGATTCAGGATATAAAAACAATGAAAGAGCTGAACATCAACGCAGTGAGAACTTGTCATTATCCGGATGACAATTACTGGTACGAGTTGTGCGACCGATACGGTATTTATGTTGTAGCCGAAGCCAATGTTGAAAGTCACGGCATGGGTTATGGCGATAAAACTTTGGCAAAAGATCCTCAATTTGCTTTGGCTCACTTGCAGCGCAACCAACGCAACGTACAGCGCAGCTTTAATCATCCTTCCATCATTTTTTGGTCGATGGGCAACGAAGCAGGCTATGGACCTAACTTCGAAGCCTGTTACGATTGGATTAAATCCGAAGACAAGAGCCGTCCGGTTCAATATGAAGGTGCCGGGCTAAAAAAATCGACTGATATTTATTGTCCAATGTATTTGGGATACGATGGTTGCGAAAAATATGCCAAAAACGAAGATCCCCGTCCTTTAATTCAATGTGAATATGCGCATGCGATGGGAAATTCGCAGGGCGGTTTTAAAGAATACTGGGATTTAATCCGCAAATATCCCAAGTATCAGGGCGGTTTTATTTGGGATTTTGTTGATCAGTCGTTGCATAAAACCAATAAAGAAGGTATTCAGATTTATGC
>JAURYY010000117.1 GCA_030653695.1 Paludibacter sp. | reverse complement strand
CTTATCCCTTTCGGTCAAGTTGACAATAAATAAACCACATAGGCACAATAGTGCATAGTAGAAATGGTAACATCAACATTATTCCAAGTTTTATTTCTTAAAATGCCGTAAGGTATTTGTCTATTGTGCCCTTTTTATTCTTCTTTATATTTTCTATTGTGCCTATGTGGTTATATTTTTTAAATTTTTTTTCTCAACCTCAAGTCACCACCTACATTACACCTGATCTGTTTTTAACCTTGACTAAAGGGGATAAGCAGTTAATAATATTTGACTTCTAATCCGTGAATGTTGGGAAACAAAAAATAAGACCCTTTGTTTATTAAGTTGAATGCCGAAGGAACAGATGTCAGTTCAAGCAAAAGGATTTTATCGCCAAAGAGTTTTTTATAAGGGAAATCAGCATTTTTGTTTTTTAAAATATCGCTGAACAAATTTACAAAATACCGGTTGGTAAGATTACACTCCACACTACGCTTCCATCCCCAATATACAACAAGCGGTATGATGTACGAACTTTTCTTGCGAACCATCACCTCATTGTTGGTCGATAATAAACTGTCGGCATTTAACTTCAGATAAGTTGTGTTAAACAATTCGACTTGATTAATATTCCCCGATATTTTTCTGCTGATGGTTTGCTTCAATGTACTTGTTGAAACACACGAAGCGAACAAAACAGTGCAAGTTATAACGATAGAAATAGAATTATTTTTAAGCCTCATTAATGTTGTTAAATATTAAAATATTGTGTAAATAGGCTAAATTATCAAATATATTTTTCGGAAAAAAACCACAAATAATTTTATTCCAGATACAAATAGTCACAATGCACCAATGGTTTCTGGTTTTTTTTACCTACAACTTCCCGAGCTTTGTCGCTGTCGTACTGAACTTTACCAACACCCAGCGACTTTCCGTTCAAGTCAAAAATTTTCACAATATCATCTTTCTCGAACTCTCCTACAATTTTTGTAGCACCTATTGGTAAAAGACTCACCGCTTTATCGCCGGAAAGCGCTTTGGCTGCATTCTCGTTTACATGTATTTCACCTTTTGCAAAACCTTCGCTGTGTGCAATCCATTTTTTTACGCTCGAGACCTCGCCTGTCGATGCTACAAACTGAGTACATACCACATCGGTTTTTTTATCAGATAACTGCAGTAAAATATTTTCCTTTTTCCCGTTGGCAATATATACATCAATGCCTTGGTCAGCAATCTTTCGTGCAATCGAGGTTTTTGTAAGCATACCTCCACGTCCGAAAGTTGATTTCGATGTTTGTATAAAATCCGAAATATCCTGTCCTTTTTCAACCTGACGAATGACTTTTGAAGTTGGATCGGCAGGTGATCCATTGTAAATTCCATCAATATTACTTAATATTATCAATGCTTCCATGTCCATCATCGAAGCAATAAGTCCCGACAGTTCATCGTTGTCGGTGAACATAAGTTCCGAAACTGAAACAGTATCATTCTCATTCACAATCGGAATTACTTTGTTTTCGAGCATGACTCTCATGCAGTTACGCTGATTGAGATAATGGCGACGGCTGCCGAAATTTTCTTTGGTAGTAAGCACTTGACCAACTGTAATACCTTGATCGCGAAATAAATCCCAGTAATGATTGATAAGTTTTGCCTGACCGACCGCCGAAAACAGCTGCCGTTGTTCAACTACATCCATTTTTTTGCTTATTCCCATCACACTTCGTCCCGAAGCCACAGCACCCGATGAAATCATTACTATTTCAACCCCTTTTTTATGCAAAACTGCTATCTGATCGACTAAAGCCGACATGCGTGTAACATCCAACGTACCATCGGAGCGGGTCAAGACGTTACTGCCAATTTTTACTGCTATCTTTTTAAATTTTAGCGACATGTATTTGTTTTTAAGTTATTTCATTAAAAAAAGAACCATCCCGATAGCCATCGGGACAAGAACCAATAGTAGATAAACGAAAATCCTACAAGGCAGGAGAATCAAAAAATACCGAAATTTCAAACTTTTCAAACTCTTCAAATCATTTCTCACCATATACCACATTCAACACCGTAGTTCCTACTGCATTTAAAGTGTTTTTATCAATATTTTCCATGGTATCGTTTATTGTGTGCCAATATTCGCCGAACCCTTTGTTCGAGTTGGGGTTATATTGAATAATGTTTATGCATGGAATACCGGTAATTCTATTTACATAAAGATGATCATCAGTAATAGCTCCACATTTTTCCTGAATAAAATATTGACCGAAACCAAGTTTCAGTGCTTTTTCCCAAACTTTTTTTACAATGGGTGAAGCGTAATAAACCGAATATTGTTCCATATAAAAAGTGGCATCGGGAGCTCCCACCATATCGAGCAAAATACCAAAGCGGGGATTGTAGTTTTTTTTATGGGGATTTCTTGACCAGTATTGCGACCCAAGACACCACGAATCATTTGAATTTCCTTGATAATTTTGCGGTGCACCATAATCTTCGGCATCGAAAAAAATGATATCGATGCCCACAGTGGGTTGGCTAATTCCGATTTGACGAGCAACTTCGAGCAATACTCCCACGCCACTGGCTCCATCATTCGCTCCCAAAACCGGTTTATTATAGTTTGCAGGTTCGGGATCGTGGTCGCTCCACGGGCGGGTATCCCAATGTGCGCAAAGTAAAACGCGGTTGGCTGATTCAGGATTGAAAACTCCAATTATATTTGTTGAGTGTAAAACAGTACCATCAAATGCTATTAAATCCGTTTTTTGTTCAATAACTTCTGCTCCGAACCTTTTTAAGGTTTGCACAAGATAATCAGCACATTTTTTATGTTCAGTTGTATTTGGTACCCGAGGTCCAAAATCAACTTGCGTTTTTATATAATTGTAAGCTGAATCGGAAGAAAAAACAGGGACATTCACTGACAATCCTTCGGTTTTGGTGGTTTGTGTTGTTTGCCGACAGGCAACTAATTGAACAATTGAAAGTAGAATCAATATTTTTTTCATTTTCATTTATTTAATGAGCAAAGATATAAAATTATTAGTATTATTGCCTGAATATAGATAAGATTGAAACTTTTGAGCAGTTTAATCCCAATAGTAGTATTGTTCAAATAACTATTAAACAAAAAGTTGACTGATTAAATATGAAATATAGTTTTTTTCTCTATTACCAAATTTTTGGAAACAAATCCATTCTTTTATTTTTATCTTAACAATAAGCAAATCATTAGAAATTAATAAAATATTTCCTGATTTATCATCATAGTTTGCAATGTGGTTAAGTGGCTGAAAAACAACATAAAAGGTAATGTGTCAATTTGTAACTATCTTATTTTTGATCATAAATAGGTTGTACAACATGTTTTTAGGGTTGCGAACTTAAAATAAACTATGTTTCTTTGTATTGTTAACTAAACAACACAATCTTTTTTATACCTTAAAAAACTAATACCTATTTAAACGTGGGACTTTGTGAAAAGTCCCACGTTTTTGTTAGTAAATATCATAAGGCTTGCTTAAAAAATTGAATAAATTAAAAATATCATAGAATTCACAGAAGAAAAAAATTAAGTAGAAGTAACTTATAAGAACTTTTTTGAGTAAAGTAAACAAATTATACTTAACGGTTTGCAGCTACCCGAAGGGCGGGACTTTTACCACAAAACTTGATTTGAAAAACTAATGTTTGATTAACCACAAAACTGTCTTTGGAACACGAAACCCCGCCTTTTGGGTAGGTGCTGTTATGCCTTCGTTGTTCTTTTTCGGTCGTGACGTGTCTGCCCATAGTTCGGTGTCTTGGTGCGTTGGCTTGGTAGCTCTTTTGCATTTTTTGGTTTTAGCGTTGGCTTGTGCGAATTGCAAATGTGCTTTCACCTGTGGGCTGATTGTCAACTTCGGGATTTTCCAATGAAATAAACAAACTATTGTTATTCATGCTGTTATGTTGTTTTTTAGTCGTCATTTGATTTTGCAAACAATTAAGGTTTAAGTCCAAAACGGCACATACGAAGCAAACTTTTTAGAAGCATTTTCAGGGTCTGATGCTTTAATCAAACCTGCTTCTAAAGTGTCGGCAATTATTTTTGAGGCAAACGAAACATTGTTTTTAGCAATGTTAAAACGCTTACGAACCGATTGATTGTTTACTTGCTGATTGTTTACATATTGCAAACAAGTGTGTTGATAGCAAGCCCGAATTCTGTCGTCATTATTCATTCGGGTCAATGGAGTTGGAGCATACATAATTACTCTTGTATAATCATCGCCTCTAATAAATTTTGGTGCAGGTAACTGATTTACTTCGATAGATTCAATTGCTCTGTCAATTCCGCTTCCTCTTTCTTCGCAAATATTTAATCTTCGCATTAACGATGCTAAATTTTCATTTCTTGATTTCGGTGCCGTATCAATAAAACGGTTTGTGTCAACTAATGGAACTCCTGGATTTGTTATTTCAATTCTGTCTGTGAAAATTTCAATCATAACACCCGAGCCTGTAACCGAAAAATCTTGATGTATTAAAGCGTTAGCAACAAATTCACGAATGGCTTTTTCGGGATAAACTTTTACTTTTTTACGCAAAGCGTTTTCAATTACTTCGTTTGATGGCAATTGGTCCATAATGTAATTTACCAATCCTTCAAAACCCGAAGCATAACCTCTGCCGCCTTCTTGTTCTTTCAAAGCATTTATTCTGCTCGTTTCTTTGTAAACGATTACCCGAATGGCTTTACGCTTTAGTTCTTTAAAACTCTTTACATCTTTTGAAAACAGAATTGCTCCAAGATTTAAAATATCCCAACCGCTTTGAGATTTTTTAATTAAATCATCATTAGCTAAGGTTTGTAAAATACTCAACTTGGTATCGGGCAAACGCTTTTCTTTAACGTAAAATAACTGTCGTAATCAAGCAATTTCATTACCTCGTCATCACTTACATTGTGCATCGCTATTTGCGATTCAAAATCGAAACCAGTTGAAATAGCAATGAGTTGTTTTACTTCGTGGCGGGAAAGTTTAACTGTTTGTCCAGCACTACGTTTATAACTTTCAAAAATATCACTGCCTCTTAAATGAACTGGTTTATCGGTAAGTTCTGGAATTTGAATAAACAAAACGGCATTACCTTTATAATCGGCAACGGTGTGTTCAATGCCAACTGGTTGAGCCAAATTATTTCTTGCAATATTCCCCAATTTTTGAACAATGGTATCCATTTCAGTTTTGTCTAATGGCTTAGGTTTACCATCATTGTCAATTCCAAAAGCCAAATAACCACCATTGGGATAGTTTGCAAATGCAGAAATATGTTGTGCCAAGCGTTCACTTTTATCGGACAAACCGCTTTTCCAATCAATCTCATTCAGTTCTTGCGGAACTGGATGCAGACTTTTAGTTAGCAATTGTATGGCTGTTTCTACCCAATGATTCATTTTGTAAATTTCTATTATTTTATGCTTACTTCAATTATTTTACTTGTGTCAATTCCCAAAATGTCAACCACTTTTACCATTACCTTGTATTTTCCTGTTTTCTTGTATTCGTGGGCTATGCTTGTAAATTCAAGTGTTGGATTTTTCTTGGTGCGGAAACTTTGCCATTCGTTTTCGAAAATGTAGTTGCCTGTCCAATATTCGTCTGAATTAAGATTTTTAGGATTAGAGGATGCTAAGATTTGATTATTTTCAACAATCATATCATCTTTCAATCCGTTTAATCCTAATGCTGACAGTTTTATGATTTCTGGTTTGCTTAAATAATCAAAATCTATTGCCCAATAATCTATCCAATCGAACCAATTTTCGGTTAGTAGGGTTCTGTTGATGATTCCGTTTTTATCCTTTTCGATTTTAAAAATCTGTCCGTCCTCAATTACTACTTTGCTTCCTGCTCTCATTGATTGTTGCAATTCTTCAATATCGTCTTGCGTGTAGTGCGTAACAAAATCGGTTAAACTAATGGTTAATTGTAAATGGTTAATGGTTAATTTGCAATCGAGGTATGCAACATCATAAAATTTTGCCTGACCTTTTTCAACGGCTCGTTTATCAAAAACGTCTATGGGAATGTATTTAAGCGTTACGGAAACGCCTTTCTCTTTTAGTTCCTGAATAAATTGTGGCGTTAAGCCCATTTCAAATTCAAAGCCCAAAACATCTACTTGCGTATAAAGTTTCTGACGGCACTCTTCAAAAATATCCATCAAACGGCTTTGTGTTACCGGCACATCTAATGGACCAACATTCACAAACCGCCCAGCTTTTGTTCCGTGTAAAGTTGAATGCCCTTCGATGCGTTTGGCTTTGTATGCTTCTAAAATTAAATCAACATACAAATCTTCTTTTGCTTTGCGTTTACCATTAGTAAGGTCGTCCATAAAAAATTGGCGTTCATATTTACCAAGGTTCAGCAATTCAAAAGCCCTGAAATCTTTGCCGCTTGTTTGGAGTTCTCGTTGCACACCAATTAAACGTTTACGAGTTGTGTGAATGGAAAACCTACCCAAATCGGTGGTTATCCATTTACGTCCCAATTTTTCTGCCACTGCTGCAGTTGTACCACTACCGCAAAAGAAATCTGCTATTAAATCGCCTTCATTGCTACTTGCCTTTATGATTCTTTCTAATAATTCTTCGGGTTTTTGTGTTTCATAGCCGACCCTTTCTGGGTGGTTACCTCTTAAAAATTGAATATCATCCCAAACATCATTCAAAGCGCCACCTTTATCAACGTATTCGTCTAAGTATTTTTTATAAGGTTCTATTCCGTTTGCTTGACCTCTTGTTTCCCAAAACCACTCTTTACCATCTTCATCTTTGTGTATTTTTCTTCGAAGCATCTTAACTCTTTCTTCCTTATCCCATTTTTTAGTTACTGCGTTAAGCTTGGCTTTGGAGGATTTACCGAAATAATAAATTGTATCGTGTTTAGATTGAAACTTATTTTCAGAAATTCTCTCTCGACCAGGATAGAACCATATTATCTCATTTCTGAAATTGTCTATTCCAAAAATATCGTCTAACATCAATCTTATGTAGTAGCTCACTCTCCAATCGCAATGAACATATATGTTGCCATCTTCTGCTAAAAGATTGTGCATTAATTTCAACCTTTCATACATCATTGTTAAGTATGATGAAATCCCCTTTCCCCAAGTATCACGATAAGCAATTTCTTCAATAATGCTTTGTTTTTTTTCGGCAGTTTCGTTGCCTATTTCTATATTAAAACCAAAGTCTGCACCCACAGCAAAAGGTGGGTCAATATAAATTAGTTTTAACCCACCTTCTTTTTCAATTTCATCTCTCATTGGTCCATTTGCCAGAGAAGAAAGAATGAGTTTATTGTCGCCCCAAATCAGTTTGTTTGTCCAACCTTTGAGTTGGCGACCCCGCAAGTCGAATAAGAACCCTGAGCCTGTCGAAGGGTCTTTTCTTGGCTCGTCAATGTGTTCAATGCTATGAAAAGGTAAAGCAACATTTGTCACATCTTCTTTTCTTCCATTCCAAAAAAGAAATACATCTTCTTCGTCTGCAAAAAGTTTATAGATAAATTCTTTAGGCAGTTTTTCGCCAGCCTTTATCAATTCAATAATTTTGGTTTTATCGGTTTCGTTCAAATTCATTTTGCTTCTTTGTTTTCAGTTACTTTAAAAATTTTAATTACATCGTTGAACGATTTCAAATCATTCTTCACATCTTCCCATTTCTCTTGCTTAACATATACTGGCGTATAGGTGTATTCTTTCTGTGCTGTGTTTATATCTTTGCA
The DNA here is from genome assembly GCA_030653695.1 of Paludibacter sp. GTDB lineage: Bacteria > Bacteroidota > Bacteroidia > Bacteroidales > Paludibacteraceae > Paludibacter. Next base: position 3,130 of record JAURYY010000117.1, on the reverse strand, counting down.
CCAAGTGGCAAGGCGTTTTATTTTTCGTATGTCGTCCAAATCTTCTCTACCTTTGGTTTCTAAAATGAAAAATGTTTTGGCATCGGTTTTTACAAAAAAGTCGGGATAATATTCTCGTATATTTCCGTCTTCTGCCTGATATTCAATTTTGAAATTTACTCCACCTTCGCCCATTGTGTTTTTTGCATACGAAACAACATCATCAAATCTGCCTTCTAAATACGAAGCCAATTCCAATTCAAAAGCATTGTCGCCAATAATTTTGTTGAAAACCGATTTCTTTGGAACAATAAAAGGTTGGTTTTCTGCAACCTTTGGTTTTGTAAGTTTTAACGAAATGAAGTTTTTTACTTCTGCTGTTCCTTTGTCGGTTACGGTTAATTCATCAATGGCTTTTTTGAACGTGGTTTTCAGAATTTCTTTTGGGTGAATTTCTGAAAGGTTTCGCATTGTTTGTGGGTCGCTTAATTCTACTTCTTTGGTAAAAAGTTGGTATTTGATAAAGCTTTCCACTTTAGGATAAAGAATATTGAAGCCACTAACCAATCGGCTGTCTTTTAAAATGGCAGTAGTAAAAAAACCAATTACATTTCTGTAGTCGGGTGTTGTGTCTTTGAAAATTGTTTTGTGTGAAAAATCACCGTCAATGTCATTGAAAACTATTTCTTTCAATTCATCGGTATTGAATTTTTTCTGTGTTACTTTTTCGTTCTTGAATTTGCTTACATCAATTAATTCAAGATTTTTAAACTCGCGGTAAATTCTTGGGCTCATAAGTGGAATAGGAATATCCAAAGCATCTAAATCTTTGTTAGGATTTTCTTTGTCCACTTCAACAATTACAGGAGTTTTACCTTTTGAACCTTTACCCATTGGGCTGTATTGAAATTCTACACCTTCTGTTTTAAGACTTTCAACAAATTCTAAAAACGCTGGCGTTCCAACAACAACCAACTTCTCGGGCATATCCAACGAAAACATTTTTCGCAAACCTCTACCAATAGTTTGCTCGGGAAGGATTTTGGAATCAGCACCAAATGGACGAAGTCCAACAATGGTGGTTACATTTTTTACATCCCAACCTTCACGAAGCATTAAAACAGATACAACTGCTTTGTATGGCGAATCATCTTTGTCGATACTATCAGCAGCTTTACGCAATATTTCTAATTCTTCTTTATCTCTTTTACTTGTGATAGTTTCTTTTATTTCACCTGAATTGTTGGTGTGAATGGTTAATACTGAATTTTTCATCAACGGATAGTTCATTTCTAAAAATTCAGCGGCTTTGTCGGCTTCTTTTGTGTTCATCGTCATAATGAACAGAATAGGAGTTTTATGATTTTTAAATTCTTCATATTGTTGTTCCCATTCAATGTAGCCCAAATCAATATAATCTCTATATCGTTCTATAAAATCATTGCTATCTTTTTCATGAATTTTTTGTCTTGAAGATTCGTCAGGCAACACAGGCGATTTCACCACATTTTGTTTTATTGCCTCAACCAAAGGGTAATCGCAAATGGTTTGAACGAAAATAGCACCGTTGTTATGTTTCGGAGTAGCTGAATAGTCTGCTTGCAGACTTATTCCATTTCCATTTTTTAATTTTAGTTTATTGCTAATGTCTTCAATGCTTTTGAACCAAGCCAAAGAACTGTCGTGTATGTGATGGGCTTCATCATTCAACACAACTAAATCTTTAATCTTGTCGCTTCGCATTACTTTACCTAAGTCTAAACCTTTTGAAGTGTCGGCATCGGGTTTTGGTTTTACACCAAGAAAAGTTGTTTCAAAAGATTGTTCTGGGTCGTCATTAAAAAATACTCTGTGAATATTTGTCAAAAATATATTGCCTGATTCGGTAATTGGTTTCAGGTCGTCCTGAATATGTAAGGTTAATTGAAAATCGTTTTTCCAGTCTTTGTCATCAAAGCCGTTGTCAGGAAAAAATGGTTCATCAAAAAACATTTTAAGTCCGTCAAAGTCCTTGCGTAGTCGGTTTAACACAATGATATTTGGAGCAATTACTAAAAAGTCTTTTGATAGTGTGCTATTTGCCTCATATAGTTTATGAAAGTATGACCAAACTAAAGTCAAGCCCATTACTTTTGTCTTACCTGCACCAGTCGCCATTTTAACAACATATCGTGTCCAGTTTTCATCAAACATTCCAGTACTAACGCGTCCAGAAGAGTCAAACTTCATTAACTCGTATTTGTCTTTTGCGTTTGCTACTTCATACAGATAAATAATGGATTCAATAGCTTCACGTTGTGAAAAGAAAAAACTGAATTTTGTCTGTCCGATTAAATGTTCTTGATTGAACCAAAAATTTAATAGTGATTTAGAGGTTTCCGAAGCACCTTTGTAATTTTCTTCTCTCCAATTTGCAACTGCAAGTCTAATTTTATAAACCAATGGTGGCAACAACTTTTCATAAGCATTTTGAAAAGCGTCCATTTGACTTTGTGTCGGTGCCCATCTTTCATTGGGCGATAATATTTTAAATGGGTCTGATAATTTCATTTATATTTTTATCTCATTTCGTAATGTAAAGTTACTCTTTTTTTCGGCTTGCTGCTAACGGTTGAGTGTAGCAGCAGTAAGGGATTGCGGGCTACTTTCCTGTCCACCACCACCGAAGTTTGAGCGGGGCAGAATGCTTGAATTACCTCTGAAACCCTTATTGTATATAGCCTTTGTTACCTGCTGGCGTTCTTTTTTTGTCGTTCAATTTCTATTTTAATTTGTTCAATAATTTCCTTATTTGCTATTTCACCGTCTAAACTATACACAATAAAAACTTTTCCTTTGTAATCATTTTCAAAACTCTCAAAACTTGCTTTCATTCTTTCAGAAACTGAATAATTTCCAAAATTTGATTGTGCTGTTACAGGTTTAATTTGAATACCAAATGCTGTATTTTCAGTTACATAGCCTAAATAATCAATGTCTCCTGCGTGGTCAAGTTCTGACGGACTTTCTTCAAATTTTACTTCTGTGAAAATTTTTGCAAGTCCATCATTTACTACAGATTTTTCTCGTAAAAATCCATCAAAAGTTCTGTTTATGGTTAAGTTGTAAATATAATCGTAACAATCTTTTTTAGTTAGACTACTAAACGCTT
>JAURYY010000108.1 GCA_030653695.1 Paludibacter sp. | reverse complement strand
TTAAGTTTTTCGCTTTGTGTCTTGCTAAATAAATTTAAAGGTCAGATAATCAAGAAAGTAAAAAATTGCGTCTTTGCGACTTTGCGTGAAAATTTAATTCGAGATAAATAACAAAGTATTTTATAATTATCAGTGTAATATTCTTATTATCAAAGTGCTAATTGATTTTATAACAACACATTAAATCAATTAGGCTTTAAATAACTTATGAAACCACTTGGAGTTTAATTTTATTGTTTGTTTTTTTACAATGGTTTATTTATACAGATTTTAAATTCGATTGAATTTCAAATAATTTAATTCAAACAATAATTCTGTCGGAATAACCTTTCAAAACTAATTGATGATTAATGCATTCAAATCATAATTCTTCCCTTCAATGGTATGTTCTTTATACTTCGCCGCGAGCTGAGAAAAAAGCTGAAATGCGAATTAGGGAACTTGATGTTGAAGTTTATCTGCCGTTGCACAAAAGCCCCCGCAAATGGTCCGACCGCATTAAATTTGTCGATGTTCCGCTGTATTCGTCGTATATATTTGTACACACAACGCACGAAAACTTATATCAATTGCTGAAAATTAACGGAATAGCACGCATTGTTTTTTTTTGTGGAGTGCCGGCTGTTGTTTCTCCAAAAGAAATTAATGCAATACACGAATTTATAGATAAAACGGAAGGGCTGAATTATACTTACGAAATCAATGATGAGTTAAAAATTGCTTTTGGCCCGTTGAAGGATATGTGTGGAAAGGTTAAGAAAATAGAAAAAAAATATATAGTTCTGATTATCGAGCAGATTGGTGTAACAGTAGTAGCAAACATTGATCAGGTAATAAAGAACAAAATCGTATCAACTTAGAAAGCAATTTTTTAGTCCGAAATAATACATTTTTTAATTTAAAAAGTGGTTTTTACAAGAGGTTTTTTTGACAATAATAATTGTTTACAAGTAATTGATTTTCATTTCTATAGCTATTCCTACATGGGAGTGACGTGGCATTGCTATGTAAATAACAAGCGTTGTAATGCTCTGTTTTGGCATCAAAAGAAAACAACTTCCGGTGAAACTAATAACGCCGCAAAATCATATTTTCATTTTTTTTTTTGAAATAATATTTAATCTCAACTTACACCTTTTAGAAAAAGGTATATTACTCAAAACCGTATATTTACAACAGTTAATATTAATAATTCAACAAATTATTCTACTTTTGTTTTTGAATTGAAGGCTAAAAATAAAACTAATAACCACATATCAACTTATCAAATTTGTCGTGAAAAAACTTATCATTCCAGTCGTCCTTGTGATTTTGCTCGCAAGTTGTAAAACCTCTCAAGAAATTGTATATCTGCAAGGAGCAGGAAAACCAGTGCTGTTATCAGGTTCCGAAACATACGGCATACCCGATCCTATTATCAAGACCGGCGATATACTTACCATCACCGTCAATTCGACCACACCCGAAGCGGCAGTACCTTTTAATTTACCCATAATTCCGATGTCAAGAGGAGAAAACAGTTATAATATAGGCAGCGGATCAGCTATCGCAGGCGGAGGACTACAGAATTATCTTGTGGATACCGAAGGGAAAATTGTTTTTCCGGTTATTGGTAAATTATTTATTTCGGGAATGACAAAAAGCCAGGTGGCTGAATTAATAAAAAAACGGATAAGTCCTCGTTATATCAAAGAAGAACCTGTCATCTTAATCCGTTTTGCAGGCTTTAAAGTTTCGGTGCTGGGCGAAGTGGCACGACCTAATGTTTATGAAATTGATAACGAAAAAGTATCAATTCTGGAAATATTGGCCAAAGCCGGCGATATGACTATTTACGGACAGCGTGATAATATATTGTTAATCAGAGAAACAGGAGATAAAAGAGAGTCGGTAAGGATTGATTTGCGAGATAAAAATCTGATTAATTCTCCCTATTATTATTTGCAGCAAAATGATGTGATATATGTTCAGCCCAATAATCCCAGAACAAGAGCTTCGGCTATTGGTACCGCCGAAACCATTTCTATTTCTGTTGTCGGAACACTGATATCATTAACATCATTGGTCATTAACTTAATTAAGAAATGATAGTTTTAAAGGCTTTTTATTAACATACATACCAACAAAATAGAAAAAACACCTCAATAATATGAACCATTACAATATTGAAGATATAGAATATTTAGCTGAAGATAAACCGATTAACTGGCGGGAGATATTTGAGAAGTTGCTTTACAACTGGAAATGGATAGCTGCATCGTTGATAGTTTTCACTATATTGGGATATATTTATGTGAAAACGCAACGCGATACTTACCAGACCAATGCAACACTGTTGGTAACCGACCAGAGTAAATCAGGGCAAATGAGTGAAATGTTATTAGTGCAGCAATTAAGTAATATAAGACCCAGTTCTTCGTACGGATTATCATCTCAGTTGAACAATGAAGTAGCAGTAATAACATCGACTGAACTCATGAAACGCGTAGTGCATGAACTGGAACTTTATACCGTTTATACACGGAAATCCTTGCTCGGGACACACGAACTTTATACATCTTCACCCTATTATGTTCGCTTAGACAGTGTTTCACTTTCAAATTTAAAGGGCAGTCTGAATTTCGTAATTAGTAAAGCAGAAAATCAATATCATGTGAAGGGGATTTTCCAGGAAGTAGAATTTGATCAAACAGTTAAAAGTTTGCCTGTTACACTTACTACACCAGTGGGCAAAATGGTGATTCTTCAGCAAAGCAACGATTCTTCCGATTTTCCGGTACACGTTACTGTTGTACCTCCTATTTCAGCGGCAAAAGCTTATGCTTCGGGAGCTTTGAATGTAGAAACCGAAAAGTTAGTTGATGTAATTAAACTCAAAGCGAATGCTCATAATGCACAGAAAGCAAAAGACATACTTAATACCCTGATAAAAATTTACAATCAGGATGTGATTGAACAAATTACCCGTTCGGCCAATTTTACAGCGCTTTTTATTGATGGGCGGTTAGAATTGTTATCGAAAGAACTTACAGGGGTCGAAACCGATATCGAAAGATACAAAAAGACCAATGAGCTTACGGATGTGCGTGCTGACGCTCAACTTTTTATGCAAAGCAACACCGAAAACGAAAAGAAAAGGATTGATGCTGAAGTGCAGTTAGAGTTGATTAAATATGTAGAGCAGTTTATCAAAGACTCCAAAAACAATTCAGAATTAATACCCAACTTAGGATTATCCGATGCCGGTTTGGTTACCGTAGTGAGTAAGTACAATGAACTTGTGATGACCCGTCAGCGGATAGCACAAGGATCGGCGAGCGATAATCCGGTACTTAGAAATATTGACGAGCAAATATTGTCGAACCGCAAGGCAATACAATCGAGCATTGCCATTTCGCTGAAAGGTATGCAACTTAGCAATAAAACGTTTGGCACTCAAAATTCACAAATAAAAGAACGCTTAAGCAATATTCCTCGTCAGGAACGCGAGATTCTCGAAGTTACACGGCAACAGCAAGTGAAACAAACATTGTATCTTTTCCTTTTGCAAAAACGCGAAGAAGCATCTTTAACAATGGCGGTTGCTATTCCTAAAGGCAGGCTGTTAAACGCTCCTGATGTTGTTGTAAAAATTGCACCACGCTCGGCAATGATGATAGCTGTGTTTGTTTTATTGGGGTTGATTTTTCCTGTTGCCATAATATTATTGAAAGATGTAATAAACACCAAAGTAAGAGATAGATCTGATTTGGATAAACTTACAAAAATACCCATTATCGGGGTACTTGGACATAATAAAGGCGACAGGGTAATAATAGATCATGCGACTAATGCCAACGCCAATTCCGAACTATTCCGCCTGATGCGTGCCAAACTGCAATTTGCACTTGACCACCCGAAAGAAAAAGTAATACTTGTTACTTCAACTGAATCGGGTGAGGGAAAAACTTTTGTGAGCATCAATTTGGCTGTATCCGTTTCGCTAACCGAGAAAAGGGTGTTGTTGATTGGAATGGATTTACGTAAACCCATGCTTACAAAATACTTCAATATCCAAGCGTCCGAAGGGGTTACCTCTTATCTTTCAGGGATCAATACCGATTATAAATCCATGATTGTTAAATCAACCGAATTTCCTACACTTGATATTTTACCCGCAGGTGTAATTCCGCCAAATCCGAATGAGCTGATTATGAAGGAACGCATGGATAATTTAATCAGCGAGTTGAAAAATAATTACGATTATATTGTCATTGATACTGCTCCCGTAGGCGTAGTATCTGACACTTATCTGCTCGACAGGGTTGCC
>JAURYY010000107.1 GCA_030653695.1 Paludibacter sp. | reverse complement strand
CAATAAATGGTTTGACGAAGTAGGATTGTACAATCTCACGATAAATCACGAGAAGTTAAACCATTAAAAGAAACCGCCGTGTGCGAGAGCATGCACGGTGGTGTGAGAGGGCGGGGGAGTAATCCCCCTACCTACTCGATTATTATAAGGAATTGTATTCCGCTACTTTCAATATTTAAAAAAAAAATTTCTATATTTGTCACTCCCGAAGGATACGTAACCACCGCGGGTACAGTACCATTAAATTCTATTGGGTTTTGGAAACATAATTACCTACTGAAAGACCATTTGGGCAATACCCGCAAAGTGTTAAAAGGGAATCTCTTTAGTAGTAGTAATTACACAACACTTTACGACGGAAGCATGATTGATTATTATCCCTTCGGTATGGAAATAACAAGAGTTTATGATCCAAACTCTGAAGATTATAGCTCGTCATATCTTGCCGGTTACACTACTCCTTATCTTTACAACGGTAAAGAAATGGACCGCATGCACGGCATGAATACTTACGATTATGGAGCACGCTGGAGAGAAGGAGTTGTACCGGCATGGACGGTGGTGGATCCGCTGTGTGAAAAGTATTATAGTATTAGTCCGTAAGCTCTCATTATCAGCAATAGGTATTGGAGGTCTGAATAAAGGCAATTTTTTATGGAAACAATTCGCGGGGGCAATTCATAGCGGTGCTGAGATGATTTACGTTGCCATGTTTGACGAAATTGACGAAGCAACAGCAATTTTTAAATGTGCTCACCAAGTACCCGTGGGCGAAAGTAAATTTGTACAGATTGATCCTGAATTAGAAACTAACCATTATTTGTGGTTGACCGGACAAGCCAAGTTAATGTTAAACAAAATATTGCCATTCAGCTGGCAGCAACCACAAAGAAAAAAGTAAGTCATTCTGCTAAGTTACAATCTTCATGTTTTCAACGGGATAGCTAATTATTCTTAATAAAGTCTTTGGGTATTAGCAAGGCGAAATGAATAACCGAGCATTCGGGACACGCTATCTTGGAGATGAATGGATTCCGATTAAAAAAAATTCGGAACAACACAATAAAATCCCATTTTGAAATTTCGCGGTTAGGAAACTTTCCACAGCATACCTCTTTTTATTTAAAAAAAACATCTTCATTTTTTCGATTTTATTAAAATTTTATGGCTCATTTTATATAATATTCAATAAACAAAACATCACTAATTATGCAGATGTTAAGGTTTTATCGCAAATAAAATTGTATCTTTGTACCCGAAATTAATAAGTTTAAAAAAGAAAAATGTAATTTTATGAATGTAGTTACAAAAACCATCGCACTCGGCGATGGACGTACCATCTCTATTGAAACAGGAAAATTGGCTAAACAAGCCGATGGATCTGTAATGGTTCGCATGGGCGATACCATGCTGTTGGCCACAGTTTGTTCGGCTGCTGATGCTGCTCCCGGAACGGATTTTATGCCGCTATCGGTAGATTATAAAGAAAAATTTGCCTCTTCCGGCCGTTTTCCGGGTGGTTTCCTTCGTCGCGAAGGTCGCGCTTCGGATTACGAAATTTTAGTTTCACGCCTTGTTGACCGCGCTTTGCGCCCTTTGTTTCCTGATGATTATCACGCTGAAACTTTTGTTACCGTTACCATGTTCTCTGCCGATGGCGTTGATATGCCTGATGCATTGGCAGGGTTGGCTGCTTCGGCTGCTTTGGCTGTATCGGATGTGCCTTTTAATGGACCAATTTCTGAAGTACGTGTTGCACGTATCAACGGAGAATTTGTTGTCAATCCTACTTTCGAACAATTAGAATCTGCCGATATGGAAATCATGGTGGCTGCTACCCTCGACAATATCATGATGGTAGAAGGCGAAATGAAAGAAGTGAGCGAAGATGATTTGTTGGCTGCTATGAAAGTAGCGCACGAAGCTATCAAAGTTCAATGTCAGGCGCAGTTAGAATTGATGGAAGCTGTAGGTAAAACTGTAAAACGCACTTACAACCACGAAGAAAATGACGAAGATCTGAAAAAAGATATTTGGACAAAAACATACAATAAAGTGTATGCGGTAGCTGCCTCGTGCAATACCGACAAACACTCACGCGTTGAAAACTTCGAAGCTGTAAAAGCTGAATATATCGCTGCATTGGAACCTGATGTAGCTGCTGAGAAAAAAGGATTAATTGGAAAATATTACCACGCTGTCGAAAAAGAAGCCATGCGTCGTTCTATTTTGGACGAAGGCAAACGCTTAGACGGTCGTAAAACAACGGAAATCCGTCCTATCTGGTCGGAAGTTGATTACTTGCCCGGAACGCATGGTTCAGCTGTATTTACCCGTGGCGAAACTCAATCGTTGACAACTGTTACCTTGGGAACTAAAATGGATGAGAAATTGGTTGACGAGGCCTTGATTCGTGGTAAAGAACGTTTCTTGTTGCACTATAACTTCCCGCCATTTTCAACCGGCGAAGCTCGCGCTTCACGTGGTGTTGGTCGTCGCGAAGTGGGTCATGGTAACTTAGCGCTTCGTGCATTGAAAAACATGATTCCTGATAATTATCCTTACGTTGTACGTATTGTTTCTGATATTTTGGAATCGAACGGTTCGTCATCGATGGCTACGGTTTGTGCCGGTACATTGGCGTTGATGGATGCTGGTGTACAAATCAAGCAACCAGTTTCGGGTATTGCCATGGGATTGATTTCTGAAAATAAAGGTAAAAACTTCGCTGTTCTATCAGATATTCTGGGTGATGAAGATCACTTAGGCGATATGGACTTCAAAGTAACCGGAACGAAAAATGGTATCACTGCTACGCAAATGGATATCAAGGTGGACGGACTTTCATACGAAATTCTCGAAACGGCATTGAATCAGGCGAAAGCCGGTCGTATGCACATTTTGGGTAAAATTCAGGAAACATTGGAAGCGCCACGTGCCGATATGAAACCAAATGCGCCACGTATTGTTGTCATTATGATACCGAAAGAAATGATTGGCGCAATTATAGGACCTGGTGGAAAAATTATTCAAAACATGCAAGCCGAAACAGGTGCTGTGATTTCGATTGAAGAAATCGGCGATCAAGGACGTGTGGAAATTGCTGCAAACAATAAAGCTGCTATCGATGCTGCTATCGCCAAAGTTAAAGGCATAGTTGCTATTCCTGAAATTGGCGATACATATCCTTCGAAAGTAAAATCGGTAATGCCTTACGGTGCATTTGTTGAATTTATGCCGGGCAAAGAAGGTTTACTCCACATTTCGGAAATCGACTGGAAACGCATCGAAACCATGGATCAGGCGGGAATAAAAGAAGGCGATATAATTGATGTGAAATTGCTTGAAATCGACCAGAAAACAGGAAAATTCAAACTTTCGCGCAAAGCGTTGTTGCCGCGTCCTCCGCGCGAAGATAAATAAAACCTCTCCCCAACCCTCTACAAAGGCGAGGGAGAGAGCATTGAAAAAAAAGCTGCAATCCTGAAAAGGATTGCAGCTTTTTTTTCGCTAATTTTTATTCTACTTCAGTTTTTGTCCGGGCGATTGGGACATTGGTTGCCGCGTTGGTGTTGATTATAGAATTCAGCCCGTTTAGTTTATTTGGTCGCTCAATTTATTGATAAATCTTTCTTTTTTCTAAGCAAAGCAAAAGTAAATAATCAAAATCAGGTGTGAAAATATTTTTTTTTATTTGTGCAATGCAGCATAAAAAAAAACATCTTATTTTTGTTCAATGAAATGCTATCCACTCAAAATAAAAAAAGGCTGTCCAAATAATTAGTTTTGAACAGCCTTATTTATTTCTTATTAAATTTAACAAACCATTGTAGGTTTTATTAATTTGAAAAAATCGTTGCCTTTATCATCGACTAAGATAAATGCAGGGAAATTTTCCACTTCAATTTTCCAGATAGCTTCCATGCCTAATTCGGGATATTCAAGACACTCCACTTTTTTAATGCTGTTCTGCGCCAAAATAGCAGCCGGACCACCAATCGAACCCAGATAAAAACCTCCGTACTTTTGACAAGCATCAGTTACCTGTTGTGTGCGGTTTCCTTTGGCAATCATAATCAAACTGCCACCATGTTGCTGAAATAAATCGACATACGAATCCATGCGACCGGCAGTGGTAGGACCGAACGAGCCCGAAGCCATGCCCTTAGGGGTTTTGGCCGGACCAGCATAATAAATCGGGTGATCTTTCACGTATTGCGGAAGTGGTTTACCCGCATCAATCAATTCTTTGAGTTTTGCGTGTGCAATATCGCGACCCACCACAATCGTACCTGTGAGCGACAAACGCGTGGAAACCGGATAGTTCGTTAATGTTGCTAATATATCATTCATGGGCATGTTCAAGTTAATTTTCACGGCGTTGCCTTCGCCTTCATTTCGGTATTCTGCGGGAATATATTGTCCTGGATTGTCTTCCATTCGTTCAACCCAGATACCACGCTTGTCAATTTTCCCTTTTATATTGCGGTCGGCTGAGCACGAAACGCCCATACCCACAAAACACGAAGCACCGTGGCGCGACAGCCGTACAATGCGAATATCGTGTGCAAAGTATTTTCCGCCAAACTGTGCTCCAATACCCGATGCTTGTGCTTGCTTCAGTATTTTGTGTTCCATTTCCACATCGCGAAACGCCTGTCCCAGTTCGTTACCTTCAGTGGGCAATTCATCGTAATATTTGGTCGAAGCTAATTTTACGGTTTTCATACAGGCATCAGCCGAAGTTCCTCCAATTACGAAAGCAATGTGATAAGGAGGACAAGCTGCAGTACCGAGTGATTTCATTTTTTCGGTGAGGAATTTTTCTAACGATACTGGGTTCAACAACGCTTTGGTTTCCTGAAAAAGATAAGATTTATTGGCTGAGCCGCCACCTTTGGCGATAAACAGAAATTTATATTCGATGCCATGACTTGCCACTAAGTCGATTTGTGCCGGAAGATTAGTTCCTGTATTCACTTCATCGTACATATTGAGTGCGGCATTTTGCGAATAACGCAGGTTTTCTTCGGTATATGTTTCGTAGATTCCTTTCGAAAGAGCTTCTTCATCGAATCCGTTGGTCCACACATTGTTGCCTTTTTTGGCATAAACGGTGGCTGTTCCTGTATCCTGACAAAAAGGAAGTACGCCTTTAGCTGATATTTCGGCATTGCGAAGCATGGTAACAGCCACATATTTATCGTTATCGCTGGCTTCGGGATCGGCAAGAATGGCAGCTACTTGTTTTTGATGCTCTGCACGCAACAAAAACGAGCAATCATACATGGCAGCTCGGGCTAATTTTGTCAACGCTTGGGGTTCAACTTTCAGGATTTCATGTCCTTCAAATTCCGAAACCGACACGTGCTCTTTGGTCAGTAGATAATATTCGGTGTTGTCTTTTCCCATCGGGAATGGATCTTGATACTTAAATTCTTTTGCCATATATTTTTACAATTTAATCAGTTACAATTTACTATCTAAAGAACTGCAAAATTACGGAAATTTTTCCTTATTTTAGAGATTCTAATTTGCGATTTTATCATTTTAAACTACAAAATAAAGTTACCAGAAAGGGTACGCTGATGTCCATCACAAATCCGTGATAAATGGATACTATAGAATATTCCTTGCCTGAGCTGCGAATAATTATCGGAAAGGTTGTGTCCATGGTAGTAGCTCCTCCGGCTGCGATGGGCGATAGTTTTCCGAAATATTTAACCATCAGTGGAGCAAAAAGTAATGTGATTATTTCGCGGAATATATTGGCAAGCAATGCAATTGTTCCCAATTCAATCCCTTTATATTCGGTAATCAAAATACTCGACAATGAATAATACCCAAAGCCCGAACCAACAGCCAGATAATCGGAAATCGTGTATTTTGAAAAGAAACTGATGATGATTACACCAAACCAAGTTCCGAGAATTGTCATCAATGGCAGAAATAAAACGCGCGAATGAATGCGGCGAAACTGCTTGATGGTATCGGGCTGATGCCCTAAACTAAACCCGACCGAAAACATGAGCGCAGCCAGCACATAAAAACTGTACTCATACTGGAGCCATGCAACCGGAAATAGACGATAAAGACCGAGTAATAACCCGGTAGCAAAAAACGACAATATAATCAGACTTCCTTTCATAAACCCCAACCCCTTAAAGGAAGTTTAAATATTTTGTTATTAAAACATTACCCCCAACCCCGTTCGACTGAGCGTTCGACTGAGCTCACGCCGATAGCTATCGGCGAAGTCTAAAGGGAGGTTTAAAAAGTTTATTGTTTGAAACATTATTCATTAAACTCGCAACTGCCCAAAAATTCCCCGCTATTTATTCCGACTTGTCGGAAGGGAATTTAATGGTAATTTTCCACAACAACCACGCTCCCACTACACTTCCCATGGTACCAAAAGCAGCAATCAACAAAGCCTCGAAACCCAGATTGGCAAATTGTTTCACTACATGATCGTTCACACCAACTTCTACCCCCAGCAAAAACAGAAGAAGCCAGATTAGCGCAAGTATAATTTTGTTTACGAAAGTGAATTTCAACTTTCGAAACAAATAACCGGTAATGACACCGGCAAACATAAAGATCAGTACTACAAACATTTGTTTTATTTACGATGGAGAAAAAAACCGGAGCTGTAAAATGCTTTTTATTATTGATGCTTTGTTTTTTTCCCGTCCCGATAGCTATCGGGATGTCAATGCCTGACATACGTTAACCACTTTTAAGTAATAAATTTACAAAAAAAAAGTGTTTGTTCTTTGTTCTTGTCATCACATTTCTTTTTGTCTTTGCTCTTGGTTCTTGTCCCGATTTCGTTCGACTGAGCTCACGCCGATAGCTATCGGCGAAGTCTATCGGGATGGTTCTTGTCCCGATAGCTATCGGGAGTTTTTTCAATCCAAATATTATTTTTTGTAATACAGCAAAGCTTCAGCAAGCACTTCTTTCATTTTGGCAATTCGCTTCACATCGGTGGGGTGAGTACTCATAAATTCGAGTACAGAACCCGATTTATTTGCAGCCATTCTTTCCCAGAACGTAATGGCTTCGTCAGGATCATAACCAGCCATTGCCATAAAAATCACACCTAATCGGTCGGCTTCATATTCGTGTTTTCTTGAATAAGGAAGAATCACGCCAACCTGAGCACCAATACCGTATAGTGTACTTATGCCAAGTCGTGTAATTTCTGATTTGTTCGACAATAAAACATCGGTAATTGCAGCGCCGTACTGAAGTAGCAATTGCTGACTCAGTCGTTCGTTACTGTGTTTGGCTACAGCATGGGCAATCTCGTGACCCATAACCACTGCCATACCGGCTTCGGTTTGCGTAAGGGGTAAAATTCCGTCGAAAAACACAACTTTACCTCCGGGCATACAAAATGCATTTACAGATGTATCTTTTACCAGATTGAACTCCCAGACTAAATTCCCAATCTCTGATTCCATGTTGTTGGTTTTCAGGTAATTTACTACTGCATTAGCGATATTTGCGCCTACTTTTTTAACTAACTGAGTATTAGCAACATCTTTCGATGCAGGAACCGAATCGATAAAATGTTTATAACTTTGTGCACTCATCGACAGTATTTCGGAATTTGAAACCAGAAGTAGTTGTTTTCGTCCGGTAATTAGAACACTTGAGCACGAAGATAAAATAACAATTAAAATGCTGAGATATATTACTTTTCTCATCTGTATATTTATTTGTTGTATGATTTGTTTTTGTTTCAATAATTTTTTAACTTTGCAAAGATATAAATTCATTTTTAAAAATGTCAAAATAAAATGCGAATCTCTTATTAATAATATTTTATATGCTATTAAATGTCATTCAAAAATATTTGAAATCAATATTAGTTTTGTTATTAATATTGTTTTTGTCATTTTCTTCTCCTTCAAATTTTAAAAAACTTCCCGATTTGAATCTGTTTAATAACTTTGATAAATTAGTGCATTTTCTTTTATTTGGTTCTCTGACATTTATATTGCTGTGGGAAAGCAAAAAAGACATCCGCATAAAATCCAACCCGAAAATTTTATTTTATCTCTGCTTTTTGTTTCCTGTATTATTTGGTGGCTTGGTTGAGCTTATGCAGCAATTTTTTTTCGCACCGCGCTCAGCCGAATGGATTGATTGGGCAGCTAATATTTCCGGCACAATAACAGTCTGGATTTTGTTGATTATTATTCAAAAGCGCAAATCTGTTTCGTTATGAATACCCAAATGCTGCAATACAGAATCGGGATTACGCTGATAAAAGGTATCGGCAACAATCTGGCAAAAAATTTGATTGCTTACCTTGGAAGCGAAGAAGCCGTATTCAAAGAAAAACAGAAGAATTTAGCTAAAATACCCGGAATCGGAGAAGTCTTGTCGAAGGAAATTGTTTTACAGGATGTATTGCTGCGTGCCGAATTGGAAATTGAGTTTATTCTGAAAAATAAAATTCAGTACTATTATTTCACCGACCGCGATTATCCTTACAGACTGAAGGAATGCCCCGATGCTCCGATAATGCTTTACAGCAAAGGAAACTGTAATCTGAACGATGGAAAATTTATTGGAATTGTAGGAACACGTAATGCTACTGAAATAGGAAGAGAAAACTGCAGAAATATGATTGGCGATTTGTCTGTAATGCTACCTAATGCAGTTATAGTTAGTGGATTAGCTTATGGAATCGACATTACCGCACATAAAACTGCACTCGATAGCAGCTTATCGACCATTGGCGTACTCGGTCATGGACTTGACAGAATTTACCCTGCCACACATCGTTCGTCGGCGGTTAAAATACTCGAAAGTGGTGCCTTAGTAACAGAGTATCTGAGCAAAACAAACCCCGATCGTCAGAATTTTGCGAACCGAAATCGTATTATTGCCGGAATGTGCGATGCAATAGTTGTCGTTGAATCGGCAACTCGCGGAGGTGCCCTGATAACTGCCGAATTAGCAAACGATTATAATCGCGATGTATTTGCTTTCCCCGGACGTGTATCAGATGAATGGTCGGCAGGATGTAACGCATTGATTAAACAGAACAAAGCTGCATTGGTCGAATCGGCAACCGATATTTTAAAAGCCATGAACTGGGACGAAAATATTCCGGGAGTTTCAAAAAATATTCAAACATCGCTGTTTATCGACCTTTCGGATGCCGAACAAAGTATAGTAACAATACTCCGCCAGCATCCCGATGGAATTCAAATGAATGAGCTTGCCATAAAATTAGAATATCCTGTAAGTAAAATTTCGTCACTCCTCCTCGAAATGGAATTTAAAGGTGTCGTAAAATGTTCGCCCGGGAATGTGTATCGAATTGTTAAATAGAGCAAAGAAAACAGAACAAAGAATCATCCCGATAGCTATCGGGACAAAAGAGCGAAGAATAAAAGCGAAGAATAAACGTAAAAATTGATTTTAAGATTGTCCATTCCATAATTAATTATGTATAGCAAAGAAGAATTAAAATTGTTAAAGAAAGAATTTTGGGAAGGATTTGGAGTTTATTGCAGCCTGACACCTGCTTTGAAGAACCGGAAAAGTAAGTTTATGCTTTATAATACAAAACTCAAAGGAGTTGAATTGAAATTTGATGCCACGCGTTCCGGAGCTTTTGTGATACTTGAAATCAACCACCCCGCTCCGGAAAAGAGAATGGAACTTTACGAAAAATTTGAACTGTACAAATCACTTATTGAAAAGGATTTTCAGGATGGTTTAATCTGGAACTATGCTTACATAAGAGAATGCGGCACCGAAGTTTCACGCATTTACACCCACAAACCCGAAATTGACATTCATCGACGCATCGAATGGATTATTTTTTACAAGTTTATGTCCGATGAAATGCTAAAACTCGAAAAAGCATTCAGAAAAGTAAAAGAGCTTATCATTTGATTGCGTACATTCATCAACTGATTCCTGTTGATCTGTTGTATCTATATGTTTGTATTATATGTAGTTAAATTGGTTGCGTCATAATGCAAATTGTGAGTTTACTGAAACCTGTTACTGGTCATAAGGGCTATAATTCAATTTCAGTATGTACATGAACAAGGTTAGTTTTCTTTTGACGATTTAGATTCCGATTTTAATTTGTATTAATTTTTGCACCAGTAATGCGTTACTTTCCGAATTTATTTATACTTTTGCATGTCTCAAAAGTGTCTTTTTCATTTTTATTTCAGTGGTTATATTGATTATAAATAGTTTAATCAGATGTTGATCTATAGCCTGTTGAAAATTGAATTTATTATTCTTTTTTCATAGATTGAAAAAAATCTTTATAATAATCACAACAGTTCGTTATAAAAAATGTATCTTGCTCGCAAAGACGCTAAGTCGCAATGAAAAACTTTTAAGTTTTTCGCTTTGCGTCTTGCTAAATAAATTTAAAGGTCAGATAATCAAGAAAGTAAAAAATTGCGTCTTTGCGACTTTGCGTGAAAATTTAATTCGAGATAAATAACAAAGTATTTTATAATTATCAGTGTAATATTCTTATTATCAAAGTGC
>JAURYY010000309.1 GCA_030653695.1 Paludibacter sp. | reverse complement strand
TAAGTTTTTCGCTTTGCGTCTTTCTAAATAAATTTAAAGGTCAGATAATCAACAAAGTAAAAAATTGCGTCTTTGCGACTTTGCGTGAAAATTTAATTCGAGATAAATAACAAAGTATTTTATAATTATCAGTGTAATATTCTTATTATCAAAGTGCTAATTGATTTTATAACGACACATTAAAAAAGGAAGAATCCATACTTATTCAAAGCTAAATATGTATTAACCGCCGACGAAATTATTAGAGGAATTTAACCACAACACTAATTAATTTTATAATCAGTTTATTATCTTATTATTCACTTGTTGTCATGTACCAAAAAAAACCTTAATTAAAAAATTGAATTTGTAATCGCACCTTATCAATTTCAAATAATTTACTTCAATTATGTGTTTTTCGGTAGCCATTGTTCGAAATAATACTTTGCTCACACTCGAAAAGTATTACGATAGTCTTCCCAATAATTGGGAAAGGAAAAATGATTTACCCGAATTTCCCGATTATTTTTTCTTAAGCGGATTTTCCCTTCCTCTGCTTCCCATCATTAAAGATGATGGCATTTTCTTACACCAATGGGGATTAATACCTTCGTGGATAAAAACTGAAAAGGATGCTCATGAAATTCGCTCCAAAACACTGAATGCAAAGGGCGAAACTATTTTTGAAAAACCGTCTTTCAAAAAATGCATTCAAAATCAGCGTTGTATTCTTCCGGTTGCCGGTTTTTTTGAATATCGCGAAATGAATGGACTAAAATATCCGTATTTTATTCACAGCGTTGATCATGATGATTTTTTTCTGGGTTCGGTTTACGACAGATGGATCAATGAGGAATCGGGCGAAGTGCTAAATACATTCAGCATTGTTACTACTCCGGCAAATACTTTAATGGAAAAAATTCGCAATCTAAAAAAGAGAATGCCTTTGATTATCAGGACTAAAGATAGTTATCAATGGATTGACCGAAACACTGATTTGCATTTGGTTGAAAAGCTGATATGCCCTTACGATGAATTAAAAATGAATGCGTACACCATTTCGCGAATTGCAAACAATGCACGGATGAACAGAAATTTACCCGAAATAATGAATGAAGTGGTTTTTACCGAATTGGATGCTCATATACAAACATCTTTATTTTAATTTTTTTTGGTAATCAGAATGCAGAGCGGCTTAGAACTTCGGGGGGAAAAAAATGAAGCTTAAAAAACTCTCCAACCAATTAAAATCATAGGAACAGCTCAAAGATTCAAAAATAACTAATTGCAAATGTTGGAAATTTAAATTTAAATGACTATTTTTGCACAAAACATATTAATTTGTGCACAAATAATCAATCAATATAATATTAATTAAAACAATTAATAATGAGCAAAATCGTTATAAACAGTTTTCATGAATTTGAGCAATATATAGGAAAATTGCTTGGTTCATCAGAGTACCACCAAATCACTCAGGAGCAAATCAATTTATTTGCCGATGCCACATTCGATCATCAATGGATACACGTTGATACTGAACGCGCTAAGGCTGAGAGTCCTTTCAAAACTACAATTGCTCACGGATATCTGACATTGGCGGTACTTCCGTATCTTTGGGAGCAAATTATTGAAGTGAACAATTCAAAACTAACAGTAAATTACGGTATTGAGAAATTGAAATTTATGAACCCCGTAACTGTCGACAGTGAAGTACGCTGCACAGCAAAATTAGTTTCATTAGTTAATCTCAGAGGAATAACCAAAGCCGAAATTAATGCAATACTCGAAATTAAGGACAGTAAAAAACCTGCATTAGAAACCAATATCGTTTTTCTTTATCATTTTATATAGAAATTTTCTCATATTTATTTTGGTACGATGGCAGAACTTCAATTCTGCCATCTTTTTAGAATAAAATCTTTACTTTTTATCCGATTTAAAATAAAAAATCCCGAACTCAAAACTGCAGCAACCGACATTCAACTCGAATCGGATAGACTATAATTGAATCCATTGATTTTTGGCTAAATTATTTGCTTAAAAAAAAAGCAACACATTTACTTCCTTTTTTCTATTTTGCTTATTGACACTTCACTTTTAACTTCTTGCCTATTGATTCACCGCGAACTCCCAAGCAACTCTTTTTTTCTGAAAGATTTACTAAACTGATGAAGAATTGAAAAGTGCTGTATTTCGAGCGTTTATTCAGAGACAAACAATTTTTAGAAATAAAAACCACTGTAATTTTTAAGAAATCAGACAACAAGTTCCATCTTTTTACTTTAACTTTGCATTCAAATTCAGATACATTTTTTATGTGGAATAGAATCAAAAGCAAACTTCCAGTAATATGGGAGTTTATAGTACGAGGGTGGAATAGTTTTATCAACTGGCGAAAAGCAAGACTTACCAGATTCAGAAACTTAGTTTGGTATCGGAAAATAGGAAATATTTTGTTTACCTGCTTTTGGATGTTTCTTTTATATTTGTTTTTAGTCGACATTAATTTTCTATGGCTTTTCGGTAAATCCCCTACTCTACACAGCATAGGTCATCCCAATCAAAGTGTTGCTTCCGAAATCATTAGTTCGGATGGGAAAGTAATTGGCAAATATTTCCGCGAAAACCGAATGCCTGTTACCTTTGAAGAGATTTCACCCAAACTTATCGAAACCCTTATTGCAACTGAAGATGAACGCTTCTACAAACACTTGGGTATCGATATTCAGGGTGTATTTGCGGCTATAAAAGACATGACACAGGGAAATGCCCGAGGTGCAAGTACAATTACCCAGCAGTTGGTGAAAAATATGTACAAAACGCGTAATCAGTATTCAACAGGTCTTTTCGGATTAATACCGGGCGTAAAACTGATTATTATGAAAACCAAAGAGTGGACTACTGCAGTTAAAATTGAAATATTTTATACCAAAGATGAGATTCTTACCATGTATCTGAATACTGTCGATTTTGGAAGTAATTCGTTTGGAATCCGCACCGCTGCAAAAACCTTTTTCAAAACAAAACCCATACATCTTACTTACGAACAATCAGCCACATTAGTCGGATTACTAAAAGCAACAACCACTTACAGCCCCATTGCAAACCCAAAACGATCGCAGGCGAGACGGAATATTGTACTTCAAAATTTAGTAAATCAAAAAAAAATTACACAACACGAATGCGATTCGTTGCAGAACATTCCTATTCGCTTACAATACAGTGTGGAGCAGTCGTACGATGGCGAAGCGTTGCATTTCCGCTCCTATCTTGACAAATACCTGCAGGACTGGGAAGATGCAACCGGGCATGATATTTATTCGGATGGATTAAAAATTTATGTAACTATTGATACCCGATTGCAAAAATACGCCGAAGAAGCAGTACATAAACAAATGAAAACCTTACAAAGCCGGTTTTTTAATCATTGGCGCGGGCAAAATCCGTGGCAGGATGAAAATCGCGAAGAAATACCCGAGTTTGTCGAGAAAATTGCAAAGAAAACCAAAACGTACGAATCGTTGAAGGTGATGTATAACAACAACACCGATTCGATTAATAAATATCTTAATTTACCACGCCGTACAAAGGTTTTCGATTATGAACAGGGAATAAAAGATACCACATTAAGTGTTATGGATTCCATCCGTTATATGAATCATTTTTTGCACGGAAGTTTTGTAGCCATGGAACCAACTACCGGTAAAGTGAAAGCATGGGTTGGTGATATTGATTTTAATTTCTGGAAATACGATAAAGTAGCTCAATCGAAACGGCAACCGGGCTCTACCTTCAAATTATTTGTTTACACAGCCGCCATGATGCATGGTATTGCACCTTGTGATACCCGAATTGACAAACCCGTTGCATGGGATTATTCTGAAAAAGGTATTGATAAAACGTGGAAGCCCAATAACTCCAACCGCTCGTATATGGGAAAAGTAACGCTTAAACATGCATTTGCACGCTCAATAAATACAATTGCAGTTCAGTTGGCTCAAGAAGTGGGAATTTCGGAAGTTATAAAATATGCACATTTACTCGGAATACGTACTCCGCTCGAAAATATGCCTGCACTGTGTCTTGGCTCTTCGGATGTTTCGTTGATCGAAATGGTCAATTCATTTAGCACTATTATTAACGAAGGAATGTATCACGAACCTGTGTTGGTTACAAAAATTATAGATGCTTATGGGAAAGTGATTTACACTGGACCAACCGAACAAAAAAGAGTAGTTTCTTACGAAACTTCCTGGTTGGTTACCGAGTTACTCAAAGGTGGATTAACCGAACCGGGAGGAACTACTCAGGCACTTTGGGAATGGGATTTGTTTCGCTGGGATACCGATTTTGGAGGAAAAACCGGAACTTCATCCAATCATTCGGATGCATGGTTTATTGGTGTTTCGCCCAAACTTATTGGTGGATCGTGGGTGGGAGGCGAGCATCGGAGTGTTCATTTCCGCACAGGTCAGTTGGGCGAAGGAAGCCGCACAGCACTACCAATTTTCGGATTGTTTATGGAAAAAGTATTAGCTGATGAAAATCTGAAAGAATACAGGGGAAAATTCCCCACTAAACCGAAAGAAAAAATTACACTGAATTATCGGTGCCATACTTATATTAAACAAGATGTGGTTTTGCGCGATACTACTGCTGACGAGACCATTGAAAAACTGCCTGTTCCGGACTTTTCGGTGAAACCGGGGCAGTAATTTTTTTTTAAATATAAATCAATAATAATTTATCGGAATAATGATTATCAATTTTTCAAAACCCGATTTTAAGTATATCGGACAAGTAATACTTACCTGGACATTTATAAATGTTGCTTTCAATTTTTTCGGACTGTGGTTTAATAAGTTAATCAGCAAAGAAAAATACGAATACTTAGCTGATATTCTTGCCGAATTTGCTAAACCGTTGCTTGTTCAGACTTTTATTTTTGGTATTTGTCTGATAGTGGGTTATTCGTTGATAAAAAACAAGAAATTAGCAAATTACACGTTTGTTGCGGTTCAATATGTGATTTTCAATATTATTTTTCTGTTGAATTTGAAGTTTACCAACGGAATTCATTTTGAAACAACATGGGATAACTGGGGGTTGCTTTATTATAGCTATAACGGACAATATTTAATCGACTTAATTGAATTGCTTTCTCCCTTGAAAGGGAATTTCGACGGAAGTGTTTTTATGCCCGATAATTCGTTGTTGTTTTATTTGAGATGGGTGGTACTGACAACTGTTTATTTTTGCATGGTTACTTTGCTCTCTTTTCCGATTTTGAAGTTTTTGAAAAATAAATAAATGATCCTGAAAGAGTAGAAATTGCTAGGAATCTAAAACAAGTTTTGTAAAACAAAAAACCAATCGCTTTGATTGGTTTTTTGATTATTGCTAAAGTACAGTAATGCTTTTGAATTTATTTCAGTATTTTAACAAACTCAAAATAAATCCAACGCATCCGGTAAGCATAATTATTGTGCCCGTAATATGATTTATAATTTTCAATCCTCTCATGTTGAGTTTATTTTTGAATTTACTGACAAACAAAGTTAAAACAGTCCACCACAAAGTAGCACCGCCCAGAATTGATAATATACCAATTGCCGAATAAAAAAATGTTGATTCAATTGTAATAAACTCGAACCGAGCAAATAAAGCAATTAATATAAACACAATCAAAGGATTAGAAAGTGTCAGAAAAAAAGAAGTGATAAAATCTCCGAAAATACTTTCTTTAGTTGGTATATCAGGTTGAGGTTGAGTTGCCGGATTGCTTTTGAAAATATATAACCCGAAAACAAAAATAATTAAACTACCAAATAATTGTATTACAAATTTATATTGTTCAATGGTTTGGATAATAAAACTTAAAAAGAAAAGAGTGATAATTGTATAAACTAAATCTGAAGTAGTCGCTCCAAAACCCGTAAAAATACCATATTTTTTTCCTTTACTTAATGTTCGTTGAATGCAAAGCATGCCTATAGGTCCCAATGGAACAGAAATGGATAACCCAATTATTAAACCTTTTATTATTATATCAATCATTTTTTTCTGATAATTAATGCAAAGATAATTTTTTTTTAAAACAAACAATCATTGACTTATTAAACATTTTAACAAATAAAAAGTAAATATATCAGATTATCAAATATATAACTAAATTATTCAATTACTGTAAAATAAAAAAAACACATTTAATAGTTGTTTTAAATCAACAAATCTGTTTCGTTTTCTTACCGCGTTAATGTATTTACGATCGAAATTTTCAAATGAATCAAAAAAAAGGTAATTTTGCAAATGAAACAATTACAGTATGTAGGGTTTACTAACTATATACAACGAAAAAATTCATCTGACATAATATTTTTTTTAAATATACATAAAACAAGACCGGTTATTTTAGTCCGGCAACATAAGAAAAAAGAAAATGGCTGAAACATCACTTTTAGAAAAACTTGAAGGATTACAACATAAATTCGATGAGATTTCAACTTTAATAACCGATCCGTCAGTAATTTCGGATCAGAAACGCTATGTGAAACTTAACAAAGAATACCACGATTTAGAAAAAATTCTGTCAGCAAAAAACGAATATGAATTAACCTTAGGGCACTTGACCGAGGCAAAAGCGTTGCTCGAAACAGAAACAGACCCCGAAATGCGTGAAATGGCGAAAGCCGAAATTGACGATATTGAACCAAAAATTCCTGAAATGGAAGAAAATATCAAATTGTTGCTTATTCCGGTCGACCCCGAAGACAGCAAAAATGCCATTGTCGAAATACGCGGTGGTACAGGTGGCGACGAAGCAGCAATTTTTGCCGGCGATTTATTTAAAATGTACGTGAAATATTGTGAGACAAAACGCTGGAAATTGGAAATTACCAATATCAGCGAGGGAACATCGGGTGGTTACAAAGAAATTATATTTACAGTCTCGGGCGAAAATGTGTATGGAACATTGAAATATGAATCGGGCGTACACCGTGTTCAGCGTGTTCCGCAAACCGAAACCCAGGGTCGAGTACATACTTCGGCTGCTACTGTTGCGGTGCTACCCGAAGCCGAAGAATTTGATATTGAGTTGAAAGAATCTGATGTTCGTGTCGATACTTTTTGTTCTTCGGGGGCAGGTGGTCAGTCGGTAAACACAACTTATTCGGCTATCAGGCTGGTGCATATACCTACCGGAATAACCGTTCAGTGTCAGGATGAGAAATCGCAGCATAAAAACAAGGCGAAAGCCATGATTGAACTTCGCTCACGAATTTATGCTATTGAACATCAAAAATACTTGGATGAGATTGGCTCAAAACGAAAAACAATGGTTTCGACCGGCGACCGATCAGCAAAAATACGTACTTACAATTATCCGCAGGGTCGTATTACCGATCATCGCATCAATTTTACAATTTACAATTTATCGGCTTTTATGAATGGTGATATTCAGGGCGTTATTAATCAATTAATTGTTGCTGAAAATACTGAACGCTTGAAAGAAAGTGAGTTGTAAAATGTTAGAAAGAGAAGTTAGAATGGAAGTTAGAATGGAAGTTAGAAAAGAAGTTAGAAAAGAAGTTAGGGAAGTTAGGGAAGTTAGTTAATATATCACTCAAATACATGGAATTTGTACACCTCATGCATTAACTATTTTTGTTGATGCCCACCAAAGCAAAAAGCCAGAAAGTATAGAGAAAATCAGCTGGAACGAAGTAAAAAGTTTCATAAGTTTAAAAGTTCGAAAATTTTTAGCGTATAAAAGTTGTTTATACTGAGAGATATATATAATTGATATTCTGAATGAAAAATAGTAATTAGTAAATGAAAAAATAGTAAACTTGATATATGACTAAGCAAGAATTATTTGAAAACATACAACGCAAAAAATCATTTCTATGCGTGGGTTTGGACACCGATGTAAATAAAATTCCGGAATTCCTTTTTGACCAATCCGAAGATCCGGTTTTTGAGTTCAACAAAGCCATCATCGATGCAACAGCTGAATATTGCGTAGCCTATAAACCCAACTTAGCATTTTACGAAAGTCTGGGCTTGCCGGGCTGGGATGTGCTGGAACGGACTGTGGATTATATACGCGAAAACTATCCCGACCAATTCATAATAGCCGATGCCAAACGCGGCGATATTGGCAATACTTCGGCCATGTATGCCCGCACTTTTTTCGGGAACATGAATTTCGATGCAGTAACGGTAGTACCTTATATGGGTGAGGATTCGGTAACGCCTTTTCTGACTTACGAGGATAAATGGGTAATATTACTCGCGCTGACTTCGAACAAAGGAGCTTACGATTTTCAGTTTATGAAAGATGCTGAAACTGGTGATAGATTATTCGA
Organism: Paludibacter sp.; assembly: GCA_030653695.1. Lineage (GTDB taxonomy): Bacteria > Bacteroidota > Bacteroidia > Bacteroidales > Paludibacteraceae > Paludibacter. Next base: position 4,543 of record JAURYY010000309.1, on the reverse strand, counting down.
AAAAGTGCTGAAAGCCTCACTCAACTGGGGAACCGATGAAAATATGTTGTATGTGGTAGGGGCAACAAAAGCCGAAATGCTCACTGAAATACGCAATATTGTACCTGAACATTTTCTGTTGGTTCCGGGAGTAGGCGCACAGGGCGGCAGTTTAAACGAAGTTGCAAAATACGGATTAAATAAAAGTTGTGGTTTGTTGGTCAATTCATCCCGTCAGATAATTTACGCATCATCCGAAAATGATTTTGCCGAAAAAGCACGGGAGGAAGCTTTAAAAGTTCAGGCTGAAATGTCCGAAATATTAGAGAAAGCAGGGTTAATAGGCTTTTGATTTATCAATAATCACAACGCTTTTACAGACAATCTACTCAGATTTGACAAACGAAATGTCAGATCTGAGTATGTTTTTAATAATAATTTTGTTAAAACGAAGATGTTGAACTTTTTTTATGAATAACTGTTGTCTATTTCATTGATTTGGGGAAAATTCTTGTTTGTTCATTGAATAATTATGTGTATTTTTGGAAAAATTTTTTGTTATATAAATCCCTTTTTTGCAGAATGAAGAAAATCATACCGAGACTTATAATTCTTTTTGTCTCTTTATTAGCACCTGGACTGCTTTTTTCCCAAACGTCAAAACTGATAACACAATTAAAAGTAACTGATAACGATTCGACATTTCGTTTTGTGTATTATTACGATAATAATAACAATAAGGTATTGGAGACCAAATATTTCTTAAAAGACTTTATTTGGAATAAATTGACGCAAACCGAATGGTTATATAACAATAATCAATGTGAAATACAGCGCGAAATAAAATATATTTCGAATGAGTGGGTAACGGTTCATGAAATTCGTTACACATACCAAAATGATCAATTGATATCAGAAACTCATTTGAAGTTTAAAAATAGCATGGAACAACAATATAAAATGCTGACATTCAACTATAATGACACGGAATTAACATCAAAAAAGGAATTTTACCTGATAAACAATCAATTGTTTTTACGCCAACTCACAGAGAATACCTATAATAATAACTTGCTTGTATCGACACTGATAAAAAAAGTATCGTCGATACCTTCCGAAATAAAAGATTACAGATTAAGTTTTGAGTATAATTCCAACAATATATTAGTTGCACAATTGCTCGAAGAAAAAAACGGAAATAATGAATGGGTAAATTTGGAAAACGGAAATTGGTATTACGGAAATTCGAATAAAGTTAGCTCGCAGCGCACCAAAAAATGGAACCAAACAAATTCAGTATGGGAAAATTCGACCATGATTGACTTCGATTATAATTCAAATAATCAAATAGTTGAAGAGGTTTATTATCGATGGTCGACTATGTTCTGGGAAAAAACCGTCAGGTATTATTACGAATATAACACTGATGGCTCTTTATTGACAAAAACATTGATGTTGCCCATTTATCGTCAATGGAGACGTGTTTCATCTATTAATTATTCCGATTTTCAGAACGAAAAAGCGAATATGATGGAAACTGTTTTGAGTTTTTGGGGCGGGAATTCGAGTGATAAACAAAGCGCGAACATTCCGTTTTTATTTAATAACGATATAGAAATCAAAAAGGGAAATCAGATTATTATTTCGTACGAAAAAATTGACAATACAGATATTTCAACTTTTTCTTTATCGAATGGATTAACAATACATGTTTATCCAAACCCATCGGAAGATTATTTTTATTTTAATCCCGAAAATTATCAGGTAACTTCGTGGTCGGTTTACGATTTGAAAGGCCGTATAATCAAACAACAAAATTACATAATACGAACAGGAATTATTGATTTGAGTAATGCGCCAAAAGGAATTTACTTTTTAAAAGTTACTACGCTTGACAAAGTTCTGAGTCAAAAACTAATAAAAAAATAGCACTTTCAAATAAATTAAAATATGAAATCAAAAATAATCTTTATGATGTCTGCAATCATTGTTGCCGGTATGGTAAAAGCAGTTAATCCGCTTTTAGCTCCATACAAAACTCCACACCAAACTGTTCCGTTCAATGAGATTAAAAACGAACATTATTTTCCGGCTTTCGAGGAAGCTATGAAACAGCATAATCAGGAAATTGACCAAATAGTAAATAACAAACAGGCTCCAACCTTTGAAAACACGATAGTAGCACTCGAAAAAGCGGGGTCGCTGTTAAGTAAAGTAGGTTCGCCATTTTACAACATGTTAGGTTCAGAAACGAATGACGAGTTGCAGCAAATTGCACAAAAAATTTCACCTTTGATGACTGAGCATTCAAATGCAATAACCTTAAATGAAAAACTTTTTACAAAAGTCAAATCGGTTTACGAAACGAAAGATAAATTAAAACTGACAGCCGAGCAACAAATGCTTTTGCAAAAAACATTCGACCGATTTGTGAACAGCGGTGCCAATCTTTCGGGAAAGGACAAGAAAATTTATCGCGGATTGTCAAAAGACTTGAGTATGTTGACATTACAATTCGGACAAAACGTTTTAAAAGAAACCAATAAGTGGTCGTTATTAATAACCGATAAACATATACTTTCGGGACTTCCGGTCGATGTAATGGAAATGCTGGCAATAAATGCCAAGAAAGCCGGTAAAGAGGGTTGGATGTTGAATTTAAAGGCTACAACTTATACTCCATTCATGAAATATGCCGAAAACCGCGATCTTCGCCGCGAATTATATATGGCTTTCACAACTCGGAATTTGTCAGGAGGAGAATTTGTTAATGTTGAAAATGTTCGGAAAATTGTCAATACGCGATTGAAAATTGCTAATTTGCTTGGACATAAATCGTATGCCGACTACGTACTTGTGCGCCGCATGGCCGAAAACAAAGAGAGTGTAAATAATTTGCTCGATAAATTGTTCGAAGCTTACAAACCTGTTGCCGAAAAAGAATATGCCGCAGTTCAAGAATATGCTAATAAAAACGGTGCATATTTCAAAGTTCAGCCCTGGGATTGGTCCTACTATTCCGAAAAACTGAAAGATGAAAAATATGACTTAAACGATGAAATGCTGAAACCTTATTTTGAACTCGAAAATGTAAAAAAAGGAGTTTTCGGTCTAGCTACCCGTTTGTTTGGTATTAAGTTCGTTAAAAATCCTAATATTCCGCTTTATCATCCCGAAGTTGATGCATACAATGTGATTGATGAAAAAGGAAAGTTTTTATCAGTGCTTTACACCGATTTTCACCCTCGCGACAGCAAACGTGCCGGCGCCTGGATGAGCGAATATAAAGGTCAGTGGATGGAAGGAAAAAAAGACAGCCGCCCGCACGTAACCATCGTTATGAATTTCACACGTCCTACCGAAACAAAACCGGCTTTAATTACATTCGATGAGTTTACCACATTTTTACACGAATTCGGACATGCCCTGCATGGTATGTTTGCAAAAGGAACTTTCGAATCGCTTTCGGGTACAAGTGTTTACCGCGATTTCGTTGAACTTCCATCTCAAATGATGGAAAACTGGGGTGTCGAAAAAGAGTTCTTAGATGGCTTTGCAGTGCATTATAAAACAGGCGAAAAAATTCCTGCCGAACTGATTCAAAAAATCAAAGATTCTGAGAATTATAATGCCGGAAATATATGTTTACGTCAGTTAAGTTTCGGATATCTCGATATGGCTTGGCATACTATTGAAACGCCTTTCGAAGGAGATGTTATTATGAACGAAAAGAAAGCTATGGCTGCAACCCAAATCCTTCCGGTAGTTTACGAAGCAGGTATGAGCCCTACGTTCAGTCATATTTTTTCGGGAGGTTATGCTGCCGGATATTATAGTTATAAATGGGCAGAAGTACTCGATGCCGATGCTTATTCGGTATTTACAAAAAATGGAATTTTCGACACCAAAACGGCGGCTTCATTCCGCAATAATATATTAATGAAAGGCGGAAGCGAACATCCAATGGTTTTGTACAAACGATTCCGAGGACAGGAACCAACCATCGATGCATTGCTTAAACGCAATGGAATTGTCGCTGATTCAGCCAAATAAATGGATATAAATCGCAAAGGTATTAAATTCTTCAACAAACCGGGAATTAGCAGCTCAATTTAATGTTTCTAATCAGACGGTTTCTAAATGGAAGAACAGGGATTTCGTAAAAGATGCATCGTGCTGTCCATTTAACATCAACTACGCACTCTCGGAGCTCGAAACAGCACTAATAATAAGCCTTAGGAGTGCTACGTGGCTTCCGATAGATGAGGTTTATGAAACAGTGCTGCTCCAAAACCCCGGTATTTCAAGGAGTTCTGTTTATCGATGTTTTGTGAAAAACAACATAAACAATGTGCCTCAGAAAAAAAAAACATTGCAAAAAAGTTTAAAGATTATCAGCCTGGTTATCTTCATATTGATGTAACCTATTTGCCAAAATTTAATGGCAGGAGTTATTATCTTTTTGTTGCTATTGACAGGGCTACCCGTACGTTGTTTTATTATATTTATCAAGACAAATCAGCCAAGTCAACTGAAGATTTCTTTGATAAATGTATGGGGTTTT
>JAURYY010000092.1 GCA_030653695.1 Paludibacter sp. | reverse complement strand
AAAATTATTGTTTCTTTATTTGTTTCACAGCACTAAGATAGGTGATTTTTTTCAACCGTCAAAATATTTGTATGTTATTTATTATTAAATAGTTGTAACTAATTTTGACGGTTTTTTAAACTGTCAATTGCGGATATAAGGTTCTTCATCTTTTGTTGCTGGAAACTCAATCACAATTTTTTCAAGTTCTGATTTGTTGAGTTTGCTCCTTGTGCCGGAGTTTAAATACTTCGTTATGTCTTTGTGAACAAGAGAATAGAAAATGTAATCCTGATTAAAATTTTCCTTAGCTCTTAAAATGTGTGCATGATTATTTACCCAACTCTTACCGCTGATTTTATAAGCGATTGGTCGTGTGTTGTATTCTTCAAAGTTGCCTCCATCTTCCGCAAGGAGAATTAAATCTTCGTCAAAAATAAATTTGTCAATGTAACCCTGAATTCCATTTGCACCATAGTAAGGAACATTGCCCTGCATTGTCTGACGAACTTCATCGTTCATCGGAACTCTGAAATTATCAAGAATGTCGCAACACTCTGCAATGGTTTTTATTCTGCGTTGCTTACTCATATTCCCCATGTCTGAACCTTGATTCATTTGATTTATGTTATTACTTTGATTTGTTGTTTGTTTTTTCATGCCAATCATTTAATCAGTTTAATCACAGTTCAGACAATTGATATCCCAACTCAATTAAAAGGTGTCTGAACCTTGATTTATATGATTTAAAGATTGCCATGATTTGTTTTTAGTTTGTGTTTTATTCATCCCATTTGCTTTCGATGTTTTTATTCTCCAATAAATGTTTTGCTTCTGCAATTGCCTGATGCAATTTTTGTTTCATCAGTTCAATAGGAGGCAGTTCGGTATAATACTCGGCTACATGAATTCCGTTTTTATCTATCTCAAGCAGTTGAATCAGTTCTTCGTTTTTATCGGCACAGAGTATTAAGCCAATGGGTGTATTTTCGTTGGCATTGGTTTCGTGTTTTGCCAGCCAGTTAAGGTATAGTTCCATTTGGCTTTTGTGGCTGTGTTCAAACTTGCCAAGTTTTAAATCAATAGCCACAAGGCGGCACAGTTTACGGTGGTAGAAAAGCAAATCGAGGTGGTAGTTCTCGTTGCCAACGGTAATGCGTTTTTGCCTTGCTAAGAAAGCAAAATCGTTGCCCATTTCCAGAATAAATAATTGCAACTGGTGTACAATGGCTTGCTCTAAATCGTTTTCGCTATACGTATCAGCCAGCCCCAAAAAGCTAAGAATGTAAGTGTCTTTAAAAACCAATTCCATGCTCATTTCCTTTTCAGACCGCAGTTTTTCTAAATCGTTTTTAATGGTGAGTTCGGGCTTTTTGCTTATTGCACTCCGTTCAAACAGCATGGAGTTAATGCGTTCCTTAAATTGCCTGACATTCCATTTTTCGTTTACGCATAAGGTGTAATAAAATTCGCGTTGTAGTGGGTCTTTTATACTTAGTAGTTCTATAAAATGGCTCCAACTCAATTTTGCCAACAGCGTTGGCAAAATGTTTTGGTCGGGAAAAAATTCAAAAAATTTAATCATTCTGGCAAGGCTTCTCTGGCTATAGCCGTTGCCATACTCATGTACCAATTTTGCAGACAGTGTCTGCAAAATCTGTTTTCCATAATCAGCCCTTACATCTTGAAGTATATGCTGTTGAATGTGTTTGCCAATGTTCCAGTACAATAAAGTAAGCTCGGCATTTACAACGGCATACACCCGTTGGCGGCTGCCGTCTATCAGTTGCTTTATTTCTGTTAATAGCGGTGTGGTATTATTATCAAGTTCTTTATTCATCATTTTTAATTTTCATAGCCAAGTTCAATTAAAAATTTATCAAGTTGCTTTGTTTCTCTTTCTCTATCTGATAAAATGAAATGTAGCGGAGTTGTGTATTTATCCCAAAGATTTTCTACTGCTTGCAATAGTTGGCGTTGGTGTGTTTGCAAATACTCATTCACTGTTTGTTGCAGTGTCCGTAACCACCGTTTCAAAATAAGTTCTTTGGCTTCTTCCGGTGTTATCAGCAAGCGGGCTTGGTCAACCAATGCCTGCTTGCGGTCTTTTATCTCTTTTATTTTTCGTTTGCAGAGTTTTAATTCTTCTTCCAATGCAGTGTGTTTTGCAATTCTCAATTCACTGGCATTTATCCGTTCATCTAATTTTTCAATTTCCAATTTCAACTTTTCACTTTGCACTTTTAACTGTTCTCTTTCTACTTCCCACTTTTCACTATTCACTTTTAACTTTTCACTTCCATACGCTTTAATCCGCTTTAGCAAAAGTTTGTATTCCTTGTCGGCTTCTTTGCGTTCGCCTTTCAATGCTTTAATTGCTTCTTTGTGTTCTTTCAGTTCCTTGCTTCGCCACACTTCGTAATCTTCTTCATTCCAAACATCATCTTCCAGTTCGTTCACTTCATCAAACTTTGCCTGAACTTCATCCCGTCTTGCTTCGTTCTCCTTCAACTCTTTCAACACTTCGGGAAACTGGCTTTCTAAAATTTCATCATCAGGAATCAGTTCTGCATTCCATCCGCTTGCATCCACACTTTTAATATCGTTGGTAATGCTGTTCCAGTAAGAAGCAAATGAGCCACGGCTTTTGAACTCGTCAAGAATGTCTGAACTGTGATTTATTTGATTTGTGTGATTGCCATGATTTTGTTTGAGGCGAAGTTTTGCAGTGAGTGATGCAGAGAATTGGTTGTATAAATCAAACACACTTGTTTTTCCTTCGGGGAGTTTATCCAATGTTGGAAGTTGTGCTGTCCACCATTCATTGATGGCATCAAAATATTTTTTCTGAGCCGTTTTTATTTCTTCGCTTTCGTCAAACAGTTTTTTTATCCCGTCTTTTGAAGGGATTGCATCAGTGAATTTTTGATAAACCTCACCCCCCGCCCTCTCCAAAGGAGAGGGAGCAAATAATTTTTCGTTCAATCCTTTGTAGCAGTCAAAAAAATCTTTCAGCGAATTTACTTCGCTGTCAGGTATGCCGCCTTGCAAGTGTGCATGCACATCTTGCGGTTCAGGCGGTGGAGCATTGTCCACAAACCTGCGGATATTGAAATTAAAATCTTCGTTCTCTAAACTGACCTCACCCCCAGCCCTCTCCAAAGGAGAGGGAGATAAAGCAATGGCTTTGTTCTTCGCCACCAGTTTGCTGTATTTTGGAGTTTCTTTTTTGTTGCGATAAGTGAACGCAATTTTTTCAAGGTCTTCGGGTCTTAGTTTGTTTTGATTTTTTCCTTCCTTAAATTCTCTGTCAGCATTGATGAAAAGAATTTTGTCTCTCATGTGTGCTTCCGCTTTATTGATAACAAGCACACATGCTCCAATGCCTGTTCCGTAAAACAAAGCAGAAGGCAAACCAATGATTGCTTCCAAATATCCTCTTGTGATTAACCACTCACGGAATTTTTTTTCTTCACCGCCACGATACAACACACCGTGAGGCATTACCACTGCCATTCGTCCGGCATTGTTAAGCGATGCAACCATGTGTTGCACAAACATGAAATCCGCTTTGTCTTTTTCAGGCATTCGAAAGTAGAATCGCTCTTTATGTTTTATTGTACTCCATGTATAATCCTGTGAGAAAGGCGGATTGGCAATTACAATATCAAATGTTTTCAGTTCGCCTATGCGTTCGCTGTCGTAGTGCAAAGGAGTCAGCAGGGTATCGCCATTCAAAATTTTGCTGTCGTAAATGTTATGAAACAACATATTCATTTTGCAAAGTCCCCAAACTGTTCCGCTTTTTTCTTGTCCGTAAAGCGAAAGATTTTTTGCAGAACCATATCGGCTCTCTACATAGTTTTTACATTCAATCAACATACCTCCACTGCCAACTGTCGGGTCATATATTTCAGCATCTTTTCCGGGTTCAAGAATGTTCACCAATAATTTTACAATCTCGTTTGGCGTGTAGAATTCTCCGGCTTTTTTTCCGGCACTGTCGGCAAAATGTTTTATCAGATACTCATAAGCAGCACCCATCAAATCAGGGAACTCCAAATTATCATCTCTCAAATTCTTTTTGTTGAACTCCTGAATGAGTTTGCGTAAATCTTCATCGCTTATTTGCTTGCTGTTCTTTCCAAAAGTTTTATTGAAGTTGATATTGTCCTGATTAAATACTCCGTCCAACTTGTCAAGATTGGCTTCCTGCAAAGCTGCCAATGCTTTGTTCAGGTGGTCGCCAATTTCCTCTGTCAAATCTTTGATAAAGTTGTAACGCTGCTGATTGCCTTCTTCATCCGTATAAAATTCGGGGTCGCCATCCAATCTTTTCCACCTTGCTGCAAGCGGAACAAAAAAATCATACTCCGGTGCGTTCTGTCTTTCTAACTCTCCGTAAAGCATTTCAGGTTCGCTTACTCCTCGAACTTCAACAAGATTTTTTTTCCGTCTGTCACGATGCACTTCAAACTGGTCGTTAACCCGTTTGAGAAAAAGCATAGAAATGATGTATTCCTTGTATTCGGAAGCGTCCATATTTCCCCGTAAGATGTCGCAAGCATCAAACAGGAAAGTTTCTAATCTGGAAAGCGATAGTTTATGTGTTGCCATCTATAATTTGTCAAAATTTATTAGTTCGTGAATATCGTTATTTTATCGGTACGTTGGCAAAAAATGGCTCTTTTGCTTTTGCCGAAGGGTCGGCTTTGTGTGTCGGGGCAAAAGCAAATGTGCCGTTTGTGCGGCTGGCTAAAATTGTCCTTCGACTTCGCTCAGGATGACAAAAAAGTGCGGTGGAAAAAAATAAAAAATGCAGAAGGGTTGGCAATGAGTGTCGGCAAACGGTCGGCTGATTGATTATGTTTATTCCTGTCATTTCGATATTCTGTCGGTCAGTTTAATGGTTGTCGTGTCGGTCTTTACGCTTGCAGGTAACGGTTTGCAGATTTGCGATGGGCGGGCTTTTCAGCATAAATGTTCATTCAGAGAACGGAGCTTTCTGTAACCACAAAACGGTCTGCGGAGCACAAAACCCCGCCTATTGCAAATGTGCTGTTACCTGCTGCCCTTTTTTCATTAATAGTCACTTGCACCGAAATGTGTTCCCGGTTTTTCTTGTGTAAACCACCTTGAGTCACTATGTCTCTCTGTTCGTCCATAGTATACACTCCTGAATTGTTTCATTGCAGCTTGAAATTGTGCAATTATTAAAACTGCATCACTGTATGACGGTATGGTGTCTTCATCAAGTAAGTCCAAGAATAACGCTGTTGGTTCATTTCGCATTACCTCTTTAATAGGAGACAAAATTCTGTTTAAAGATGTGACTTTAAACTTATTGAGTAACTCATCAGGCTTCTTTTTAGAAAATTCTTTTAGTTCAATGAAACTTGAATCCAAAAGTTTAGCTAACATTTCATAAGTTGCTATTTCAGCTTCCGTTGGTAGTTTTTTATTTGATTCTTTTTTTGCCATTTTATTTATTTTTTATGATGCACAGTCTCTTGAAAATTCAACATACTTCATCTTGATTACATCAATAGGAAGGCGTTGTTTGCCTTGGAATATTTTACACATTAGTTTTAAATCATCATCTGATAATATTAGAATACACTTTCTCTGTCCAGCCCATAAATCAAGTGTATTTTTATAAATATTTTTTGGTGGTGGATTTCTTGTAAAGATAATTCCGAAGTTACCAAACTGCTGATTTAAGTATCGGTTAACTTGGTTAATGTGTTCCCTCTCAACTTCCTTTACATTCTTTAATTCAATAACAATTTGTCTGCTACTATAAAGGTCGTAAATGTCTTTAAGGAAATCGTAAGAACGATTATTGTAAAAAATTAAATCACGAATTAATACACCAGAATCAGTTCTACTTTGCGGTTCTGCGAAGTCAAGTTGCGGATAAAGAAGCGATGCAAGCATTTGACAAATTGTGTCCTCATACATTTTGTCACTCTTGTTTTGATTGCCTGATGGTAACGCAATTATTTCTTTGAGTTTACGGTTTGCTGAAATTATCGGCAAAGGTTTAAACAATGGGTCATTCTTGCAGTCAGCGGATTGTTTCTCTTTGAGTTTGATGTAGGTTTGAACAACATCGTAATTCTGTCTATTGTAATTTAAGAGTGATACTCTGTCAGAAAACTTAGTTGGGTCTGAAACAAGTTTAGAAATGTAATCTCCAAAGTAATCATCATAGTTTATCCAAGGTAAAAACCTTAACCATCTTTTAGGAACTAAAAGAATAGGGGATTTGTCGGTTGGATTTATTGGCAGATAAACTTCCTCTGGAACGAATTTATTTTTCTTGTAGTCGTAAACATTTTTGACTGTAACTTTTTCTATTGGTATTTTATGTTTCTCACATTGCTCAATGGTAAAGTCAATTAGAAAAGATTTAATAAAGTTACAAGTGATGTCACTGATTCTGTCCTTAGAAATTCCGTCAACAAACAATTGGATTTCTTCAAAGTGAGTAAAGCCCGATTTAGTAAGTTGGGGAATGTTCTTATAAAGATTAAGAATGTCTGTCGCTGCATTAACTCCGATTTGTTTTCCTACTTTGGTTTTTGAGTTTCCTAAACCTACTTCCTCACATTCAGAAGAAAGTATTAAATAATCGGTCGCTTGTTTTTGTTTTCCGTTTAGGAAAAGGTGGCCAATGTGATTAAATGAATTAGTTAAAGCTGTGTGCAAAGAATTGTCCTGCATTGAAGGTGATTTCCAAAGCAGAAACGGGTCAACATACAAAGGAACATCTTCGTCCAAAAAGGGAATACCAAAGTCAACCTCCTCTTGTGTGAAGGGAAGATTGTGAAAGTCATTTAACCTTGGTCTTACTAAACTGTTCATTTTAATTCTATACGTTTCACTTTTGCACTGTCGTCATAGGGTTGCAGGTAACGTTTTGCAAGTAAGACCAGTAGCGTATTGCGGGACAAATCCTTTTTAATAAGCACATTTTTACTGCGGATTACAAATGCTTCAAGTTGCACTGTTATACGCTATTGGTTTTACTTGCTGTTGTATGCTGGCCGTATTTGTTTCTACATAAATATTTTCGATTTGCTCTGTTTGTTTCAATAACTAGTTTTGTTAAACAGTTTGATAAGTCAGTGTGAAATAAAAGTATTTGATTTTTGGTACTATTTGAAAATGTAATATGTTTTTCTTTGTATTGAGTATTAAAATCATCTGAGCCAGTAATCATATATTTTAAATTATTATGTATTTTAGATATTTCTGGTTTTAGTCGGTATTCATTTATTATAAAACCTTCAAATGTATTTATCTTAATAGTCATAACTTTGAACCATTCTTTAATTTGTTCAGAAGAATTATGGTTGGAATACAAGTCATTCATAAATTTATTGTACTTTTCTTTAATGTCTCTATTTTCGTTGATAAAATATTCTTTTACTGCACGATTAGTTGTCAAATTTTTTTGAACTGAAACGCCAATCCATATACCGATTATTGAAGTTATAAGTATATCTAAAATAGTTATCCAGTCAGATGTCGTAAGGCATAATAAGATAATCATAGCCATATTTTTTTAGTTATTTTATCATCTGAATAACGGAACCACTCTGAATGATCTTTGGTTTTTCTAGGATTTTCACTTTCCTTTCTTCTTAATTCCCAATCATTAAAAACTTCTTCAAAAATCATTTTAACCCAATCAGGTTCTTGCTTTGAGGTAATGATAATGTTGTCTTTAACCACTTTAAGCGAAAAATCAAAAACTAAATTGCCAAATGCTTCATCTAAAAATGATGAGGCGTAACCAGCCGTTCCATCAAGTACAACTTCCAATTTTTGTTTTGATTCAATTGCATTCGCAAATTCAGTATTTAAAATTTCATGATAGAACTCTTCGCCAGAACTGTTCCCTTGACTACAATACCTCGGCCCAGGATATTCTGTGTAATTTGCAACTATCAATTTAATTCCACTTTGTTCCATATCTCTATACATTTAAGGTTAATTTTCCAACAATAAAAAGTGCCAGGTAAACTGCCACTCATAATTTTAGTATTAGCACTATTATTAAAGTCTAAAAGTACATTATTTGTAATTACTACAAGATCTTCAATGTAGCTTTTCGTAAATCTATCTTTAATTAACGGAAGTCCTCTATTTCTATTCGCCTCTCCCGACTTTGATCCATATCTTCTGTCAAATGCTTTTTCTAATACTTCAGTATCTTTGGTTAATTTCAATGCTTCAATATATTTACCAAATCTTCTGTTTAAAGTATTGATTATTCCAAAACCAACATCTGTCATTATATATGTCGCAACTGGATTAGCAGTATCGTTATTGTAACTTACTCCAAGAAACCAATTTGTGTTTTTACTTTTTTTAGGATTAGCCCATTCTACTGAATTTGAACAAATTTCCTGAACAATACTATATACAGGAGGATATTTTGTTTCTTGACCAGTAATAAATTTAATTGACCTCTCAATAGTTTTACCAACATTTTCATTTCTAGTCTTTTCAGAACCAACGTTTATTATAAAATTGTCACTCTGTTTCTTAAATTTATTGCCTGATAAATCTGTCATATAGTCCAAAAAACCAGATTCATAAAATGTTTTTTTACATTCAGGTTCAGAAGGTGCATCGCCCCAAATTCTAATTCTTTGAGTTTTTGCCAATTCATTTACTTTCGCTAATAGAAAAGAAATAGCTCCTAAATCAATTTCAATAATATGAGATAAATCAATTCTTATGTTTCTAATTTTGTTTGACGATTTTTTGTATTTATCAAGACGATTAACGATATTTAGAACATTATCTGGATTTTTAAATAGAGTAAATATAGTTCCTCCATCAATTGTAACATTTTCAACTCTATTTGTGAATTTATTTTTACTTACTTTATCTTGCTTTTCTTTTGTCGCTTGATTATTTAAAATATTCCTTCTCTTTTTCTTTTCTTTTGATTTTTTTCGTTTTCTTAGTAACGACAAAGTCCTTAAGTGTATATTTATTAATTTACGTTTCTTCTTCATCGTTACTGGTTTTTCTTATTCGGCTTGCATACAACTCGTTTATATATACGGAAAATCCGTATAATATATCCTAAATTGGATGGCTTTGTACGGTTTTTCCCATTTTTATTTTTTTACAAATATACAATCTTTTTATAAATCATCAAACGGTGACTTAATTTTTTGTAAACTTTTTTCAGTAACATGTGTGTACCCCGATAGCTATCGGGGCAGTGGTTTTACTGCTTTTATGTCCCAATAATTCTTGTATATATCGCAAATCAACTCCACTTTCTAATAAATGGGTTGCATAAC
>JAURYY010000088.1 GCA_030653695.1 Paludibacter sp. | reverse complement strand
TCATTGCGAAGTCCGCACGAATACATTTCTGTTAGCGGGTATTTTTCAAGAATATTCGACATCATATCTCTTAACGAAGGCGGACTCGTTAATTTGTTATAATATTCGTACGTAAATTTCAGAAAAACCACATTTTCGTTTATTCCTCTGTTATCTAACAAATAACCCTTGTTTAATGTTGTTGGTTTTGCCAATTTTCCTTCAAAAATCAAATCAATAGGGTCGGGGTAGGAGATAATTTTCGTGCGGTCTTCGTTCATAATTACGGGTACATAATCGCTGTAATCCTTCATTGTTTTATAAATGACGGCCGGAGCACTGGGAATCATCATTGATATTTCTTTGTCCGAAAGTGTTTTTTCTTTCATATTTTTTGTGTTTTGGCACGAAATAGTACTAAGCGTAAAAATTATTATTAAAACGAGTTTCCAGTTCATAATTTAGATTTTTTAATAAATTTATAAACCTTACTGTTATTTTCGGTTTCTGAATAAAGCAAATAAATTCCGTTGTGTAAATCGCCGACAGAAATGGTAACTGTTCCCTGGTTTTCAGGAATTATGCGTTTAATTTCTTTACCCTGTAAATCGATAATTCTGATCCGGTTTATTTTCATTTCCGACCTAAAATTAATCACATCGATTGCAGGATTCGGATACAAAATTCCTTCATCGGTAATCAACATATTTAAAGTTGTGGTATCTTCTTTCAGGTTAAATGTTATCAACGAAAAATCGTTAGGCGTTACTCGTGTCCATGTTTTAGTACTGTTCAGGTAATAAACGCCTATTCTATAATCGGCAGGTTCGAGACTTATACTTCCTTTAAAACTTACAACTTTTGTTTCGTTTTGATCCAGAATTGCAGTTTGACGACCAATATAACCTATCGAACTGCCTGTTGACAACGGGAAAATAAATGCAATGAGCTTGTTCTCGAAATAATTACCCGTATTGGTAATGGTTGCGTTTAAGGTAGCGTGGCTTTTCAATATATTTTGCGGATCGGGAAACGAAATAAGCCCTTTCAGTGCAAGATTTGGAGTTCCGGTTGGCTCGGGTTGTACGCTTACTGCTACTGTATTTCCAAGTTGAGACCAGCTTGTAATATTGACCGGATTATTACTTCTATCGTACAGGATGGAAGCATTGTATAAGCCGGGAGCAAGCGTGATGGTGTCGTTAAATAGCAGCTCTTTTGTTTCGCCCGTAGCTATTACGACAGGGTCAATTGCTACATACTGAAATACTTCGGGCTTAGTTGTCGATTGAAGGTAAATGGCTAATTTAGAAATATACTCTCCTCCGGTATTGGTTATGTTTGCTGCAAATCTTCCGGTTTTATTCTGATACAGATTACCTATTTTATTCAATGAATTTAAAGTTAGTTTTGGCAGAACATCGGTCGGCGTACTCAACTTTATGTATGTAGAAGTAATATTAACGCTTAGATAATCGGGAGTTCCTGTTTTTCCGCGCATTTTAGTCCAGTTCGATTCTGATGAAGATTTGTAAATCAGGTATATCCGGTAATTTCCATTGCTTACGCTTGCAGGGATGGTTACCGATGAAAAATCATAGGTAGTCCATCCAAAAAAACTTTTCAGGTCGGTAAACAGATAGTTTTTTAATATTTGAACCAAGTTATTTTCATTGTATAATCCCAAAGCAATATTGCCCGAAAAAGTATTTAGACCTCTGTTATAAACCGATTTTGCGTAAATATCAAAACTACCTTTGCGCAAAAATGAATCGACTGAACTTGTAAATGGTTGATCGGTATGAATTATATAAGTCGGAGTGGTAAAAGTGGTTGGTTTACGGATGCCTTTAACAATATATTGATCGACATTGTATCCATCAGCATTACCACCACCTATTCCGGTTTCGTTGGGATTTAGTGCCGATAGCTCGAAATATCCATCTGCAATTCCACTCCAACCCCAGTTGAAGTGATATAAACCATTGCTGTCGTATCCATCGCACACAAAAATATGTCCGATCTTCGAAGTCATACCGTTATACAAAACCGGTCTTCCGACGTTGAGTTCGGTTTTCAGAAAATATTCCCATTCGGCTTTTGTGTAATAACTCCGCATATAAATTTGCAAATTTTTATCGTAGTCAAAATTTTTTATCAGTGCTTTTCCAACATCGGTAGTAGTAGCACTGCTCGATTTGTTATAATCCATATTGACAGCCACTCCGCAATGATACATTAAAGTAGCAACTGCATTTTTCTGTATTTCGGTGCTCGAAGCATTGTAAGTGTCAGTCATGTTTGTCCAGTCGTACTTTGTGCGCGAAAAATTGACAGAAAGCGGGATTTTCAATGTAGTAGTAGTGTACGAATTAGAGCCGGTGCCCGATACAGGCCAGTTATAGTATTTCATTACTTGCGCCATGGCAGTAGCAGCACAACCGGTTGCTGCCTTGTTTTTTGCTTCGTCGATGGACGGACACAACAAATTATAGGGAGCAAACTGATTCCATTTAATATTTCGGAGCAAAGGCGGAATTGAAGTAGCATACAATGCGGCGGATTGCTTGTTTTCTGATGCCACAGCACTTTTCAATGATGTGTTTTCGGGTTGTGAAATTAAATATTTAATCTCATTCTCGTAAACCGAAAGCCAGTTTATGAAATTTTCGGGAAGATTTGCAATGTCAAACGAACCACTGTCTGAATATCCGAGTATGGCTTTGGCGCGGTCATCGGCCGAAACGATTATAAAGCCATTGTTTTCGGCAATATTGAAAATATGAAAAAACTGATCAGCATTTTTAAGATGGTATTTTTCAGCTATCGAAAATGAATTTACACGCTTCAATGTGTTAGCATCAAAAGGGGCTTTTTTGGAAACAGTGGAAGATTGTTGAAGGAACTTTTGGGCAATTAATGTTGCTTCGTCAAAACTTATTGTTTTGGCATAAGTGCCAAATGTAATTGATAGAAGAAGTAAAGAAGTAATTGTTAAACTTTTCATCTTGTTTTTTATCTTTGAAATAATATTTTCAAAGATAATTAAAAAGTTCAAATATGACATGACTAATGCAGAAGTTTTGACCTTTTAAATAATCGAGTAGGGCGGGGGATTACTCCCCCGCCCTCTCACACCACCGTGCATGCTCTCGCACACGGCGGTTTCTATTAATTGTTTAACCGTTCGTAATTTACTGAAAGGTGGTACAAACCTGTCTCTTCGTAAAACCATTTGTTGCCCATAGCTTGGTGGACTTGGGGGCATCCTGACTTGCGCCAGTGTCCTTTACACGAAAGGGCTAAAATCCAACTTTGCCAGTTTTCAACTCCTCTGCTTTTTAAAAACTGTTGTAACGTTATTGTCCTTTTGCATTGCTTTATCCTGTAACAACGAAGTTTCCTCCGTATCCAGGAGTCAAGATTCTTTAGTAAAGTCTTGCAACGGGCATGGTGAAAATAGTTCAGCCAACCGCGCATAAC
>JAURYY010000087.1 GCA_030653695.1 Paludibacter sp. | reverse complement strand
TTGTGTCTTCGGCAAATAATAAAAACAGAATACGAACCAAGTAAACTTCTAATGGGTGTCCCGTGTAGCCGATTTCTTCAAGTCTGTCGTGAAGTTTGCCCATTAACTCGGCAGCTTTTATGTTTGCAGGGTCTTGCTCTTTGTAAACTTTCTTTTGATAGCCTATTAAATAACCGAAATGCTGAACATTGTTTACAAGGTCGCCCAGTTTAAACTCGACCTCCCCTAACCCCTCCAAAGGAGGGGCAAATTCCCCTCCTTTGGAGGGGTTAGGGGAGTTCTCAAGGTCGTAAAGTCGGAAATTTTCAAAATCAGAAACAAGAATGTATTTTGGTAATTCATGTTGTTTCAGTCCATGCGTATAATCAATTGCTTGCCCGTAGGCTTTGTCAAGGTTTTTGCCTCTGCTTTTCATTTCAACAAGTATCGTTCCTTTCCAAAGTAAATCAATATAACCATCTTTGTCGTCAAGTTTCTTTACTCTATGTTCAAAAGTCGAAACTCGTTTTCGTGATATACCAAACACATTAAAAAACTCAACTAAAAATGGTTTTGCATCTGCTTCTTCGTTTGAAGTGCCCGCCCATTCCTTTGAGAAATTTAACGCTCTGTCTTTTATTTCGTTCCAGCTTAAAGTCATTCTTTTTTCTGTTTGTTATCGGTTGAGTCTTTTCGGTTTTGTAGTCAGCAAAGATTGTTACTACTATTTATAAAACAAAAAAAATCCTGTATTTCTGTTTTCAAACTAACCCGTTCAACGCACTTCCTGCATTGAACCACTCAATCTGTGCTTGATTATAGGTGTGAAACGCTTCAAATTGTTCAGTAGTTCCATCGGCATGCAACAATTCAATCATCAGGTTTTTATTAGGCGTGAATGTTGTCAGTCCCTTAATGCTGATTTTATCATCCTCGCGTATTTTGTCGTAATCATTTTTGTCGGCAAAAGTCAATGCAAGCATCCCCTGTTTCTTGAGATTTGTTTCGTGAATACGTGCAAACGATTTTACAAGAATGGCTTTCACATTCAAGAAACGGGGTTCCATTGCCGCATGTTCGCGGCTTGAACCTTCGCCGTAATTTTCTTCAGCCACAACAACTGATCCAATTCCCATCGCCTTGTATTTCCGCGCCAAAGCCGGAACAGCTATATATTCATCGGTTACGGGGTCGAGCACCGAATTAGTTTTATCATTAAAAGCATTTACCGCTCCAATAAGCATATTGTCCGAAATATTATCGAGGTGTCCACGGAAGCGTAACCAAGGTCCGGCCATCGAAATATGGTCGGTGGTACATTTTCCTTTGGCTTTTATCAGCAGTGGCTGTTCTACATAATCATTTCCATCCCACTTGGCAAATGATTCTAATTTTTGTAACCGTTTCGAATGGGGATCGATAATTACTTCTACTTTACTTCCATCGATAACCGGAGCAACATAACCCGCATCTTCAACAGCAAAACCTTTTGCAGGCAACTCAAAACCTTTCGGTTCAGCTAATTTAATTTGCTCGCCTTCATCGTTTGTTAGCGTATCTTTTAACGGGTTGAAGCATAAATTGCCGGCAATAGTCAGAGCAGCAACAATTTCGGGCGATGCGATAAAGTTATGTGTATTTGGGTTACCATCAGCACGTTTTGCAAAATTACGATTGAAGGAAGTTACAATAGAATTCGGACGTTCGGGAACATCAATTTCACGTTTCCACTGACCTATACAAGGTCCGCAGGCATTTGCCATCACAACGCCGCCCACCGACTCGAATACAGCTAAAACACCATCGCGTTCGGCAGTATAACGTACTTGCTCTGAGCCCGGATTGATAATAAATTGTGCCTGAACTTCAAGTCCATCTTCTTTTGCGTGGCGAACTATGGAAGCAGCGCGGGTTAAGTCTTCGTACGACGAATTGGTACACGAACCAATCAATCCAACTTCCATTTTTTGCGGATAGCCTTTTTCTTTCACCATTTTACCAAATTCCGAAATCGGGAAAGCCAAATCGGGGGTAAACGGACCATTAATATATGGCTCAAGTTCGCTTAAATTGATTTCAATCAAGCGATCATAATATTGCTCCGGATTTGTCAACACTTCGGTATCAGCTTGTAAATGAGCTATATTTTGACGTGCAAGCGCGGCAATTTCAGCACGTCCGGTAGCCTCCAAATAAGCCACTGATTTACTGTCGAAAGGAAAAATAGAAGTCGTTGCACCCACTTCGGCTCCCATATTACATATTGTTCCTTTTCCTGTTGCCGAAATCGATTCAGTTCCTTCGCCAAAATATTCAATAACGGCATTGGTTCCGCCTTTTACGGTTAGGATACCGGCTAATTTCAATATCACATCTTTAGGCGAAGCCCAGCCCGAAAGCTTTCCGGTCAGTTTTACACCTATAATTTTTGGCATTTTCAGTTCCCAGGGTAATCCCGCCATCACATCAACGGCATCGGCACCACCTACGCCAATGGCAATCATGCCAAGTCCGCCTGCATTTACAGTGTGCGAATCGGTTCCCACCATCATTCCACCCGGAAACGCATAGTTTTCGAGCACCACCTGATGAATAATTCCGGCTCCCGGTTTCCAAAAACCAATGCCGAATTTATTCGATACAGCACTCAGAAAATCGTACACTTCACGATTTGTATCATTGGCAGTTTGTAAATCGGTTTTTGCTTCGATATATGCCTGAATCAAATGATCGCAATGCACGGTGGAAGGAACAGCAACCGTTTTCCGACCGGAATTCATCAATTGCAACAATGTCATCTGTGCTGTTGCATCTTGCATGGCTACGCGGTCGGGCGAAAAATTCACATAATCCGTTCCGCGTTGATAGGGTTTTATACTTTCATCTTTTGACAAATGAGCGTATAGAATTTTCTCGGTTAACGTAAGCGGATGCTGTAATTTGCTTTTTATTGCTTCAATTTTTTGGGGTAGGAGCGCGTAAACCTGCTCAATCATTTTTTTGTCGAAAATCATAAATTCTGCAATTTTATTCTGTTTATTAATAATCAGCCAACAAATATAATTAAAAATAGATATTTATCAGTATTCTTGAATTATTTATACGTTTCTCTTAACAATTAACATTGTAGAATGTTCAAAAATATTGATTAAAAACCTATCAGCGTGCTTGCACATGACAGCGTTCGAAAAATGCCCACGTCCAATCGGATATATCCGTAATTAAATGAGCAAATTGTCGTGCTTGTTGCTGAGAACCAACGGTCAGCATATCTAATTTAAGTCGCGAAACAACAATAATTAACAATTAAAAGGTTGAAATTACTACCTTTGGTCTTCCGACAGCATTCGACGGAGCGTTCGACTGAGCTCACGCCGAAGTCTCACATCGAAGTCTCACGGAAGGTTGGTTTTCAGTAACGTTGCGTAGATTTCAGTATAAAAAAACTTTTCCGGTTGGTCTGGTTTTTATTTTTATTCAATGTTCAGCACATAGAATCTTACTTTAATGTGTCGTTATAAAATCAATTAGCACTTTGATAATAAGAATATTACACTGATAATTATAAAATACTTTGTTATTTATCTCGAAATAAATTTTCACGCAAAGTCGCAAAGACGCAATTTTTTACTTTGTTGATTATC
>JAURYY010000084.1 GCA_030653695.1 Paludibacter sp. | reverse complement strand
ATATAATCACACAAAAATGGAAAGTAAAATTTAAACAACTAAATATCAAATATATAAACCATATTTCGATGGCTGAAAGTAAATTTTAACAGGTCGGAAACCCCCATGTTATAAAGGAAATTCTCCTCCGAAATGTTAGTTACTTATAATTGAAAGTTTATGAAAAAGATTTTGTTTTCAATATTTGCTTTGATTTTTATCGTTTCGGGGATTTTTGCACAACATTCGGTGGTTGTGCAAAACAAAAGTGGAAACGATCGAAAGAATGAAATGGTAGAAGTAAATTTCTGTTCCAAGAAAACCGGTCTTTTATCAAAATCATTTATTTTGATAAAAGAAAACGGAGAAGAAATTCCTTATCAATTGATTGCAAACGATAAAAACGAAGTAAAATCGTTTATTTTTCAGGCAAATGTAAAAGCTAATTCAATAGCCACCTTTACTATTTCTGAAGGAACTCCTGCAATGGTGAAAGCCAAAACCTTTGGACGATTTGTTCCTGAACGAAAAGACGATTTCGCCTGGGAAAATGATTTTGCAGCTTACCGAATGTATGGACCTGCTTTGGCAAAAGAAAATCCGAGTAACGGTGTTGACTATTGGGCAAAAAGAACTGACGAATTAGTGGTGGATGAATTTTATTACGGTGAATTAAAACAAGGACTTTCGTATCACCGCGATCGTGGTCGTGGTTTAGATTTCTATAAAGTAGGTAACACATTGGGTTGCGGAGGAATTGCACCTTACGCTTCAGACTCGTTGTGGGTTGGCAAGCATTTTGACTCGTACAAAGTACTCGAAAACGGACCCTTGCGTACTGTTTTTACACTGACATACAATGCGGTGAAAGTGGGTAATGAGTTTTACAAACAAACCATTACCATTACAACCGATGCCGGTTCGATGCTCAACAAAGCGGAAGTAACTTATAGCGGAAAAACTCAGAAAATGCAATTAGCAACCGGTATTTTTCTGCACGATGGCAAAGGGGATTTAGTCAGCAATTTAAAATCGACTCACAAATCACAAACCAAATCAACATTACGCATTGCCTATTCCGAAGAAGCCATTTCGGAATTCAAAGAACCTTCGGGTCGTAATTATGTAGGTGTTATTGTTGAAACAACCGGAAATGTACAGTTGAAGAAAAGCGGAAAACATGCATTTTTGTTATCCGAATATCAAGTTGGAAAAACATTTACCTATTATTTTGGCGGCGGATGGAATAAATGGAAATTCACAACTGATAATGATTGGTTGAAGGCACTGGGAGAATATTCAGTAAAAATCAGCAATCCATTGAAAGTAAAATTGAAATAATATTTAAAATCAACTTCTGACAAAATCCCTGTTTTCATTTGAAAGCAGGGATTTGTTTTTTCATTCGGGGAAAATGCGTAATTTTGTAAACCATTTAAATTCTAACGGTTTTTCTCTACTAAATTGTAAATAACTAAATGATTTTACTTCACATTGAAACTTCCACCAATGTTTGTTCAGTAGCTTTGAGCGTTAACAATCAATGTATTTTTTCGAAATCGGATCACAAGGGCATGAACCACGCCTCATTGCTTAGTCCCTTTATAGCTGAAGCTTTGGATTTTTTGAAAAATGCAGAAAAAAAACTTGATGCTGTTGCAGTAAGTTCGGGACCAGGTTCCTATACCGGTTTGCGAATAGGAGTATCGACCGCCAAAGGGTTGTGCTACGGACTTGATATTCCGTTGATTGCTGTAAGTACCCTCGAAATTATGGTAAAACAGGCTAAATCAGAAGTTGAAAATGCTGAAACGGCACTATTTTGTCCAATGATTGATGCACGCCGAATGGAAGTTTACACAGCCTTTTATAATTCGAAAGGTGAAATCAGAAAAGAAATTTCGGCTGAAATTATAAACGAAAATTCATTTATCGAGTATCTTCAAAATCACACTGTTTATTTTTTTGGAAATGGTTCGGATAAATGCATTGAAACACTCACCCACCCTAACGCTCGTTTTATTGACAATATTTTCCCATTGGCTGAAAATATGATTTCATTGGCTGTAGAATCATTTAAAGAGAACAAATTTGAAGATGTTGCCTATTTTGAACCTTTTTATCTGAAAGAATTTCAGGCAACAATGCCGAAGAAAAGTATTTGACAGATACGCTGTATTCGTTGATTTCGATTTTTAATAGTTGGTAAGATGTATTGAAATATTTTTAATCGACCCTGCCTGCCGCAGGCAAGCTCTCCCCAACTCTCTCCCCCGAGGTGCTGAACTTATTAATCTGGAAGATGTTCATCTTGCTCAGGCAAAAAACTAAGTAGCATCCAATAACTTTAACAAGGACTTCTTATCAATTTTGGAGCAAAAAGTTTGCAATACAAACTAATATTTAATCCCAAATCGAATTCTGAAAATACTGATTCAGACTAATATGCGTGATTGACCGCCCGCGTGAGGAAAAATATTTTGCACGAAGTACTGAGCACCGAAGAGGTTTCAAAAATTTTGATTGCCACTGAAAACCTGAAACATAAAGCAATATTAATGACCATATATTCGGCAGGACTTCGTGTAAGTGAAGCCGTAAATCTTAAAATTAAAGATATTGACAGCGGACGCATGCAAATAAAGGTATCGCAAGCCAAAGGAAAAAAAGACCGTTACACGTTGCTTGGCATTAAAACGCTCGAAGTATTACGAAAATATGTATCCGAATACAAACCAAAAGATTGGCTTTTCGAAGGACTAAATGGCGAGGAATACTCCAGACGGACGATTACTGAAATTTTACGAAAATCGGTTGAAAAAGCCGGAATAAAAAAACATGTAACGGTGCATACCTTACGCCATAGTTTCGCTACTCACTTGCTCGAAGCTGGTACCGATTTACGTTATATACAAAGCTTACTAGGACATGCAAATAGTAAAACAACTGCCCCGATAGCTATCGGGGTACACACATATTACAACCAAGGGATTTGATCAAATAAAAAGTCCTTTATATAATTTAAATATTTAGCAAAAAAATATTATTCACATGGAATATTTTAATATCTTTGCAACGAAAAGTATTAAAATTTACATTTAAATGTAAAAGTTTTAAATTTCTGTAT
>JAURYY010000078.1 GCA_030653695.1 Paludibacter sp. | reverse complement strand
ATAATCACACAAAAATGGAAAGTAAAATTTAAACAACTAAATATCAAATATATAAACCATATTTCGATGGCTGAAAGTAAATTTTAACAGGTCGGAAACCCCCATGTTATAAAGGAAATTCTCCTCCGAAATGTTAGTTATTTATTATTGCTGATTTTTAGCTTTTTATTTTTCTATCAACAATTTTGATACATTACAATAGCAACATCTAATTCTTATCGATTATTTTTTATCATTGAATTAAAATTCTATTTCTATCTCACAGGTTATCCCAAAACAAGAAGTGCTAAATAATGGCAAATCATCAACTTTAGTATTATTATTATTATACCAACTTTTATCTCCAAAATCTAAAAAGTAGAAAGGCGAGAATCCAAACTTTATATTTTGATAATTATTTATTGCAAGATTTTTTTTTAAGTCAAATCCAATTTTCGTCCCTAAGTAAATTTTTCTATAAAATGTTTCCTCCAAATAATCATGACTTATTGTAGATAAAGAATATCGATTAATTAAAGTTATACCACTATTCTTTAAAGCAAAAGAAATTAGTGGTGAAACTTCCCATTCTTTTTTATTTATGACTGAATACAAAATATTTAAACTAATTCCAGCTACATAAAAATTTGTCTTTTTAGCATTAAAATGACTATAACAATTATTCATAATTAATTGAACAGTTACTGGACTATAAATATTATTTCTTACTGAAAAGCCAAAATTGAAATCTGATTGATACAATTGACTTGAAATTGTTATATAATTTCCATTTGTTTCTAAGAAATTGTTAAGTTTAGTAAATGAAATAAAATTATATTCCTGATTTACAATTAAACCAAAAATAGGTCTATTTGATAAACTAATCGTCTGAGCAACTGTGTGTGTAATAATTACAACGAATAAAATTAAAAAAAATATTTTTCTAAACATATTCATATTTTTTAAAGTTGAATGTCAGGTTTATACCATGTATTTTTCCAGTTAAAATAAAGATACCATAAACCGACATCAATGCCAACTCCAATTAATGCACCAACTGGACCTGCTATTAAAAATCCACCAACTACAATTGCTGCAGATACAGTGAAGACTACGGCATCTAATAATAATACAGCAAAATCGATTAATCTAAATTTGTACCCACTCGGATCCGTATACTTGAATGGATTACCAAAAGCATACCCGTACCGGTTATAATAGTAAAACAATTAATACAAGTTTATTCATTTTTTTTATTTCAATTTGCCTGTGTGTACTCATTTATTATTTCTCACAGAAAGCAGTTTTATTACTATGATAATAAAATTATAGAGAATAGCAAATCTATACTTGCCATTCTTTATTAAGCAATATTTAAAACCAATATTTTTTATCAGGAGGATATGATAAATAAAACTTACCTTTCAACTTATTCTTTTTATATTTAAATATCATATCTGGAGGCATTTGCCCTCCAATTACTAAATTGGGTCCTGCTAATATTTTTAATGCTTCATTTCTTATTGCTTCGGTTGTTTTATTAATACCATACTTTGTTGGATCTGCTTTACACGCAGTGTCTACTTTTATTAAAACCAACTCGTTGTTGACATATACATAGTGGGTTGGGCGTAAATAATCATAACTATCATCATTTATAATGTAATTGAGAACAAATTCACCGGATGTTTTACTTATTCTCATAATTTTCATTTTAATTACCATATACTTATAATACCCAACATGTTTTTGTTGATGGTATTCTATGACAGCTTGTTTTATAGCATTTATTGCAAACTGGTTGGTGTCCTGCACTTCATCTTGTGCAAACAAATTAATTTGGGATAGCATGAGAACTATCATTATTCCAATATTTTTCATTTTGAGTTTATTTAAATTAATTAATAAGGACTTGCAAGCCATTCTTTCGTTTCGGCTATCGCAAATGGATTTACACTCTTCATTTCAGATATGGTAAATGATTGTAATCCCGTCGGACCAAAATTCAGAGAAGAACCAGAAGATACACTATCGCTTTTCTTATAATCTTGCGATGCAAGTCCTTTAAAATAGTCTTCTGTCCGATTTCCCCCAGGTTTAATAACAGAAACACTGTGTGGGCCTATAGAATAAACAGGGACCCCCAGCTTGTTTGCCACATTCTGATCTTCGTAGCTTGAACCATCATACCCATTTAATCTATTTTTATTGTCATAGTACGAAGCTGGATGCGTATGAAATTGTGCTATAATTGCTTTCCCATCAAACCTATTCATCATTGCTTTCCCATCATACGGATCCACAGAACCTTTTGTATATGGATTTGAACTTTTATCGTTTGTATTACCCTTCCAATCTAGTAAATAATATTCTGTTTTACCATCAGCATTTATTAGTGCATAACCAACCATTTCATATTTAAATGGATTATCTTGATTATCAGTATTTGTAGCATTATACATATAATTCACCATTGATTTTAAATCATCGAATTTTATGTATTTTTCACCAGAATAAGTAGTATGCCAGATACCATCAGAACCTGCAATTCCTGAATTGACAACCTGATTTGCGTTCGGTATTCCAAAAATCGCTTCCTCAATACGTTTACCAAAGTTCCAAGAATCCCCACAAATCCAGCTACCATTACCCCAATTATTTTTCCAAACTCCTTTATCGCCACTTATTAATCCAATTCCAGTAGTAATAATTTTGAGAGGTATAGAAATTATATCGCCGACCAAGCCCATCGCACCGAAAATTAGGCGGAGAAAGAACTTCCCGCTAGGATCCGTATATTTAAATGGATTACCCATGCAATAGCTATACCGGTTGTAATTTAGCCAATCTTTAGGCGCTTGTATATAGGGATCAGGACTCATAAACATACCCGTTGCAGGATCATAAACGCGCCCGTTCATGTTGATTATACCAAAGGCATCAATATGCTCGTGCCCGGTGTAACCCCTATTAGTTGTCCATTTGGTGCGTGCATCTTTTTGAGTCCAGTCGGTAGGATTACGCCTTGCTCCCCATGGATCATAAGCATATTTCTCCACCACGTTGCCACTGGCATCAGTCAAAGCAATCAGCGAACCCTGAAAATCGGAATACGCATACAATAAACTGTCGACACCATTATTCTGTATCAGCATGGCTCCGCCGCTAAGATAATGGATTTTTCGTACATTTCCAAGTGCGTTTATTTCTTCTTCATAATTACCCACATAATATTTAGTTACTGTAGCTGCACCTTGTGACTGCCCATTTGCATAGTATTCCGATTTACGACGTTGGTCATCCACGCCATAAGCCAAGGTATAGTACTTTGTTCCTTCGCTAAGCGTTGCAATCTTCTTGAAATCAGTATAGGTAACATTCAGGTCGGCGGTTGGGAAATTGGCAGGTACACCCGAGATAGTGGCTAATGCATGAGGTCCAATATCACTTCCATCGGGGCGTTTGCCTCCATAGCTCATGGTGTAATTGACGAGGTCGGTTCGCGATGTGATATTTCCGGTACCGGCATCGTAGGTATGACCATTTTGTTTTGCCGGTAAACCATTTTGATATACATTCCAGTTGGTTAATCGGTTCATTCCATCATAGGTGAATTGTTCATTTTGATTCGTCAGATTATCGGTACGATGGGATAAATTTCCTTTTGTATCGAATGAATAATCCATATTTTCTACTCCCGAAGCCACAATAGAAATTGGAAGTCCGCGGCTATCGAACCCAAAAGTAGTTTCTTTGCTTCCCTTGTTGATTGAAGTCAATTGTCGACGGGCATTTTCCGTATTAGCTTTCCAAATAGAACGGCTTGCATTGTCTTTTACTTCCACCAGATGACTATAACTATCAAATAAATTCAGGGTATAGATTCCGGAAGGGTAAATTTCTTTTTTTACGCGTCCCAACACATCATATTCTTTAGATGTGTTATATACCCGTGTACCTATTTCTTCTTTTACATTGGTTATCCTGTCAAATGCATCATAAGTAAACGTCTGTTTATTCTTTCCCACTATTTCTATTGTACTAACACGATTGTTGGTATCATAGGTATAGGAAGTAGTTTCGTTATTCCGAACAACACTTTGTGGTAAACCTTTTAATGCATCATAATTTTTAGTAGTAGTCACATAATCGGTAGCATTATGTATTTTTTGTTTTTCTTCCATCAATTCTCCAAAACCATTGTATTTTGTTTCAACCGTTCCTCCATCTGGATCAATCAATTTTGTTCGTTTTCCTTGTTGGCTATACTCCATAGTAACGGGCTGACCACCTTCGGGTGTTGATGTTTTGGTTTGTCCCGAAGGGTAATAAGTAAAATAAACAACTTTACCGTTTACTTTAGAACTAATCATTTGTCCGGCATCATTTACGGTTGTTTCATTTGTTCCTTCCGGGGTTGTAACTTTGGTAGTTTTTCCAATATACTCAGTTGACGAAAGTCCTAAAGGTGTAGTAAGTGATAACAAACGCCCATAATCATCATAAGTATATGTATTTTCCCATGTCTTAGAACTCGCATCCTGATCAAAATACGGAGCTGAGATTCGGTGTACTTTACCATTTGTATAATACTCTGTTGTAACCGAAATCTTATTCTCATTTAATCCGTAAGTTTCCTTAACCAATTCGCGACCTGCCCCATCATACCATACCTGTTCGGGAGTTGAACCGGAAGTCTCAGCATACGTGTAGTATTTTGCTCCCAGTGTATTATCAGGTGAAGCCCATTGCAACACCTGTGCTTTACGGATGCCATCCGGATATTGTGTCTCAATCAGTTTTCCAAAACCATTATAAGTATAGCGAGTAGTTCCCCGCCGATTGGTTTCACTGGTTAACGCTGACTTGTTTTCGTTCCAATTGTAGGTAGTTGTTTCACCCAACGAATTTGTTTTGCTAAGCAAGAATCTGCCCGATATAGTATAGGTAGACGAGGTGCTTCTTGAAAGATTATTCGCGGTTTTTGTAACCAATCGGCAATGACCAAAGCTGTCATAGTTTTGATATGTTGTTGTTACCGAGTTCACATCCGTTGGATCCATAATTTCGGTGAGAATATTTCCTTTATTATCAAAAGTGTATTGCGAAGTTCGGGTAACAGTCTGATCATTCACCAATTTAGTAGAAGATATTGAACTTACTTTATTCGGACACCAGGAACCTGCTTGTATGTAAGTTCCGGTAGAAGTTTCCACAATTTTAGATGTTGCTAATGTACCTTTTGTTGTTATTATGGTTTGTGGATTACCATAACCATCAAAGTTTGAAGTTTGAGTTGTTACAGTAATCTCTGTCAGATTATCCGTTGCGGTTTGAGAAGAAGTATATGGAAAAATCCGTTTACCGCCCAACGATATTACACTATTTGTGTAGGTATTTGTATAGATTGGCTGACCTGACGATGTGAATATAGTCTGTTGGGTAGGATAGGTATTAAAATAAGTAGTATTATAACCAAACCGGCTAACCGATTTCTTGTTTTGAGTTACATTGTCCTGTGTGAATTCTTCAAAACCTAAAAACCCTTTTCCTTTTGTGTGGAGTTTCAATCCTTTATAACTGTAGTTTGTTATTTCGGATAAACTTCCTGCACTTGTAATGCTCTGACTTGCCACCTGCATGGGAATACATAATTTTACCACAGGTTGGATAACAGTTGACGTACCATTAACATACACCGAAGTATCATTCAACAATTTATATTCAATAGTGTTTTTTACATTCATGCCATTGGTTATAGCAGATACTGTCCGTTCTGTTTCTGTAGTGCTGAATGAAATTACAGAGAAAGAATTAGTGGTTGTGTTCACGATATCACTTTTGCCATCTCCATTAATATCGTAATAAGGCAAAGTTCTGTCATTGAAGAATCCGCTTGCTCCACTTATAGTATGGGCTGTAGGTATAAAACCGGAACCATTATAATAATACAGATTTACAGTGTTGCTGTTTTTTGCCACTTCTATTATATCCCCTTTCCCATCGCCGTTCAAATCCTTTATGGTATAAAAATCTCCAGGATCGGTATCACTCGTTGGAATATATTTTGTTCGCGTCAAGGGGCAACTTATAGTTTCAAAACCGGTTCCCGTTGATAGTAATATTGTCCATTTTGTAGTGGTAGACGACCTATCATATCTCAATACATCTGTTTTTCCATCAGCATTGAAATCCGCAAATTCCAAATCATATTGTATAAAATTAAGATTGTGTGAAAAAGCAATTTCGGAACATGCATTTGCAGAATTAAATTCAAGAAATTTAACGTTATTCGTAGATGGAACACATATTTCAGGATACCCATTGCCATTTATATCTGTTGTTCTGCATTTAGCTAAATCATCAGTAACATTTGTAAATCCTAAAAGAGTTAAATCATTCGTACCGATATTAATACGATATAAATAGATAGTATTAGAATGTGTGATTTGATTTGATTTTTTAACTAATAATTCAGTATTACCATCCGCATTGAAATCGCCTAATTCAAAATAAAATTTATCGTTTGCTATTCCTGTTAAACTTATCGTTAAGTTCTGTCTTACAAGTTGCCCACTGGCATTAATCAGGACATCAATATCACAAGAATTTATCTGTGTCTCATCGGTACTATTACGAATTTCAACAATATCAGATAAACCATCTCCATTTATATCGGCGGGTAATAATTGATATTGACTATAATACGGAAAATTACCAGGATTTCCTTCTGTATCCTTATTTTCTGTTTGACTAAGTATAAAATTTTGTCCATTATTAGTGGATTTATACATTTCCCAACCAACATATTGATAGGAAGGAAGAATTTCCATTTTTGGACGAATAACATCTACAAATCCATCATTGTCGAAATCGACAAATATCATGGTTTTATCCATGGAAAAATTTGCAAGTGTGCCTATGGCAGTATTATTAGTCGAATAACTAAATGTAGGAGTGGTTGATGAGTTAAGTTTATTCCAATCAATAACTGTTGGATTATATTTAATACCATCTGTACCTTTTTCGTTTACCGCGGTCAATTTATTATAAAAACCATCCAAAAAGCTATATGTAAGTGCATATTCTCTCTGCGTTTCAGAATTAGTTTTGGTTTTAATCGTTTGAAGTAGTCGTGATTGCTTTACTTTTTTCCCTTCAATATAACTCGTCTGACTATCCGCGCGATCTGTACTATATATAAATTCAATTTCGTTTGCTCCAGTTGTAATCCCTGCAATAGCATTACAAGTATATTTTATCTTGTCCAGCCAAAACTCTCCATTGGCGTTATCTTCTCCATAACTATAAGTCATATAATTGCCATTGGCATCAGTTACTTTGGTCAATAACCATGTAAGTGCCTCTGTGCTGTTCTGAGCTTCGATATATGAGTTGGTAGATGAACCAAACTCCATGGTTATCCCTTCTTTTGTTCTAACTTCAAAACAAACATAACCATTTATAGATTTATAAGTTATATCGCTATAAGTTTCTATTTCGGTTCTGTACTTTGCCCCAATAGTAAGGTTAGAGCCTGCCGACGAAATCAATATCAACCTTTGTCCATCTAACATTAAATTGTCTGCAGTGGTCAGTTTCGGTGAAGACACATTGTTGTCATTGTAAAGATTATTTCCCGTCCGGCTAATCGTAGACATTCCGCTTATATTCCATCCCCAACCAGCAATCCCATTTCCGCCCTGGCTGTTATATACCAATGCTACGTTGGGTTGCATGCCGTTTATTCCCGGTGGGCATTCGATAGGAATTGAATAGGAAGCTCCTCCGCTTGCACCCACATTAAACTGACCCGGAATACTTCCTACAACTCCGCCTAATGTAGGATCGGTGGTAATGTTACCATTTGGCAGGGCATAGGTATTATCAGTTGGTGGGAATAGTAATCCCGCATCTATTTTAGCACTAAAACTTTTGCCGGTTTCGGCTTTGAATGAAAATCCTGATGTACTCTCTGCTTTAAGTTTGATGGATTCTTGCGCTATGTAGTTTTTTGTTGCACCCGATTCGTTGGTTTTTAGTATCCAGTTTGGCTGAGGAGCTTGCGCCCATCCAAAAGTAGCACATATACTTAGCAATAGTATAAGCACCTTTTGTATCGTCAAATTCAACACCTTTATTATTGGTATCGTGGTTGTATAGTTGATTTGCATGATGATTTTTTTTGTAGTTATGGTTAAAAAAAAACAAGTCGATACTGGTAACTTTTCCAAAGTTCAAAAACTTTGGAAAAGTTACACCGCGATAATAGATATTATCTTTGATTTTTCTCCAATTGTTCAATCCTTTTCTGCTGCTCTATCACATACAGCGTCAGTTCCTCAATTTTCTGCAGTAGTTTGTTTTGCATTTCGCCCAGGTTCAATCCGTTGGTCTGCACTTCGGTAGCCGAAGGTATCATGGGCAAATGGCGGTTGGTTTTTACAAATTGTTCTACTTCGGTGAGTGGCATAAGGTTGTATGCAGGGTCAAAAACGAAGTCGGCAAGTGGTCCGGTAAGGTCAACTTTAACTTCTTTTGCATGGATTATACCATTGACAGTTAAAAGTTCATCTGGTAAAGTTGTTCCTATGCCTATTTTACCGTTTCCCAATACAGTTAATCGCGGTGTGCTTTGCGTAAATAATTTCACCCCGTTATATCCGCTCATCCACAAGGCAGGTCCGGTGCCTGAAGCTTCATTATCGGTAAACCAACCTATACTATAATTACCCATTGGTTTTGTTTTATACACAAAATTATCGGATAAATAGGCGCCTATCCTTTTTTCTATGGGAAATGAAACCTCACCGGTGCTATGTGCTATCTGAACTTTACCATCCGCAAAACTGATATTACCGGTAGAATTATTAACATGCCACGGTCTAAGGCTATTCCAACCTCCATTGGCATTATTGCTGTTAGTAAGAAGGAAATGAGTGTCTGTTCCATCATTTCTTAACATTGCAGCATAACTTCCACCAATCATTCTCAGATTGGAAACTCCATTATTGAGAGAACTGCGTATTTCACCAATTACATCCAATTTCGACAATGGCGAAGTTGTTCCTACTCCCAGATTGCCGGCAATATATGCGTTGCCATTCGTTTGCAGATTGTTATTAACAAAGTAGTTATTATTTGTAGAAAAAGTTACATTTATACCCCAGTATAAACTATTGTTATTTGCATAGCAAATGCTGCCATCGCTGGTAAAAACTACCTGCACACGTCCATTGGGTGTGTTTGTCGATATAAATCCGCTTTGCGTACCGCTTATACGTAACAATTGCGAAGTATAAACACCATTATTATCAACTTCGTTTATCGTCAAAAAATCATAACTGGATTCGGTTCCTATGTTGTAATAAATGGTTATTGGTTTTGTAAGGTCAGAGCTAGTTATATTCCATATCTCGGACATATTATTTGTGTAATTTGTAGTATATGAAATTACGGTCGATTGTGTTCCGGTATAGGTTGCAGCGTTAACATTAGTTACTGAAAGCATGCTTAATATTATCACTATAAGAAAAAATAGTTTTGTTTTCATTTTTCAAAATTTTAAATAGTTAATATTCATTTGGTTTTTTGATCGGTGTTGTTTCCGGTGCGTTCGCCATTTTTTTGATTGATAGTTTCACGCTGATTATTCGTCAGAATACTGTCGAGCGACATTTGATATTCGTCTGTTGAAATTTTCTTTGACTTAATTGCCTCCGATTTGTCGGATTTGCTGTGCGCGTTTTCAATCTTCGTAACGTATTTGATAAATCGTTTTTTGATTTCAACCTTTTGGCTATCGGTTAATGCTACATCTTTATTCATTTTTTCGATATACATTTCGGCTAATTCCTCTTTCGTGTTTTGAGGTTTAGTGGCATAAGTGTGAAACATACTTACAAATATTACTGCGAGGACGAAAAAAAAGTTTCTGGTTGATTTCATAGGATTTGATATTTTAAATGATTATGTTTAATTCAATATATTTGTATTTCTGATTTTTATGTGGAGTTTTATTCGCCAAGACTTCTGTTTTCTGTGCTTGTTTACTTTTGAAATTTATTATCATTCTTTAATTATTTTATATTCTTTCTTTGTCGTTCCAGTTTGCAATTGCAGAATATACCATCCGGCAGGGTATCGGGTAAAATCCAAGCTATTAAACCCGGCGCTTGCCTTGTTAGTTATCAATGCTTGCCCTTGCCCGTTAAAAAGGGTAATGTTCATGTCATCTTCGGAATTTCCATCAACTATTTCTATTCCTAATGCTCCTTTCGTGGGGTTAGGATAAACCTTTATGGTGCGTTCACCAATAATATCATTTACCACCACGCTATCGGCGGCTTCGGTATGTCGCTTGGCATTTTGCGGTGGCAGTGTAATTGTTGTCCGCGAAGTGCGATTGCCTGCCTGATCGTAAGTGTACGAGATTGTTTGTGCCTCGCTTTGTAAAGCAAAAACTGCTAACAGTAAAAGCAGTAGCGTAAAGTGTTTGAAGTTTTTCATAATTTTGTTTGTTTTATTTTGTATTCAATGTTGATTATTATAGGCACAAAAAAAGCCGCAAATACCAGGTTTTATCCCGTATTTGCGGCTTTAAATATTGCAAAGTATTTATATTTAGGCTTTTACTACCCCCCCCATAATATTTAGCAAGTCTGCAATAGTCAAACCATTGCAGGAGGTAAATGGGGTAATGTTTTTGTTGTAAACAAGCATAAAATTTCGGTTAAAAATAAGTATTGCACTTTTGAAGTTTTTTTTAACAAAAACAAACGGCACAAAAATAATAAGTTAAAATTAAATATGCAAGTAAAATATTAATTAATTTTTATGTTTAAAAACATACTTTCGGGAAAATTCTAAATGCGTAATAATGATTATACTTATAAAAAAGTATCGAACAACACGTTTTTTAAGAAATAAAAAAGTCAATATTAAATAGAACGCAAGAATCATCCCGATAGCATTCGACTGAGTGTTCTACTGAGCTATCGGCGATAGCTATCGGCGAAGTCTCACGGGATTATTCTAAAATCTTTGATTATAGTTACTTTCATTTTTACAGCCGCCCGCCCCCAACCACACTAAAAGGGACTTTTGAATTACCATCGCCTCGCATATTTACATCTTAAAACCCTCAAATATTGCATCTTTAAACTCATTTAGGGTTTGAGTCGGTATTATATTTCTCTTTTGAGTGAATGACTTGGCAATTCTTTCCATACCTTACGCGAGAGGCTTACACTGCAAAAATATTCTATCCACGGCATTGCAAGATCGTAATAATTTAATACAGAGCGCAGTACTTTCATATCGAAAGCAGCATTATGAGCAACCAAAACACTGTTATCAAGCCATGGTTTCAGTTCAGGCCACAATTGTTCAAAAGTATGAGCTTTTGCTACATTTTTTGAAGTAATTCCCTGAACACGCACATTCCAAGGATTCATATACGGAAAACAGACTGGTTTAATCAACCACGATTTTGATTCGGTCATTCGTCCGTTTTCAACGTGCGAAAGTCCTATTTCACAGGGAAAATCAGCATGAGCAGTTTCAAAATCAATAGCAGTAAAGGTCATAGATATTATTTGTTGTTTCGTGTCCCGATAGCTATCGGGATGTTTCTCGTTCGATAAATACTGACCATTTAAAACGAAATAGGCAACAAATTTAAACGTCAATGGACTGAATTTCAACCAATAATTCGTCTTTCATTACCGATTGACCTTTTTGAATACGGATTTTTCGAATCACACCGTTACAGGTTGCAGTGATTTCGTTCTGCATTTTCATAGCTTCAAGTGTCAGTATTGGCTCCCCTTCGTTAACAAGATCCCCATCCGAAAGAAAAATATCTACAATTTTTCCGGGCATTGGTGCCAAAATGTTGTTAGCATCAATTTTGTTTTCATCGTTGTTGATCATTCCGCGTCGAATATACGAAAATATAGACTCCAAACTG
This sequence comes from Paludibacter sp., assembly GCA_030653695.1. Classification (GTDB taxonomy): domain Bacteria; phylum Bacteroidota; class Bacteroidia; order Bacteroidales; family Paludibacteraceae; genus Paludibacter. Next base: position 19,236 of record JAURYY010000078.1, on the reverse strand, counting down.
TATTTATATTCAACTCCATTCACTTTTATTACAGCTTTATTCTGATCGTGCGATACAAGTTCACAATGAAACCGTTTGTCTTTCCAGTCGAATGCATAATAAAAATCATCCTGTTCAACGAAGTTTATATCTTGTTCGGTTCCGTTTATAACCGGAGCAGATTCCATTGGAAGATAAATTTTATACCTTTTGCCATTTTCGCGTAAGGCTATAAATAACCTTGAAGCGTCGCGTTTATAAATATATGAAGTTCCCATTATTTTAATTTACAATTTATCCCGTCCCGATTCCCGTCCCGATAGCTATCGGGAATCGGGACGGGAATCGGAGTTACAATGTACTATTTTGCCAATCTCATCTTATGGTGAAATTTAGTAGTTTAATCGTTTGTTTAAGACCCACACATTCAGAGAATCGTGTTTGTAGGTTGGTAAATCGGAAGAAAGTTGCAGATATTCAGAAGCATACATAATAGTTGCTGCGAGTGCTCCAATCATTTCATCATCTTCATTTTCGAGCATTTCGGGTGTAAAAACCTGATCAACCCAACGAGTAGTATATTTTGCATTAACAAATTCAGGGTGTTGTAACACAATTCTGCAAAACGGCACTGTTGTTTTCAACCCAATCAGGCTGAATTCATACAGTGCGGCGAGTGTTTTTTCTATTGCATCTCCCCTATCCTTTCCGTGAACAATAATTTTGGCAATCATCGAATCGAAATAAGGTGTTACTACCGAACCACTTACTACACCTGTTTCAATACGTGTATAGCTGTTTTGCGGGAAATGAATTTTGTCAATAAATCCCGTCTGCGGACTGAACCTGTTTTGTGGATCTTCGGTATTCACCCTACATTCAATTGCCCAACCATTGATTTTAATATCATCCTGCCTAAGTGTCAGGTGCTGATCTAAAGCCACCCGGATTTGCCAATCAATCAAATCAACTCCCGTAATCATTTCGGTAACAGGATGTTCAACCTGAATACGGGTATTCATTTCCATAAAGTAATATGAACCATCTTCGTTCATGATAAACTCAATGGTTCCCACAGAAAAATACCCGATTGATTTGGCAAACCGAATTGCCATATCACCCATTTCATTCCGTTTCTCGGTTGTTAAACTTGCCGAAGGAGCTTCTTCAATTATTTTCTGATGCTTTCGTTGCAATGAACATTCGCGTTCACCCAAATGAATGACATTGCCATGTTTATCGCCTAATATTTGGAACTCGATATGTTTTGGATTTTGCAGGTATTTTTCGATAAACATATCACCATTACCGAAAGCAGCTAATGCCTCATCGGATGCAGATTTAAAATTTCGCTCAATAGATTCGGGATTTTCGACAATACGCATTCCACGTCCTCCCCCACCCGCTGATGCTTTTAGAATTATAGGAAATCCGATTTTTTCTGCAAATTCGCGTGCTGCTTTCGCATTTGTGACAGGGCCGTCGCTTCCGGGCACTAAAGGTAGCCCGGCTTTAACTGCCATGCTTTTTGCAACCGTTTTCAATCCCATTTCTTTGATTAGTGCAGCTGATGGACCAATAAAATTGATTCCATTTTCGGCACATAATGCAGCAAATTCAGGGTTTTCGGAAAGAAAACCGTACCCCGGATGTATCAAATTAACTTTGTGTTCGAGTGCAAGCTGAATAATGCGAGGTATATCAAGGAAGATGGATTTATCATTTCCTCCATCTTTGGCTGGGATTATTTCATCGGCATACTGTAAATATAGCGCATCGGGTTCTTTATCACTCTGAAAAACCAAAGCCGACATTTCCAGTTTGTGAGCCGAGCGAATAATGCGAATGGCAATCTCACCGCGGTTGACAATTAAAAGTTTTTGTTTCATTTTTTTATTTATCTTATTATGCAGTTTTTTAAACTTACAACCAAATCATTTACTTCCCACTTCACAATTATGAATTATACATTATGAATTAATCACAGTGGAATACTTCCATGTTTACGGGCTGGTTTCAGGTATTGTTTGTTCGAAAGGATTTCGAAAGCTGTAATGAGTATATTTCTGGTGTCCGATGGTTTTATTACTTCGTCGATGAGACCAAATTCTTCTGCTTTGTAAGGATTTGCCACATCGTTTTTATATTTTTCGATCAGCGATTTTTCTAATTCTTCTTTATTCTCTGCCATAGCCAATTCCTTTTTGTTCACTATTTTTATGGCACCTGCCGGTCCCATAACAGCAATTTCGGCAGTAGGCCAGGCAAAATTAAAATCACCGCCTGTATTTTTACTACTCATTACAATATAAGCCCCGCCATACGCTTTGCGGGTAATAACTGTGATTTTAGGTACTGTAGCTTCACAAAAAGCATATAATAATTTGGCACCATTGCGAATTATTCCGTTGTGTTCTTGTTCAATTCCGGGTAAAAATCCGGGTACATCTTCCAAAATCAGCAATGGGATGTTAAAAGCATCGCAAAAACGCACAAAACGGGCTCCTTTAATGCTGGCATTGATATCTAAAGTGCCGGCCATTACTTTGGGCTGATTGGCAACAATACCGATTGATTTTCCATTGAGACGGGCAAACCCGACAATAATATTCTGAGCCCACCGCTCGTGAACTTCAAAAAATGATCCCTTATCCGATAGAATACCGATAACATCTTTCATATCGTAAGGTCGGTTGTTATCATCGGGTATAATTTTATTTAAAAATTCCTGGCGTGTTCGGTAATAACTGATATGATTCGACACCGGAAGCGATTCATAATTATTGGAAGGAATGTATGATAACAACTTGCGAATAAGCATGATGGTGTGTTCTTCGTCGTCCGATACAAAATGAGCAACACCGCTTTTTGAAGCATGTACATTTCCACCACCCAAACCTTCCATGTCAATTTCTTCATTGAGTACTTCCCTCACTACATCGGGACCGGTAACAAACATGTACGAAGTTTGATTAGTCATGAAAATAAAATCGGTCAGTGCAGGCGAATAAACAGCTCCACCTGCTGCCGGACCAAGAATAGCAGAAATTTGCGGAATAATACCCGATGAACGTACATTGTTGCGAAAAATAGTGGCGTAGGCCGAAAGGCTTTTTACACCCTCCTGAATACGTGCTCCACCTGAATCCATTAATCCTATGATGGGAGCACCAAGTTTGAGAGCCATTTCCTGCACTTTGGCAATTTTCATTCCATGCGCAAAACCGAGCGAACCTCCTAACACAGTGAAATCCTGCGCATAAGCAAACACGCTTCTACCCTGAATTTTTCCCCGACCTACTACAACACCATCTCCAAAATTATGCTGACGACTGCTTGCCGGACTTTGTGAAGGTGAAACAAAAGCATCGAACTCAAAAAAAGTTCCTTCATCAAATAGCACATTTATGCGCTCGCGTGCGGTTAGTTTCCCTTTAAGGTGCTGTTTCTGTGCAGCATTGTGTTCCATTTGGTGCAACGCCTTTAATCGTTGTTCAAATACTTTATCTTTATTCATTTTTAAAATTTAAAATAAATGATTTTTTAGAAAAAATAATCAGGTTATTATGCTTATAAGTTACTAAAAACTATCGTTCATATATGAATGAACAAATTAAGATTTGCACAAAAGTAATTAAATTGTGCACAAAACGATTACTATTTATATTTTTTTGATAAATTAAAAGATTGAAATACGAATATATGAACATAAATAATCAAGCTAATAAATTAATATTCAATTATTTAAATTTACATACAAGCATCCAATGATTTGAAAATTTTGAGTTAAGGAAATTACAAAAATATTTTAACAATTAAATGTCAGAAAAATTGTCTATTTATAAATATTAATGGTATATTTATGCAAACAGCCCAAGTAATAACACCACAACAATCAATGCAGGCAACATATTCATAATCCGGAGTTTTTTGATTTCAAGAATATTAATACCCAAGCCCATCAGCAAAATCCCGCCAACACTTGTTAAACCCTGAATAATAACCGGTGTAAAAAAAGAAGATGCTCCCATTGCAATAAATGTGAGCAGTCCCTGAAATATTAGCAAGGGAATAGCCGAAAACACCACCCCGATACCAAATGCGGAAGCAAGCAACAGAGCCGAGAAAAAATCCATAAATGATTTTGTAAAAAGTAATTCGTGCGACCCTCGTACCCCTTCGTCGATAGCACCAATGATAGTCATTGAGCCTATACAAAATAACAGAAATGCGGTGATAATTCCTTCAGAAAACTTTTCATTCCCAATATTAAATTTCATTTTCAGATAATTACTCATTCTATTCACTCCCTTTTCAAGATCCATCCATTCGCCTAACAATGAACCAATAGCGAGACTACCCACTACAATCAAAATATTTTCCATTTTAACAACCATAGTAATCCCGATAGCTAATGTAAACAAACCAACTGCCTGAAAATAAATAGTTGTAATTCGTTTAGGCATATTCTTTTTTAAAAGCATTCCTATTGATCCGCCAATAATTACGGCAGCAGCATTAACAAGAGTTCCAAGCATTTTATCGAAGTATAAATTTTTAAAGTAACAAAAGTAAGTTTAATTTTACAAATTAGAAAATCGGGGGGGGCTATAAATAATTGCCAGCGTTTTATTTTACCTCACTGCCCGTCATGATGAAAAAGAATGTATAGTTTATTTTGGTAAAAAATACCGCAATTACATGAACCGGAGTAAAATGTTTATTCCGTTTGTTTTCTGAAACGATATTAAGGAATTAAACGGCAATTATTTTACCGATTTAATTTCTTCAATTCTCTGAACAGGAGTAGTATATTTCAGTTTTACATCAATCGGTTTCAACAAATTATTTTTCAATGGTTTAATATTTAGCTCTTTAATACCTTCCACAAAGCATTTAGCCATTTCCATTGCACCGGCTTCCACAAAATGAGTATCGTCCTGTGTGCCCTCAGGAACTTTTTTCCAAATTCCGGGTGCAATGTGCATAAATAGTTTTTTGGAGTTTTCTACACCATAAGTTCGCAGTATTTTTTCGCTTTTCCGTTGCATATCAATCATCGGCACTTTCATTTCTTTTGCAACCTGACGAATTGCTTCGGGATAAATTAGGATGCGTATCAATTAGATTTCCAATTGAATCGAACTTACGTCGGGCAACCGATGTACAAAGAATTGGGTTAGCACCTTTAGCTTTCACATCGCGAACGAATCGCTGAAAATTTGCTTTAAATTCAGGTAGTGGTGTAAATGATTTTCTGGTTTCAACCTCGTCGTTATGACCAAATTGTAAAACAACGTCGTCGCCCTTCCCTACCCTATTTATTACAAAATCCCATCTGCCTTCTTCAATAAATGTTCTGCTGCTTCTGCCGTTGCGGGCATGGTTTTCAATGATCACATTGTCGTTGAAAAACGATGGCAAAACCATTCCCCAGCCTCGTTCCGGATTTTCGGACATAGGTGATTTATCCGACATGGTCGAATCGCCCACTAAAAATACCTTTACGGGTTTTGACCGTCCGAAAGTGAAAATTAGTAACGATACGAATACAAAAAAGACATAAATTACTTTCATTACAGTGTTTTTTTTTATTGAAATCACCTGAAATTTATAATTTCTTTCAACACTCCTTCTTTCGGATTCCAATTATCGTCGCCGGCAAGTACTTTTTCTACAGTCCATTCTTTTGCCATTTTGTCGGTTAGTTGATGCGACCATTTTACCCTTTTCGACGCGTCTGCTCAGGGTCCGGTATTTTTATATTCAGCATAAAATGATGTTTTTTCAGCATCCGGTTTACTCCAGTTGTGCCTGGCTCTTGATTCTTGCGTTCTATATAACTACTTTAATTTATTGTTAATCTGCGTATTATTATTATTATTCTTTAATGGTCGTTGCGTTTTTCTTCTTACCCTTCACCTTCGCCTTTGCCTCTGCCTTTTCTTCCTACCTCTGCTTAGCTAACTCTATTGCAGCCAGTATAAACGGACCGATACCTTTGGGGTCATCGTTTCTGATGGGTTCGCTGATATAATATTCGAAAGAACCATCGCGATAAGGATTTCCACCCAACCCTGCCACGCTACATGCACGGGTAATCGAGGTTGTTCCATCTTCATTCATTTGTGTGCTGTTTTTAATGAGTCCGGCAAAAGTTTTTTCAGCCACTTTCATAAATTTCTTTGGCAAATAACCATGGTTTACTCCTTTTGCCATTGCATAGCAAAACATGGTTGTTCCGGTCGATTCGAGGTAATTCCCTTTTCGGTTGGGCAAATTGGTAACCTGATACCACATACCGGTTTTTTTATCCTGATATTTCAATAAACTGACCGAAAGTCTGTTCAGGATTTTTATTAATTCGGGACGGGCAGGATGATTTACAGGAAAATAGTCGAGCACATCAACTAATGCCATCATGTACCAACCCATACTTCGGCTCCAAAAATGCGGCGACTGCCCCGTAACGGGGTTCGACCACTTCTGTGTTTTGCTTTCGTCCCAGGCATGGTAATTCAATCCGGTTTTTTTATCTAAAGTGTATTTATCGGCAATTTTAAATTGCGTGTAAACATCATCAAATATTGCAGGTTTATCGAAAATGGCTGCATATCGGGTATAAAATGGTGAACCCATGTATAAACCATCTAACCAAACCTGGTTTGGATATATTTTTTTGTGCCAGAATGCACCTTCCGAAACGCGTGGGTGTGTTTTCAATTGACCGCGAAGCAGTTCTATCGCTTTTAAGTATTTAATATCCTTAGTCTGATTATACATATCGAACAGAAAGTTTCCGCCATTCAATCGATCGATATTATAATCTTCTAATTTATAGGTCTTTATTTCACCGTTGGTATTAACAAAAAAATCGGCAAAAGATTTTACATAATCATAATATTTTACATCTCCTGTTGCGCTGTAAATTTCCATCATCGATTTTGCGATCAAACCTTGTGTATAATCCCATTTGGGAGCTTTTACAAAATCGGCCATCCACAATTCAGGATGGTGTTTCATTTCCGAGTCTGCAATTTTTTTTGCCCACGATATATAATCAATCTGATTCACAGGGTAAATATTTGACGTTAAAGTCATTAATACTACAATCAAAAAACAAATTTTCAGCATAATGTTTATTTTTTAGAGCGTTTATTACAGAATACAAAAATGACCATTTTTTTTTAATTTTTTGTACATAAATCGCTTAAAAGGGTGGAAAAATTGATTTATTTATCGTTCGTGGAAAAAATCGTTCAACTCAAAATTTATTACCACATTGAACACTGGGAGTACTATTCCAATTTTATTACATACAAAAGAACTGATTTTACCCAATTTTTCAATATTCGATTGTTGAATATTAAAAAAATGCAATTTTTCGACATTTTTTTTACTAATTTTATCTATCTGCCAAATAAAAAATATTACTTTTGCAAAACTTACGCAATAATGATTATAAATGAAGCCAATCATTCCACCCATAGAAAAGGAATTATTACTAAAAGAACTTACTAAAGACAGATTTTTACGTCCGACAAACAAGGCAGATAACGAAATTTATGTTGTAACTGCCCATGATTCGCCCCATGTAATGCTTGAAATCGGGAGACTTCGGGAGCATTCGTATCGTTCGGGCGGTGGCGGTTCAGGAAATGAAATTGATACCGATGCTTATGATTATCTTGAAAAGCCTTACAAACAATTGATTGTTTGGGATCCAAAAGGCTTTGAAATTATTGGTGGTTACAGATTTCTGGAAGGATCGGAAGTTGAATTTTCTGAAAATGGACAACCAAATTGTGTTATGTCGCATCTGTTTACTTTCAGCGATAAGTATATTAAAGAATACCTGCCTTACAGCATTGAACTTGGCAGAGCATTTGTTCAGCCAGATTATCAAACTTCGCGAATGGGACTTAAAAGTTTGTTTGCGCTCGATAATTTATGGGATGGCTTAGGGGCTTTAATTCATTCGTGTAAAAACACCCGCTATTTTATTGGAAAAGTAACCATTTATAACAGTTATGTTGCTGAAGCCCGCGAATTGATTTACGAATATATGTTCAGGTATTTCCCCGATCCGGATGAACTGATTAAACCAAAAAAAATAATTGACACCGGCGACACGGTAAAATTGATTGCAAGTGATATTTTTCAGGGGAATAATGCTTCGCGGGATTATAAATCGCTTCAGAAAGCTGTTCGTAAAGTAGGGGAAACTATACCTCCAATGTTTAATGCCTATATAGGACTAACCGACACGATGCGTATGTTTGGAAATACAATAGATCACAATTTTGGTTCAGTTTATGAAACCGGAATTATGGTTACTATGGCCGATTTGTTGGAAACAAAACGCAAAAGATATATTGAACCCTACATTGAATATTTAAAAATTTTCATCAGCGAACAGGAGAAATTACGAAAACTTTCGAAAGTAAAACGATTAGCTGCTAAGCAAATAAAAAAAGAAATAAAAAAAAGTAAAAAAAACAAAACAGACTAAAAAAGCCCCGCAGGGATTAACCCACGGGGATTCATTTTTTTTCAAAATTTCACTCTACCATATTGTGAAAAACATTCTGGACATCTTCATCATCTTCAATTTTATCCAACAGTTTGGTAACCTGTGCTTTTTGTTCTTCGGTTAGTTCCTTCATATCATTCGGGATACGCTCAAACTCGGCACTGAAAATTTCGAAACCGTTTTCTTCCAAGTATTTCTGAATCAGAGCATACGATTGGAAATCACCGTATAAAATAATTGCATCTTCGTCTTCCACCATTTCATCAACGCCGAAGTCAATTAATTCTAATTCCAAATCTTCGAGTGATACACCTTCTTTGGGAGCAATTTTAAATACACATTTATGATCGAATAAGAACTGTAAACATCCACTTGTACCGAGTGATCCACCATGACGGGTCAGATAACTGCGAACATTGGCAACCGTACGGGTCGGATTATCGGTAGCTGTTTCAATCACTATTGCAATTCCATTGGGACCATAACCTTCATAAACCATTTCTTTGTAATCGGCTTCATCTTTCGACGAGGCTTTTTTGATGGCGCGTTCCACATTTTCTTTGGGCATGTTTTCCTTTTTCGATTGGGTTATCAAAACCCTCAGGCGTGGATTTGTATCAGCCTCGGGTCCCCCATCGCGAACCGCAATGGTTATTTGTTTTCCTAACTTTGTAAAAACACGTGCCATGTTCCCCCAACGTTTCATTTTGGTTGCTTTCCGATATTCAAATGCTCTTCCCATGCTAAAATTATATTTTCAGTTTATGTTTTTTTATTTACTAATCAGTATTTTGCGTTTTAAGTTTTACACATTTCTAACGCATCGCAAAAGTATTAAAAGTGAGCCATAATACAATCTATTTTCGAGTTTATTTATAAAAAATATCTCATCTGATTAATTATGGAACAAAATGAAATCAGTTTCATTTTTCCGGAAAATTCACTAAATATACAGTTTCGGTGGCACGGGTCAAGGCGGTATAAAGCCAGCGGTAAAAATCGCTGTTCAACCGTTCGTCGCTCACCTGTCCGGGGTCGATAAATACTTTTTTCCACTGTCCGCCCTGCGCTTTATGGCAGGTTACAGCATAAGCAAATTTCACCTGTAAAGCGTTAAAATACTCATTTTCATATATCTTTTTTATCAAAAAACGTTTATTGGTAATTTCGGGATAATCTTCGGCAATGGTTTCGAAAAGTTTTTGCTGCAGTTCGGTTTGTTGTGCCGGCGAATCAGAATTCATGGAATCCATCCAGATCATGGCATCTATTTCCCAGCCGAAATCGAGCGACATCAAAGTCAGATCCACAAAACGGAAACCATATATTTCGTGATATTTTCTGACTCTTACAATCTCAAGAATATCTCCGTTGGCAATGAAATCAATTTCTTTGTAGGGTTTATTCCAGAAATAATTGTTTTTGGTCACCATAAGCAAATCGCCGTTTGAAATTTCCTCTTCCTTCATTAGTACGCGTGCACGTATTCCATTATTATAAAGGTTAGCCCTTTTGTTGGTGCGGGTTACAACAATGGTGTCTTCCACTCCCACTCCATTATAAGCACGTTGAATTTCGTCAATCAAATCCATTCCGTTCAGTTTGCGGATATCATTGAAACCTTCGAGTTCAAAAGTCGGAAATTTATTGACTTTCTCTTCGGACAACAAGTGCCTAATATTGGTAGCATTGTGTAAAATACCACTTTCGAGTGCCTGACGAACCACCTGCGTAAGCGAAAAATCAGTTACATGCAAACCGTAACCTTCGAGTTTTTCTTTTTCTAAAGCGGGACTTTGAGGTTGCAAAACAGGTGGTAACTGTGCAATATCGCCAAGCAACAACAAAAAACAACTTTCGCCCGAATAAACGTATTTTATCAGGTCATCGAGCAAACATCCCGAACCGAAAGCACTATCGCCGCCAATGTTGGAAATCATCGAAGCTTCATCGACAATAAAAAGTGTGTGTGTGTGCAGATTATCAGCCAATTGAAAACTATAATCTCCCAATGCTTTTTGCCGGTAAATTTTTTTATGAATTGTAAAAGCCGGAAATCCTGAATAAGCCGAAAGGATTTTGGCTGCTCGTCCGGTTGGTGCTAACAATACGGTTTTTTGTTGCAGCTCGTTCAACGCCCTGACCAAAGCACTCACCATCGAGGTTTTACCTGTTCCGGCATATCCTTTCAGTAAAAATACTTTTTCAGCAAGCGTATCCGTAACAAAAGCACCTAATTTGACCAACAGTTCTTCCTGTTGAGTGGTAGGATCGAAAGGTAATTCGGCTCTTATTTTGGAAGATATGAAATTCTCTAACATAAGTGCAAATATAATAAATAATTCTCCCGATAGCAATCGGGATATTAATGCTTCCGATAGCTATCGGGATCATAATTAAGCAAAACATTGACAAACAAGTAATTATATTCTAATAAATGTAACAATAATTGCTTTTCGTTACTGAAAAGGAGAATTTACCCGACGAACGCATCATGATTTTTTATTCGCGTCATACCGATGAAGCCTGTTTTTATTACCGCGTGTCGAAAAAAGCAGGCGACATTACCTCGCTGGGAGAAGAAATGAAAATCATTACTGCTCATAATACCACTTACCCGTCACCTTTTGTAATGTCCGACGATCCCGCGCATATTTATCTTTGTTGGCGGGGCATCAACTGGCATCCAACCATTGCGAAACTAACCCTCCCCGATGCGCAGGATAAAGTTTCTATTGTCCGGAGCCTGTACATAAGGGTCGGGGCTTAGGAAGCGAGCTAACACGGGATCGTAAACCCTGCCGTTCATATTTATCAGGCAGAAACCACCGTTAGTGTCGTCGCCAAAAGGACTCAAATGCTCGTGTCCGGTATAGCCCCTATCTGTAATGTTTACTCCGCTGAGTAAAATACGTCCGCCCCAAGGTGTGTAGGCGTATTCGCTTACCATAGCGCCTGTGGAGTTGGTAATATGTCAATATTTATTTTTCATATAAAATATTTTTAACCCTTGGTGTGAAATAAAAAAATGGTGAAAATATATCATCTTTATAAATACGTGTAAATTCTATTAAGGTATATTTAGTGAAAAAATTTTCATTTCTTGAAAAATCTAAAACAAAAAGTTCATTATCTTTAATATAAAAGTAACCATCGATATTTTGTACTGTGAAAATTATATCGGGTTTAATTTCATTGAGTTTTATAAAAAGATTCTCAAATATGAAATTTCTTATATCAGGTTTTGGGTTGAATCTATTTTTATTTGATGTATAAGACCAAATTACACCTACAAAATTGTTATTTCTGGCAACTAATGCTTTGTGAAAGAACAATGATTTACCGTCAAAGTATTTTACAATATTTGTGCTATCAATATTTTTATAGATATCATTGTCTCTATTTAAAAGCAATTCGGGAATAAATGTGTAAGTTAGACATTTAATTGATTTGTTTCCATAATAATTTGACATAACCTTTTTGGAAAGGACACAATATTTGTTTGAATTTTCAGCATAAATATACTTTAGTTGAGAAATAAATGGATTGTAATCAACTTGAGAATATGCGGTAATTCTAATCTGAATTATTATAAATAAGAATATCAGAGTTCTTATATTTATAGACTTAATTAATACCTTATCCATATTATTTTTAAGAAGTTGTTTTGACTTTGAGTTACGCCACCAATTGGATTCCAAATAGTTGTTCCCTTCAAAAATGTAGTTGTACCGCCACCAAACAATCGCAATTTATCTGCAACACGAATAGCAGTTATATTTACAGCATGCCCCGTACCACTATCCATTCCTGCCTGCGGAATTATTGCTGACATTTCAATTTTACCGCTGTGAATGCCTGATTTTTTATTGTACATTCATTATTACCTCGGTAAAAGTGAAAGTGAAGAGAACATAACGAATTTACAACTATGTTCGCGGTAAAAGTATGAATTTATTATTCATAAAGTTTTTCAATTTCATCCCAAAGAATCATATTATCAAAGTTATTAACAACGAAATCACGGCCTGCCAGTCCTAATTTTTCACGTAATTCAGGATCGAAATATCGCTCAATTCCACAACAAATACTTTCGGGATTAATATCCACATAATAACCTGTGATGCCTTCAATTATTGAGTCGACACAACCAATTGAGCGGGTTGTAAGTACAGGCAAACACATTGCTGATGCTTCAATAACACTTATGGGAAATCCCTCCCTGTATGAAGGCAGAATTAGCATGGACATTAATGAATAATATAACTCGATATTGTTTTTTATGTAACCAGTATATAAAATACTAATATTTTTGGTTATTTTATCTACTATTAGTTCTGGTAATGCATCCCGCTCCTCAAAAGTACCGACTAACAGAAGAAATAAAGGTTTTTGAGGATATTTTGTTTGAAGCAATTCAAATCCATTCACTAATTCAGTTATACCTTTATCTTGTACTAATCTACCACTATAACCAACCACAAATGCTTCTTCAGGAATTCCATTTTCTTTTCTTAATTTTTCTTTTTCTCGAATATTAATACGCTCGGGGTTAAACTTATCAACTGTATCAATGCCGCCACAAGTTCCTTTTCCCAACATTATCTGTTTACTTTCTGGATTAAGCTTCTCTTCAATGCTGAATTGGCTCAATGATGGGCTAACACAAACTATTTTCGTAGCAAACATCGAAACAAGGCGTTCTTCATAAATTAGTAATTTTCTGAACCAACCAGTTTGAGTTGTATAAACCAAGCCATGTCTGAAATAAATTCTGACCGGAACGCACATAATTTTAGCAGCAGTCATTGACAACAAAGCTCCTTTTGGTGAATGTCCAACAACAATATCAATTTTATTTTTTTTAATATAGTTACATATTTTTATAATTCCTAACAAATCCATTATCGGTGATATACTTCTATTTACAGCAATCTCCTTATATTTCACATTCTGTTTGTTAGCATATTCATCAAGATATTCAGATGGACTGCAAATTAAATGAATATTATAACCTTTTCTTTTAAAATACATAAACTGATCACCAAAAAAGAAAGGTATTGAAAAAAATACACTGACAACGTTTAAAATATTCTTCATATTAATATAATTCAAAAGTTACTATTGATTCAATATTTTCGATTATTTATGTAAAATTTCAGAAATATCATTATATAACTTATTTCTGACAAAATTCAAATCAAAAATATTTTTTGCATAATTATACATGTTTAATTGATTTTGATAAATCAATCCTTCTTCATTTATAATTTTTCTCAATTGAGTGCAAATATCTTCAAAACTATTAGCAACAATTGCAGACCCGGATTGTTTTAAAAAATTAATTGATGCTAATTCACTAGGTCCAACCCCCATAACACAACTACCGCTCTCAATAATATCTACTATTTTGGTTGAAAAGGAATACTTTGTAAGCCTGATTGATGATTTATTAAATGCTTCAACATGAAGAACGATGTCAGCATCGCTCAATTTTCTTTTAACTTCGTTAAAAGGGATGGCGCCTTTAACAGTAGAATTTTTTGTATTTAATTTTTGATTCATTTCCTTTGTCAGAGGTGTAGCTGAATAAATATGTAATTCGAATAAATCTTGTTCTTCAGACACACTCTCGATGGCTTTCGAAATTAATGCCAAAACCCGCCATCTATCGTATAATAAGTTTCCTGCATAAACCATTTTATATGGTTTCACATGAGATTTTTGAATCGGCGGCAATATTATTGCTCCCTTATAAAGCAATTTAAATTCTCTTCCAAAAATACCCGAATAATAATTGCATAATTCCTTGGTTACAGCATAATTAACATCTGAAATTTTTATGGTTTTTTTTATCCAATGTCTTAAAATCAATTGATATATACTATATAATGGCCAAAAATTTTTATAGCCATGAAGTTCATCGCCAAAAAAAACTACAATTTTAGCATTAGTTACTTTTTTGCAGTAATGTAAAACTCGATGACCATAAATCAAATGAGGACAATGAATATGAATTATTTCCGGATTTTGTTTTTTTAGAAAATCATTAAGTTTATCTTTTTTGTTAAATCCAAAACACCAAAGTAATTCTCTGAGAATTAAAATAAATGTGGGTCGAATTTGTACTAATAAATTAAAAAAACTTTGCTTCCTGTTTACTGGTTTCTTGGATTGAGTTTTATTTTCTTTGTATTGAAGCTCAACTCCTAAATCTTTACCTGTAAAAAGCGATTTGATTACATCCTTGTCGCAAATTCTAAAATATACTGAGCATCTGTCATTATCGATTTCCTCATTTCTCAGGTATAAATTCGACAACTTGCTTTTATCCCATCCTCCAAATTGATTTGAAATAGTATTCCCGACTGAATTACTATCTGACCACGCATTTATTGATATTACCAATAAACTGGGATATTTATTTTCTTTTTTCGACATTTATTAAAAAAAATTAAATTAGCAAAATTCTTTGAACAACTTGTATTATCAAAATTGGATCTATAATGTTTGGAGTGGGTAAAATATTTAACCACATAGTTCACATAGACACATACAAATTCCCATTTAAAATTTATTTATTACTTAAAAATTTGAACTCATAGATTAAAACATCGTTTTATATTGTTGATAATCAACTTAAATGCTTACGTTATATACTTTATCTTTTCTGTTTCAATGTGTCTGCCGCAGTGAGCTTTTTTTATTTTATTTATGTGAAAATAAACTATGTACTTATGTGGTTTATATATATATTACCAATAATATTCCCCACCTAATTCGTTATAGAGCCTCAAAATTTTTAACTGTGCTATTTTTCACTACAAGTAATTTACCGAATCAAGAATTCTGAAAAAAAAATGTTCACATACATTTATTCGTTTTCAATACAATCAAAAAGTTTAGGTAATTGGTTTCTAAATTTCAAATCCAATGATTGAATAAGTTTATAATTTTCTTTTATATTCTCAACTCTCAAAATGGCATTTGCAATACTTTTCGGATCACTTCCCTCGAAAAAAATTATATTATCAGCTAATGCCGAACTTTTAACACATTGAATGTTATTTGAAACCACATTTAAATTATGTTTCAAATAAACAATTAATTTGGAAGAGAAAGTATTTTCTGCCGATATTAATTCGTCTGGAGTATATACATGACAACTTAAACCTACATCGGCCGATAAAAGAGCTGTTTTATAAGTTTCGCCACTTAAATAGCCAAGGAATGTAGCTTTTTCAGTTAAAAAAAGGTGATTCAGTTCGTCAATTTTTATTTTAAGTTTTTCAATATCCGTTTCTGATCCGAACCCAGCAATATTCAGTGTATAATTGTTTGGTAAATACTTCATTGCTTCAACAGCATAGAATGCAGCTTTTCTGTCTTGTTCTATTATTCCGGCATAAATAATGATTGTTTTATCCTGGTGTTTTGCAGGCGGAGATAAATTTACAAATCTATAATCACCATAAGCTACTATAATATTTTTTTCATCTGAGTAAAATCTGTCCCTTAGCAAATCGCTTACCACGATCATTTTTTTAAAAGAATTTACATAACTCAGTTCTTTATTTTTAAATGCGAAGTTTTCTTTGCTTAAAGTATAGTATAATTCCTCTAATTGAAAGACTATATTATTTAATTTTCTGATTTTTCTATACATATTTATTACATCAACATAAAACATTGAATGATAAATAAGCAAAATATCATCATTTTTTACTTTAGTAATCAAATAATAAAATAATTGTATCCATCTGAAAAGAACATCAAATTTTTCAAGACATTTAAATCTGAATGTATGAAAGTGTATCAACGAAACATTTTTAGATATTTCCTTAAAAATAGCAGGCAATAAATCTAAAGATTTCTTCCCTACAGGAGAAACTATTTGTATGCGAAATTTATCTTCGAGAATAGATGATATATATTCAATTTTAGTCCATCCCGAAGGAAAATGGACATAATCTCTATCAATTTCTGAATAAAAGCATAAATAATGTATCGTTTTATAATTCATAAGTAAATTTTTGTTCCTAAAAAATCGGATCAATCCTTAAAATTGATTTCATATAATTTAGAATATCTAACATAATCTTAAAAAAAATAATACTTTAAGTTTAAGAGTTTCGTATTACTTCAGCTTTTATATAATTCAATAATTTTACTTATATTTTCATCTTTATCAAAAAGAGTTTTGACGCGCTTCTCGCAATTCGGCCTATACACCTCTTTTCCATTTAAAAATACTGAATCAATTGCATTTACAATTTGATCTATATTTCGAACCTCTACCACCCTGCCACAATTGTCTGAACCTAATACTTCGGCACAGGCAGTTGAATTATAAACTATTGCAGGCGTTCCACAAGACAATGCTTCGGCAATCACTAACCCAAATGTATCCTCGGTTGAAAGGTGTAAATAAACATCGGCTGAAGAGTATAATTCTGCCATTTTATTTTTATCTGCAATATAAGGAATGTTAATAATATTCGGGGACTCAAATTTTACATGAGCTTTACCAACAACAATTATTACATTTTCATCCCCTAAAATTTCCGATAATTGAATAAGATCTTTATATGTTGAATCTGTTTTTCTCCAACTGGCACTAACACATAAAATTATTTTCTGTTGATCGTGAATATTTAATTCATGTCTTAATTCACCGACTGTGTTTTTAAAAACCTTATTGTCAACCCAATTATAAACTCTTTCTATTTCGTAGATATTAAGAAATGAATTTTCGACTTGTTTTTTTAACCAATCAGAAACAGTAATAATTTTTAAATTTTCAATACCACAAAAATTTGTTTTTTTATCCTTGAACATTTTCTTTGAAAAATCAAAAAAAACACTTGGTGGATATGTATGAACCTGCGGACAATGTTCACATTTTTGCTGCCATTTGTAGCAGTTTGCATCTGTATAATGCGCACATTTACCTGTAAATGCCCAACAATCATGCAAAGTCAAAAAAACTTTTCCTTTAAAAGAATTTAAATAAGAAAATAATGTTTCTAAATGAAGATAATTACCGTGTAAATTATGAAGGTGAATTATGTCCGGGTTTTCTATCTTTATTTTTTTTATCAATCCTTTTGTACCCGATTTTGAAAAATAACCTTGTAAGCCAAAAACTCTCGACATCAAATTATGCAAATGATTTTCAATTTTTGAACCTATTTTATATGCATAAGGATAATTGGTACTGCCTTGTCCATAGGCAATGATACATTCTCCCCCTTCTTTTAAAATATGAGAGGCAATATCAGTACATATTCTACCCGTACTTCCAATGCCACATACTGTATTTATCATCAACACCTTCATATTATCCTTCTTTATTCCAAACGACTCTGTTTATATAATCGGTATAAGATATAATAATCCTTACTACTTTGTCACTCACATTGGGCATACTATAATCAGAAATAGGTCTGAAATTGCGTTTTTCGCCGGTTTCTTGTTGTTCTAATTGTATTAAACCATGCATTACCCGTTCAGGATTCAATCCAACCATCATAACCGATGCCTCTTCCATTGCTTCAGGTCGCTCATGTGCTTCACGGATATTAAGTGCTCTGAAATTCAATATTGACGATTCTTCACTAATCGTTCCGCTATCTGAAAGTACTGCTTTAGCATTCATTTGCAGTGCAATATAATCACTTAATCCCATGGGTTTCATCAATTTTACATTTTCATGGAATTGAATATTGTGCTTCTCAATCATTTTGCGGGTACGGGGATGGGTCGATACAATTACCGGATAATCAAATTTTTCTGCTACTATATTCAAAATTTTAACCAGATTGAAAAAATTCTTTTCTGAAGCAATATTTTCTTCTCTGTGTGCCGAAACTACAAAGTACAACGCGGCTTCAAGGTGCAAATTTTTCAGTATAGTCGATTTTTCTACTTTTGGCAGATATTTTGTCAAAACTTCAAACATCGGGCTGCCTGTTTTTATTATGCGGTCGGGTCGTATTCCTTCTGCCAACAGATATTCGCGGGCAATATCGCTGTAAGTTAGATTAATATCAGCAATATGATCTACAATTTTACGGTTGCTTTCTTCCGGTACGCGCTGGTCGAAACAACGATTTCCGGCTTCCATGTGAAAAATTGGTATTTGCCTTTTTTTTGCTGCAATAGCACAAAGGCAAGAATTAGTATCGCCAAGAACTAAAAAGGCATCAGGCTTTATTTCTTCTAATATAGGATCGATATTGATTAATATTTGTCCGGCAGTTTCGGTTGCATTTTTTCCGGCTGCATTCAAAAAATAATCGGGTTTTCGAAGTCCTAAATCTTCAAAAAACACTTCATTCAGTTCATAATCATAATTTTGACCGGTATGAACCAGGGTATGTTCAATGGCTTCACTTGCATCCAACTTTTGTATAACACACGACAATCGTATGATTTCAGGACGAGTGCCTACTACTGTAAGTACTTTTAATTTTTTGATTGTATTCATGTTTAATATTTCTGTTTTTATAACCTTATTTTTAATTTATAACCTTAGTAGAAAAAGTTATAAAAATCTCCAACCTTATTACCTTATTTATTATTCGTTTGTTGATAAAATTTTATAAATACATTTCTCATAATGAGTACAATGATTATTTATTTTATTTCATATTAATAAGGTAATAAGGTTTTCATATTCTCATGTACTGATTTTCTACTAAGGTTTAATACAAATAAAATAA
>JAURYY010000072.1 GCA_030653695.1 Paludibacter sp. | reverse complement strand
TAGTCAGGTGCGCCACACGATTGTCTTTTTGGTTCGTTGGTCGCTCTGATTGTTGGAACTAAACTTTCAATAAGTTGTTCTAAACTTCCTCTAAAAGTGTGTTCTGTTGCAATTCCAGCTTTGAAACGTTGATTTATGCTGTCGATATATTGGTCTAAAGTCATAGTTTTATGTTTTCGATTTCGGATGAAATTACCGTAGTCGTTTGTTTTTTTTGTTTTTTTTTCGGACTGCTGCCAAACGTTTTCGGGCTTGGCGAAGGTGGCGATTTTCACCACAAATGTTGATGCGGAGAACCAATGTTCGATTAACCACAAATGTGTCTGCGGAGCACTGAACCGCCACTTTTGCCAAACCCGTGTTACCAGCAGTTTTTATTGTTCTTCGTAGAATTTTATATTGTGTTGAGTTAAAAATTCTTTGATTCTGTCCACATGAATGCAATGTCCAACATGCAAAAAAGGATAGTTTGAAACTTTGGTTTTTTTACCGTCATGGATTATTTCTTTGTCTTTAATGTCGAAACCTAAATGTAAGTGACTTGTCATGTACTGCATTCCATAAATTAATCCTTCGGAGTCAAATAACGGTCCACCACTTTGTCCACGTAGCCCTGGTGTACTCATTTCTATTGAAATTATTTGATTGCCGTCACCACCAAATCTTGTAATGATACCATCTAAAGGAAATTTTGGCGAATTTGGGTTTCCTGTATTTGTCCATTCAATATCATCAGTCGCAGGATTATGTTGAAAATTATTAAATTCTGGAAATGGATAACCAAGTCTGCATAAAGATTTTCCTTGCTTGATTTTGTTAGGGTCTTTTACGAAAGTTGCATAAGAATTGTAAAATTTCTGCTTGAACCCTTCAAAAATAATTATGGCTAAATCAAGTGTAGGATGTGCATGATATTTTATATTTCCAATTGTGTCGACCGAATTGAGGAAGTTATTTTTGATTTGAACCGTTGTTTCTTTCTTGTACTTATATTTCATCTCAAGTCCTAGAAGATTTTTTTTGAATTTTCCATCTCTCGGTAACTTGTCACGTTCAGTTTTGAAATTATTAAACTGAATGTTGACTGGGTCTGCCTGAGCAATAACTTCTAACACATGTTTGCATGTTATTGCTACTCCGTCTTCATTAACAAAAAAAATTGTCGAAGTCCCCGGAGAAACAAGTCCACCGTAAGTTCGTGTTATCGTATGAACTGGTCTTGTAAATTGGTCTACTGTTTCAATTGCTTTTATGTACATATTGGTTGTTGTTTAAAATTGCTGGTAACGACCGAGGCTATGCGCACCTGCGGTTTGCGGGAGCATTCGCTGCCGTGGAACGACAAGGTGAATGCGGGAGCAAAGCTGCCGGAATGCACGTCAGCCAGCCAATGAGCATAGGCGTGTGTTAGCGGTTTGTAGCTTTGTGTTTTCCTGTCGTGTTTCGTTTTTGGTTGTTTAAATGCTAAAAGTCTGTTCGTTTTAGTTTTTTGTCAGACAGCCCCAATAGTTTTCAAATTACAAAACGGTTCGAAAGTCAAAATATAATCGTTTTATTTATACTTTTCTCTGTTGTCTTAGAGTAATAAGCGATATTAATCTATATAACGTACCCATTATAATTCAGGAATACTTATTGTTTGTCTAATTCGCCATAAATTATGGTTTTTATTGATTTGAAAATTTCAGTTAGATATTCCAGAGTTATTTCATCCTTCAACGATTTTCTATATCTATAAACATATTCTTCAATTAAATTAGATGCTTCTCTATCTGCGTCATTGTACTTTTCAATAATCAAAGTACATTCTAAAATAAATGATTTTCTAATTTCTGAAACGGCTTCTTCTTTTTTCCCTTCAAGTAATTTGAAAATTGATAAATCCCTAACTTTGGGCTCTTTTACTAAGCTTTCTTTTATAATTTTCAAGTCTTTAGTTGTGTTCTCTTTGATGATTTTTAAATTTTCAGACATTCTGAAGAAAGCTTTAATGATAAAAATGCTAAGCACAATATAAGCAATTGAGATAATAATAATTAATCCTGAAAAGTCAGATGCGTTCATAATAAAATATTTAATTGATTAGTATTTTGTTTGTAAATGTGTTATGATTGAAGATGAATGAATTATGTTTTTATATTTTTTTCGACCGAGGCTATGGGCATTTGGCAGTTTGCGTGAGCGTTCACTGTCGCCCTGCGACAAAGTGAATGCGGTAAACTTGCCAATTGCACTTCAGTCGCCACTGCAAATTGACGTGTGTTAGGTGTAGTTATTTGTCTTTTTATTAATTAGTTGATTTAGTAGTTCAAATGAACAATAATACTCAATAATATTGTTTCGATTTATATTCATATTGTCAAGTTCTTCTTTTATGTCCAAGTCATCAGGAAATCTGTCTCTGATTATTTTGCTATTAAACTCAAAATTATGCATGTTAGAATTAATTTCGCTAAGTTTTATTAATTCATAGTGAAATTCTTTGTTGCGCGAGACATCATACTTGTAAATTAATTCGTTTCGATTTACCACTAAGAATTCTCTCTTTTCTATGAAACTAATCACCTGATTTTTTGCTTCCAAAAGACTAAAATTCACTATATAAAGAAAATAATCTATCATGTTTTCGTAACGTCTATGTTCTTCTTGTTTATTGTAAATTTCTTTAATTTTCTCCTTTTCAAACTCGTATGTAAATGAGAAAATTAACTCAAAGTATTTTGATAGTTCGTCAATAATCTTAGAAAAAGCTCGTGAATTTATATTTGTTAGTAAGTCGTCTAAAATTACTAAATGAAGTTTAAGTATTTCGTTAATTTTTTCTGTTATTTTGTCGAAATAATAATTTAGAAACTCGGTATGTCTATTTCTAATTTCCGAAATATTATAAGATACTATTTCAATTTTAAAGTCATTTTTTCTATGATATTGCAAATATTCAATTGAATCTTTTGCTTGTACATAACTAAACATTGTTGCAGATGTCAATTCGTATTTCTTTTTTGAGTTTCGACTAATAGGGTGTCCAACAAGTTCATTTCTAATATTCCTGTTTAGAGAAAAGTTTCTGTTATCATTTAAAACTTTTTTTGAGTTTTCTAAGTTGAAAAGGCCTAAAAGTTCAATAACTAAGTCTTGTTGAATATAAATTGCTTGTAAATAGCTTATATAATAACTAAACATTTCTGCGAAACCGTCATAATTTCGTGGTTCAAGAATTATTTCAAACGTGTCGTGAAAATAACCACCTATACCCACAATATAATCTGTAAGCTCTTGTTCTTCAAAATTTATTTTTTCTTTACAAAATTGATATGGAATAATTAATGAATCCCAAGCATCTGTGATTTTTCTTAGTTTCTGTTCGATTTCGTAATCCATATTTCTGTTATTTATAATCACACCTAACATACATTATATGAGTAGTTGTTCACTTATTAAAACGTTAAATTTGTGTGTTCAAGTCGAATATGGACATCTCGTCAAAGATTCTCAATTGTCGAAGTCACTTCTTTTCTTTTTTTTTTTGCTATAACCGCTAACGGTTGAGTGTAGCAGCAGTAAGGGATTGCGGGCTATTATCCTCTCGAAATACACCGAAACTTGAGCGGGGCAGAATGTTTAAATTACCACTAAAACCCTTATTACTGCTACACAATGTTATGGGCATGGTTTATTTGTATTGACCAATTTCATAAATATTAGATGCCTAACACATTGAAATATGCTTAATCTTTAAGCTATTACAAAAATGTGATTAACCATACAATTTCTATCAAAGAATGCTTTCAAGTAGAATTTTTTCCACTTACTACAAAACTCCCTTTGTTTTCGGCTTTCACATTCAGTTGCGCCCAAAATAAAATAGATTTAACCCCCTGTTGGGGTACTAAGCTTAATTTCTTTAATCCCTTAGTTTTTAAGCAGTATTTCTCCCACTTACAGCAAATACGCCTTTGTTTGCTTTATCAGCAGAGTCTTCCTTTATCCACAAAAGATTAAATTCAAATTTGCGATTCGCGGTTTTTTTAACTTTTACAATAACAACAAGAGAAGCATTATCTGAAAGTTTGTAAGAAAAATTTTTAGGTGGTTCAATTGTCATTCTTAATGTGAATACTTCCGGTAATTTTTTGAATTGATCACTGGGTAAAGAAAATGAAAATTCTCCTTTCTCATTTGTTTTGCATTTAATCTTTTTTTCAAACCCCAAACCTACTATCTCCATTTCATCTGCTGTTGCTCTCTTTCTAATTCTATCATCCTCAGGATGACCACCTTCCTGTTCAACAAAAACCTCTGCGCCAATAACTGGTTCACCTGTACTTTTTATTCCCTCATCGTTAATTCCATAATTATTTACGGGGTTTAGGGCTTGCGATGTTGTTCGCTTAATCCCTTCATCGTTGATGCCATAGTTGTTCACCGTATTTGAACGTGATATTTCCGTTTCCCTTTCTGAAAACAATTTTATTTGAATTCCAGCGCCAACACTAGCAAAAGCGGGAAGTGATTTTTCAGTTGTGGTAAGTTGTTTCGAATTCAGCAATGCTTTTACGTCAACATTCCCTCTTGGGTCAACAACATTGGTAAGACTTCTTGAAGAGTATGTAATTTCGTTTTTTTCAATAGGTAAAGTATATCCGGCTTCAACATAAAACCGTATTGCCGCTCCGGGTTTACCAAAAGAAGCCCTGATATTGGGTTCTATCATCAGCAAATTTCGGTCAGCATCTCCGTCCGGAAATTTTAAAATAGTTGTTCCGGGTGTTTGGTGATATACTGCTGTTGCAGTAGCACCTTTTTGCATCAGGTATTTAAGCCCAACCCCGGGTTGGAAGCTGAAAGCGTTTTTTCCAATATTCAAGTAAGGTGTAATACCCAACAAAACATTAGAATTTGTTTCCTTTAGGTTCGTAACAGTCAGTACCGATTTAATGGGGTCCAAATAACCGTTGATGTCAAATTCTGGTGAAGTTTTAAAAAATTGTCCATTTGCTCTGAAGCCCATTATTCCAAAAGTCGCATCAAAGCCTACTTGGGGAATAAAAACTGGTTGAGAGAAATTAGGGGGAAATCCACCTGAAGCGCCTAACTGAAGGTAAACGGCTTTTTTACTTTCAGTTCCTGTTTGAGCCATAATATTTATAGCTACAAAAAACAGAATCAATAAATAAACTAATCGGGTTGTTGTTTTCATTTTTATTACTCCTTTATGTTTTCTTCGTTAATTTTCTGCTTTTAAAGTCACTTCTGAATTTCACTTTGTCAATTGTCAACACTTAGCATATAGTCGAGCCTGATTGACTGTTGTTTTGTCTGTGTCTGTCCGCTGTGTCGTTTCTTAAACTTGCCCATAACGACCGAGGCTATGGGCATTTGGCGAGACAGCGGGCTACCTTTCCTGTCGCCCTGCAACCAAAGGCAATGCGGGGCAGCGACACTGGAAACTTCCATCACCCGCCAAATGCACATAGGCGTGTGTTAGCACCAGTTTTTTAATCGTTTTCTATCCTTCCGTATTTATTCCAATATTTGTCTCTTTCAACCAACCTTTCTAAAACATTATAGCCTAATTCAGGGGCAGTCAATTCATAATCAAATGTCTCGTTAAAGTACTTTAATTCAAATGTTTTGAGTATGTTTTCAATGTTCTCAACTAATTCTGTAATTTCTGTATAATTTAGATTGAATGTTATATAATTTTGGTGTGTCCTGTCTAAATGAGCATAAAACTTGTCTCTTATAATTTTGATTTTTGATTTTAGGAATTCAATTCTTTCATTTTCAATCAGGTCGTTAATTCCAATCAGTTCTTTTTCTGTTAAATATGGATTGAGCTCCGAGTTTTTATATCCATTCTGCATTTTATTTAGTAGTTTTTTTATGCTATATTTTTCACTTTCATCATATAGTTTTGACAAGTTGAGAACTAAATTAACAGTCATTGAAAACCAAATTCGATTTAGCAAAAAATGAAAATCCTTGTAAACGGTTGGATATTTACGGATAACTTCTTGTTCTGAAAAGTATTTGAAATCAGTTGAAAGATATTTAATAGAGAAAAATATACTCGTTATTACATCCAGTTCATTCCTTAGTTCGTCTCTAGTCATGTTTCAATATGATTTATTTAAAGTATCCAAATTTCCTTCGATAAATTCTCTGTCAAGTTCGTATTTTCTAATAAATTGATTTAATGTCAAATCTCTTTTTTTTATGTTACATGAATTACAAACTCTTACCATATTTTTAGTTGTTGATAATCCACCCTTAGCCACGGGATAAATGTGGTCAACATGAGTTTCAATTATAATCTCTCCACAATATGGACAATTTTCATATTTTTCCATATTGTTTTTTATTATGTTGGCTCTTTGTCTTGTTTTATTCGTTGCTTGAGCAGCCAGTCCAATTATATTTTCAATTTTTTGGTTTTTATTTTGCTTTTTCTCAAGTTCTATGTTATAAATTTCGATTGATTTGTGATAATCGGCTATTCGTTCGGTAACATCATAATTTATCCTATAATCAATTCGATTTAAATCAAGTTCCTGCCCTAAATATGGGCTTTTCTTAACTTTAAATTTCTGTTCAAGTTCACAATATTTACTGTTAATTGTATTAGTTATCTCTGTAATCTTTAGTTTAACATCTTCGTTTAGTTCTTTCTCTTTAAACAAGTACTTAAGTCCTTTTTTATAATTGGTCTTATCCTCAATTAATTGTTTCCTAATTATTTTTAATGGTTCAATTGATTTGTTTATTTCCTCCTCATATTTAATTCTTCGGGTTCTATAATCAATATATTCAATTTTCAGGTTTTCAAGTTTCACAATTGCAGTCTTAAAGTTTTCTAATGATTGGATGATTGACTTTTCCGTCATATTAGCCAATTTTTTCTTCTTCTTCTTATATCTTTTACCGTAATATGTCATGAAATCTGTTGTTTGTCAAACAAAATTCTATTTTGCAAGTTGGTTCTTTTTCTTTTTTTAAAATTGGTGCTAACGTTCGAGGCTATATGCAGTAAGGGATTGCGGGCTACTTTCCTGACCACCGACATCGAAGTTTGAGCGGGGAAGAATGCTTGAAATACCACTGAAACCCTTATTGCATATAGCCGTTGTTGTGCCGTCGTGCATTATT
>JAURYY010000070.1 GCA_030653695.1 Paludibacter sp. | reverse complement strand
TTCAGAAAAACTGGTTTTTAACAGAACGGTGACTTTAAAAGATACGTGGGCAAAAATTAGCGCAAAAGAAATTTAATTTATTGGTAGTTATTTTGTAAATTAGTGAAAATAAATAAATTATGAAAAAACTTTTTATATTATTGGTTCTAGGATTATTTTTATTTCCGGCCAGTTCGTGCGTTGTTGCTTTTGGACATAGACCTCCACAAGGAGTAGTAGTGGTTAAAACCAGACCAGCTCAATACCAAGTTGTAAGGGTACAAGGCAAAAAATATTATCATTGGAATAACAACCACTACCAAAGAGTGCGTGGCGGTTATATCATGGTTAGAATGTAGTTGTTAACCAGACAAAAAAATGTAGATAAAAGATAAAAGATGGCGCGGAAATCTTTTCCGTGCCTTCTAATTGTTTTGAAATTTATTAAGGGCGCGGATTGTAAATCTGCTCTATCTGGTTCTAATTGTTTTGAAAATTATTGTAGGCACGGATTGTAAATCCGCGCTATCGGTCTATATGCTCTTCGAAGTCTCCCGACGAAGTTATATGATTTAATATTTTCTGATCACCCTTGCTTAAAACCACTTTAATAACTGAAAAAATTGATTCATTTTTGTTATTCATTTTTTGATGATTGCGAAGTCGGGAGACTACGCAGAGCGAGTTATATCACAGTTCATTTGTAATCACAAAAAAACTCGCTATTGCGAGTTTTTTATGAATTTATTTCATCAATTTATTTCCTGACTTGTCCAAATTAGGTCAGCAACTTTAAATTTTGTAAATATTCCATTATTTTATCAGGTATTTTTGCTCTGATTCTAATTTCCTTTTGTGTTATCTTATCAAACAGACGGGCATCTGTAGCCTTTTTACATTCATGAATAAATCTTTTAATGGAAATATTTGTTGCTAGTTCAATATGTTTAGATAATATGAGCGCCATAAAACATATCAGTATATGCAACTTTATTGGTTCTTCCTTGTAGTGGAAAATGGGTCTTGTTTGCAAATCATTTTTAGATATTCTAAAAGCTTGTTCTACCTTATAAAGCTCATGATAGCGTTCTATTATTAATTGATTAGAAGCAACGCTTTCTTCCAAATTTGTATGATAACCTTTTATCCCGAGAAGCTTTTTTGTTTTTTCAATGAGTTTTTGATTTAGCTCCACTGTTTCTGCTTTAGTTTGAGTAAACTTTAGTTTTTTGTTTTTAGATGGATTTTCAACTACCGATTTTGCTTTTTCTATTTGTTTATCCATTTCGTATTTATCTTTTCGATATCTAACTGATGAGAAGCTACAAATAAGATAACCGCTTTTTGTCTTTATCCTTGTCGTTTTTCCATCTTCCCGTATCAAAGTATTATCAATATTTTCAAACAGTTCGTTAGAGATATTTCCTAATCTTGCTCCAACAATATGATTGATTTTGTGCTCTGTTAGTTGTTTAATATTTTCTGTGCTTATCATCGCTGCATCTGCAACTACTGTAAACTCTTTTACGCCATTCTTTTTAACAAAATCTTTCACTACAGGAATAATAGTATGTCCTTCGAAAGTATTTCCAGGAAAGACTTCATATGCAATTGGAAACCCCTCTTTAGTTACCATTAATGCAATCAAAATTTGTGGTTGCTGAGATTTATTATCTTTTGAAAAACCATTTTTTCTGAGTTCATCCTCTTTAAAAGTCTCAAAGTAAAGTGTTGTAACATCATAAAACAGTATATCGAAGTTGAACCAATAGTGCTTCTTTGCAAAGTTTACCGCAATATTCTCTACACTTTTTTTGGTATCAAGCCATTTTGGTGCTGAATCATAATAATTTTGTCTTCGGTGTTTGATGCCAAAATATTCTTCTAAAAGTTCAATAGAACGTAATTTTGAGCTCGGCTCAAAAATACGAATAATGGCTAAGTCTAATAAAAATGGAGCACGAACCTTATCTAAACCTATTTGTATCAATAATTTAGAAAGAAGCTCATAAAAGAAGCCATAATAAATCCCTATAAAATCGGTCTGTGATAAATTTAAAATTTTTCCTGACGATTGATTTTCAAAAAAACTCAATTGATTGGATAACTTTTTAATCAGATCATAAGCCAAAACAATTAAATCATTTTTTTCAATTTCTGTTTTAGCCGTACCAATATGTCTTATGATTACTCTTTTCCTATTAATTATCCGATAAACTTGTATTGATACTGAACTAGAAGAATACTTAATTTGCCTGATTTTGTACATTTTGAAACGATTAGGTCAGCAAATTACAAATATTTTTAATCTATTTTGCTTATTGTCAGATAATTAAGAATTGTAAAATTTAGAGGCGGACAAGTCAGGAATTATTATTGTGTAAAGAGATGTTTTTATCGATAGCTATTTAAAGGAAAATTGTAAATTGATTGATATTGTTTTATTGGTATCAGGTATCAGGTATCTGGTATCAAGTATCAAGAATATTATTCTTTTCTATACAAAATCACGAAGATGTTATCTACACCTGACTTGTCCAAATTAGGTCAGCAACTTTAAATTTTGTAAATATTCCATTATTTTATCAGGTAGTTTTGCTCTGATTCTA
>JAURYY010000064.1 GCA_030653695.1 Paludibacter sp. | reverse complement strand
GATAATTAGCTATAAAGATACGAAATTTCAAGGTCTTTACCAAATAAAAAGACAACTATTTTATTGAATATCAAATAATTATATCGCTATATAATTTTTGTCATGTACTAAAATATTTGAGTTAAATTTATTTCATTGGGTACAAAACCCGATAGTCATTTACAATAAATAAAATTATCTGATTTAATATTTGTAACAAATTAATCTGTTGCATTTTTTGTCTTAATTCTTTGTTCTTTCTTACTATATTGTGTTTTATTTCCATGAAAAAACTCTTCCATATCTTTTTCTCGATGACCGGCAGCGTGGTTTTATTAGTCATTTTTGCTGCAAGTATTGGTTATGTAACCTTTATCGAAAACGCACAAGGGACAGAAATTGCCCGCAGATTAGTTTACGATGTTTTATGGTTCGAGGTTTTACTTGTTTTGTTAATAATCAATTTGCTGGGAAGTGTGGTTCGGTACCAAATACTGAATAAACAAAAATTCAGTGTGCTGCTTTTTCACCTGGCATTTATAATCATACTGATAGGAGCAGGAATTACACGGTACTTCGGGTCGGAAGGAACGATGCACATTCGCGAAGGTGAAACCTCAAATGAAATTAGCTCCGACAAAACTTCGGTGCGCATGGCAGCTCAATATAAAGGACAAAAAGTTGAAAAAACGGTTGAAACCTTATTTTCTGAAAATGGGAAAAATGATTTTTCATCAACAATGGAGATTGGCGGAAAAACTTTGCTCATTGAACACGAACTTTTTATCCTTAATGCGGTAGAAACAATTGTGCCCGTCAAAAACGGAGATCCGGCAATTTCTCTTTTTGTGATGAATACCGAAAATCGGGGAATGGATTTTATTTTATTGAATGGCGAAGACAATTTGTTCGAGGGTGTTACATTTGCTTTTGAAGACTCGACCCAACAACCCGAAATTGAGTTTTTCAGACTGAACGATGAGCTGCATTTCAAAACGAAACTGCCGATTGTAAAAATGGGTATGATGGAACAAAACCAAGGTATGATATTACCCGGTTCAATCAATTTAGCCGAACAAAAAACCATTTATAAAACAGAAAAATTGCTTTTTGTGCTGAAAACCTATTTGCCCCAAGCCCGAAAAAACCTCACGCAGATAAAGCGCGGAACCAACGAATCGGGAATAATAAAAGAAGGAAAAAATGCGTTGGTTTTCAGGGTGAGTGAGGGCAATACCTCTGTGAGAGTAAATGTGTTGAGTGCTTCCGATGGGACTTCGATGCAGGCAAGTTGTAAAATAAACGATGTTAAAATTTCGATTAACTATGGCATGTTGACCCAAAAACTGCCTTTTAGTATCACACTGCACGATTTTGTGCTCGAACGCTATCCCGGATCCCACAGTCCATCATCGTACTCGAGCGAAATAACCGTGGTTGATCCCGAAAATAAAACCGAACTGCCTTATCGGATTTATATGAATAACATTTTGAAATATCGCGGATACAGGTTTTTTCAATCATCGTACGATGCCGATGAGCAAGGAACAATTTTGTCGGTTAGCAACGATTACTGGGGAACTTTGATAACTTATATCGGTTATTTTCTGTTGATGTTCGGTATGATTCTGACTCTGTTTAATAAAAACAGTCGTTTCCGAACGGTGCTGAAACTAAGTAGCGAATTGCAACAAAAACGAAAAACCGGTAAAATCCTTGCCATTGCTGTTCTTTTATCTGTTTCGGGGTCATTATTTGCATCCAACAGCGATAAACAAGCGCACATCAAATCATTAAACAGTTTGCTTATTCAAGACCAGGCACAGGGACGCATTGAACCGTTCAGTACTTTTGCTTCCGATGTATTCCGCAAAGTAAGTAAACAAACTTCGTACAATGCTTTGTCGCCCACCGAAGTTGTGTTAAGCATGATATCAAATCCCGAAACATGGCAAAACGAACCCATAATCAAGGTCGGAAATCAAGATTTGGCAACTGAGTTAGGCGCAATAAAAAGTTATGTTTCATTCAATCAGCTCTTCGATTTCGAAAATGATGGTGCTTACCGTTTGTCCGAAAAAGTGGAACAGGTGTATCATAAAGAACAAAGCGCACGAAACAAATATGATAAAGAATTGCTCAATGTGGACGAACGAGTTAATATTTGCTATCAGATTTTTGAAGGAAAACTGTTGAATATCTTTCCCGATTCGAAAAATATAAAAGGGAAATGGAATGCTCCTCAAGTGTTTTCGGAAACTGAACATACCCACGATGCCAATTGTCAGCATAACATGCCTTTAGGATCAATGCCTCCTCCTGGTATGGGTGGTATGAGCGAAGAACAGATAAATGCAATTATGGAAAAAAGTATCAATACTCCGGTATCGAAAGTTGAAAATACAAACGATATACTTTTTAAAAATTACCTGATGGCTGTTTCTCAGGCTTATAATTCGGGAAACTGGACTCATGCAAACCTTCAGTTGACTGCAATAAAAAACATCCAGCAATTAAATGGAGGCAGCAACATTCCATCTTCATCCCGAATAAATCTCGAAATAATTTACAACGAACTCAATATCTTCGGCAAAATGAGGGTGATTTATATCATCATGGGTTTATTTTTGCTGATACTGCATTTCGTGCAAATTTTTAAACCAAAATCGGGTTTAGAAAAATCACTGCACTGGTCAATCATTCCTTTTATCATTGTTTTTGCTATTTATACGCTCGGATTAGTAGCCCGTTGGTATATTTCGGACCACGCACCCTGGAGCAACGGCTACGAAACCATCATTTTTGTGGGATGGGCTGCTGCACTTTCGGGTTTGATTTTTGCACGTCGCTCGCCGGTTTCGTTGGCAGTTACCGGAATTTTATCGGCAATTGCCTTGTTTGTCGCTGGCATGAGTTGGATGAACCCCGAAATTACGCCATTAGTTCCGGTTCTTAAATCGTTCTGGCTTATTATTCATGTGGCTATCATTACATCGAGTTACGGATTTTTGGCGATGGGAGCATTGCTTGGCTTATTGAATCTTATTTTGATGATTTTCCGCAATGAGAAAAATAGCATTCGACTGAAAGATAATATTCAGGAAATTAGTTATATCATCGAATTATCATTAATGATAGGTCTGGTTATGTTAACTGCAGGTTGTTTTATTGGCGGAGTTTGGGCTAACGAATCGTGGGGACGCTATTGGGGCTGGGACCCCAAAGAAACATGGGCACTGGTAAGTATTTTGGTTTATTCGGCTATTTTACATTTGCGCAATGTGCCTAAACTTAACAATCAGTTTGTGCTGAGCAGTCTGGCTTTGGTGGGTTTTAGCAGTATTATCATGACATTTTTTGGGGTGAATTATTATTTATCCGGCATGCATTCGTATGGACAGGGAACGCCACCACCCATTCCGCTCATTGTCTATTTTATTATCATTGGACTTTTGTCCATTATTTATTGGGCCTATAAAAAAGAAAAAACTCGTTTTTAATATTGATCATTCATAGATTAAAAAAATACATTTGCCTGCACTTTTATTTTTTTACTGATTTAAATGGGTTTTTTACTGCATTTTTGTTTGAAATATTAAATGAATGAATTATTTTTAATTTTAATAATTATTTTTTGAGAAACCTTTTTTCAATAAAATGAAATTTCACCTTTTATTCTATATAATTGGATTTATTTTTTTCGGAGTTCATGATGCAAATTCACAAAATTCGAAAAAATCGCCGGGCGAACTAAGTAGATCGCATGCCGAATTGGAAGGTGCGACCAATTGTGTAAAATGCCATATAGTTGGAAGTGGGGTAACACGTGCCAAATGTCTCGACTGTCATAAAGAAATTAAAACTAATATTGAGGCTGATAAAGGTTATCATGCATCCAGTGAAGTAACAGGAAAAAACTGTTCATACTGTCATAACGAGCACCATGGCCGAAGTTTTAAAATTATACGTTTCGATAAAAATAAATTCAATCACTCCAAAACGGGTTTTACACTCAAGGGAAAGCATGCTAAGTTACAATGCGAAGCATGTCATAACCAACATCGGATAACAGATCCCAATCTTAAGAAACGTAAAACTACCTATCTTGGACTCAATCAGGACTGCAAATCGTGTCATGATGACTATCATCAAAGTAAAATGGCTGCAAAATGTTCTGATTGTCATAGCTTCGATGCATGGAAAAATGCAAAATCATTCGACCATAGCAAAACAAAATTCCCACTGCGAGGAAAACATGTAAAGATCGACTGCATAAAATGTCATAAAACTGAAACAGTTAACAATAAAACAGTACAAAAATTCACAGGATTAGCATTCGCAAACTGTACCGCTTGTCACAAAGATGTACACAAAAATAAATTTGGACAGGATTGTAAAAGTTGTCATACCGAAGAGTCTTTTCAATTTAACAAAAAAATGAATGTCTTCGACCATGATAAAACAAATTTCAAACTTGCCGGAAAACATAAGCTACTCGACTGCAATAAATGTCATAAAACAACGATGACTGCATCGGTAAAACACCGTCAGTGCAATGATTGCCACAAAGATTTTCACAATGGCGATTTTGCTATACAAGGTACAAAGCCGGATTGCAGTGAGTGTCATACTAATTATAAATTTTCGCCGAGCAACTATACAATCGAAAAGCATAATGCAGCAAAATTCCCACTCGATGGGGCGCATTTGGCTACATCATGTTCATCCTGTCATAAAAAAGAAGGAAAGAACTGGACATTTAAAAACATGGGGCAGCGATGTGTCGATTGTCATAAAAACGAACACAAAGGTTTTATCGGCGAGAAATATTTCCCGAACGAAGATTGCCAGGCATGTCACAACACTTCATCGTGGAAAAAAGTGGCGTTCGACCACAACCGCACACGTTTCAAATTAGAAGGGAAGCATGCTGCCATAGCTTGTAGCGAGTGTCATTATCGCCGTAACGAAAAAGATGTGAAAGTACAAAAATTTATTGGAAACAGCATGGAATGTACAGCTTGCCACAAAGATAATCATAAGGGTCAATTTGCCGAAAACGGAAAAACAAATTGTACTAAATGCCATGGTTTCGATCAATGGAAAAACTCGAAATACGATCATAATACTTCGCGGTTTAAGATTGATGGAAAACACATTGGGGTTCAATGTAACCAATGTCATAAGCCCGTGATAAACGAAAAAGGGAAATACATCGAATATAAATTCGATTCTATTAATTGTTCGAAATGCCACTCCTGATTCGGAGTCTATTGATGTAAACGATTACTGCCAACTGAATTTTTTTAAAAGAATTATGCTGAAAAAAATCACGATACTGTCATTCTTGCTTTTTTGCGTTTTGGCTATTTTTGCCCAATCGCCCAAATCGCCACATGGTGTCAAGTTCAAAATTGATTGTACAACTTGTCATACCACCGAGGGTTGGAATAAAATGAATGAAAAAGGATTTAATCACAACAAAACAAAATTTCCACTTGCCGGCCAGCACAAAATGGTAGGTTGCAAAAAATGTCACCCTTCACTCCAATTCAACGATGCCAAAACCGAATGTTCATCCTGTCATGCCGATATACATCAAGGAACTGTGGGACGCGATTGTGGTCGGTGCCACAATTCACATTCGTGGATCATACCCAATGCCAATGTAAAGCAAATTCACCGGCAACAGGGTTTTGTTTTGCTCGGAGCGCACGCCACAGCTGATTGTAACCGCTGCCACACTTCAGCTTCAAAACTTCGTTTCGATAATATGCGTACCGATTGTTATGCGTGTCACCAGTTTAATTACCAGTCGGCAAAACGACCCAACCACAAAACCGTAGGCTTTGGAACCGATTGTGAACGCTGCCACAATATGGCCGGTCGCGAATGGACGGCTAAGGGCAGAGGTTTTGTTCATAGCAGCAGTTTTCCGCTTACAGGCGCTCATAAAGCTGCCGAATGCCGTACCTGCCATTGGGATAATTATTCGGCTGCCGAAAAAGAGGATTTAGCTAAATCAAACCAATGTAATTCTTGTCATAGTCTAAAAAATTCGGATAAAGCCAGATTTCCTGCCCATACTACCAAATATCTGAAATACGATTGTGGCGACTGTCATAATACTACTTCATGGTCATCGGGTGTCAGATTTACGCAACACGATAGTTGGGGGCGTATTTATTCAGGAAAACACAAAGGAAAATGGACAAAATGTACCGATTGTCATAATAACGATGCAGCATACGTAGCCAATTGCAGTAAGTGTCATAGTTTCAGCTCCGGAAAATTGCCTTAAAAATACACAAAAAATGACATTCAGTTTAAAAATATATCTTTTAAAAATATCATTAATAATAACTTTTTTATTCAATGTTATAAGCGCATTCTCTCAAAATGCCCACAGACAGTTGAAGGGGAATGTATCGTTTATGAGTTCACAAAATGTGTATGTTCAATTTGCGAATACTGATGATATAAACCTTGGTGATACTTTATATGTTTTAATCAACAATGTTGTAAAACCGGCATTATTGGTGAAAAATAAATCTTCTATTTCGTGTGTCGGAGCACCATTTCCGGATGTTATATTGTCTGTTTCGAATGAGATTTTTGCATTTACAAAACCCGAAAGCAAACCCATTGAAGTGATTGCTCAACAATCTCGTGAGGCAATATCGGTTAATGACCAGGCAATTGATGAAGCCAAAAAAATTAAACACCATACATCGATTGCCGATTTCGATGGACGATTGTCGCTATCATCCTACTTGAATAATACGAGCGACACAACTATCAATAGCATTTTTCGCCTCAATTTAGCGTTAAATGCAAGGCAAATAGCCAATTCAAAATTCTCGACCGAAATTTTTATGACGATAACGAACAAAAATTTATACAGACACCGCATCGAAACTTATATTGATACTGCCGATGTTAATTCGCCCGATTTTCGGGGCGATACAAAAGTAACAAGAAATGTAAGTCAATCTGAAAACGATGTAAGAGTTTACAATTTAGTGCTGAGTTACGATTTCGATAGTACTGCTTGTCTTAGTTTGGGTCGGAAAATAAATTCAAATCTTGCCAATATCGGTGCTGTTGATGGACTTCAATTTGAAAAAATCGGAAGGAAATTTTCGTGGGGTGCCGTAATTGGGACCCGCCCCGATACTTATACCTACACTCTCAACACTAATTTGCTTCAGTACGGAGCATTTATGGCTCATGCTTTCAAAAACGAAAAATTAAATTTCAGGACATCAGTTGCTATTTTCAATCAAATGAACAACTTGGTTACCGACAGGCGATTTGCTTATATTCAGCACAGTAATTCGTTGATGAAAAACATGGATTTTTTTGGTTCAATGGAAGTTGATTTGTTTGGTGAAGTGAATAATAAGCTTACAACAAAACTCGATTTTACAAGTAGTTATTTATCGATTCGGTATCGACCATGGAAAAAATTGTCGGTGGCGTTAACCTACGATGCGCGTAAAAATATTCATTACTACGAAACCTATAAAAATTACGCCGATAGTATTTTAGATAAAGAAACGCGACAGGGTTTTCGCTTCCAAACAAATTTTCGTCCTTTTAATAAATTTATTTGGGGAACCACAGCAGGTTATCGGTTGCCCACAAACACAACGACCGCTTCAATCAATGGTAATACTTATTTCACATACACCCGGTTGCCATTTATCGATGCGTCAATCACCATCGATGCAACATTGCTGAAAACTAATTATGTGGACGGAATGCTCTATGGCGCTTCACTTTCGCGCGATTTTTTGGATGGAAAACTTTTTGCCGACCTAAGCTATCGCTTCGTTGATTACAAATTTAATACAGGCAGTGTGCTCAAGCAAAACATTGCTGAAATAAGCATATCGTGGCGAATTGCAAAAAAACTCATGCTCTCGGCTAACTTCGAAGGAACTTCGGACACAAACAATAATTTGAATGGTAGGGTATTTGTCAATATTTCGCAACGGTTCTGATGTTTATTTATCAACATCCTTAATTGAAAAGAAATTGATTGCTTTCAATTCAATTACAAATTATGAGGTTAGTAATAATAAATAAGTTTGTAAAAATGATAAAAAATCATTTTATTATTACAAAAATACAACAAATTCAAATAAAAATCGATTATAAATAAAATTCATTTGTTCCATTATTTCAGTTATTAAATTTATGAAAAAACTAATTCTTCCGATTCTTTTTTTAGCTTTTACTTTGACTGTAGAAGCACAAAATGCTATTCCCGAAACACCATATAACACAACTTCGGGAACATTAACCATAACAGCTACAACAGTAACTTATGGCGGCGAATATGCTCCGAAGCATTATTTAGCCGTCTGGGTTGTTAATAGTTCGGGTGCATTTGTAAAAACGCTTATGGCATATTACGGAGGTAAGTATGTCAGCGATTTAACCTATTGGAACGCTGCCACACCCACAAGAAATATAGTTGATGCTATAACCGGAGCTACACTCAATACGCATGCAACGCGTACTGCCACCTGGAATGGAACGAATGCATCGGGTGTTTTGCAAGTAGATGGAAACTACACCGTTAAACTTGAAATGACCGAAAAAGCAACCGGAAAACTGACTTCCTATCAGTTTGCAAAGGGTGCCACCGATGAAACTTTAATTCCGGTTAATATTGTCGGTTTTTCGAACATCTCTATAAAATGGGTGCCAACCAATACTGCGTTAAATCAAATTGATACCGATAATCAATACAGCGTTTATCCCAATCCAACAAAAGGCACTGCATTTATCAGCGGTTTCGATATTCAGGAAATTGAATTGCTTACTATCAGCGGAAAGTCGATTTTTACAACCAAAGATCAAAAAATTGATTTAACCCGATTACCCAAAGGCATTTATTTAGCTAAACTAAACACCAAAACGGGGACATATATGAAAAAAATAGAAAAACAGTAGTTCTGTTTTTTGCATATTTTTCAATCCGCCTGAACAGATGATACGCATCGGTTCAGGCAGTTTTGTTTTAAAGACTATCGGTTTTTGCACCCAAGGTAGTATTATTGCCAAATATCCAATTATGTTTGTGCAAATAGCAAATTTAAATTATTGATTTATCAATAAAAATAAGGGAATAAGGTAAGATTTTTTTTATCTATTTTTTCGCTACTAAGGTTGAAAAATTAAAAATAAGGTTTAAAAAATCGAATATAACCCATGATTGTGTGGAGTTTATCGAGATTTAAAAACAATATTTCTTTAACCCTTAGTAGTAGTAGTAGTAGTAGAAAAGAAAATAATAAAATCTTCCCTTATTCCCTTATTTCCTTGAATCCGCAACTAATTCAGCGGATATATTTTTCTTGAAATTTTTCGTTGTTTTTTTGAAAATTTCACCATTTAGGGCTAAATTCTCGTTCATTTTATAAATTTCCCTCAGTTTAGTTTGCGAGTTTTATTCATCC
>JAURYY010000062.1 GCA_030653695.1 Paludibacter sp. | reverse complement strand
TTGTAAATCTAAAAAACATGTATGTTTTTTATCTGAGTGTTCTTTTTTAATATATTCTAAGTGAAACTAAGTGTACTTAGTGGTTAATCTTATCTCTTTGTTTTTGAGCATAATATTCTTTTAATCAATATAAACTCTATTGAAGATTTTTATCATTAAACTTTAGTTATCGAAGTTCGTTTATCGGAAAATCTATTGGTAATTTAATTTTCTATTGATTTATTGCATAAAAAATATAAGGTAAAAGTAATTTCAACTTTTTGCAAAAATAGTTGAATAATGCGCAACTTGCAAATTTGAAATTATATGCTCCATTTATCCGTAAAAATCTGTAGTGCTCAAACCACTATCTTGAAAAAATGAAGGAAGTGAAAATTATTAGTTTATGAGTGGATGGCTGCAAAACGAATTAAGTACAAAAAAACGCTTTGTTATTTTGCAAAGCGGTTTCAATTAAATATTTAATTGGTATAATTTCGTGTTTTACAAATCAAATCCTATATCGCTCCTAAAGTATTTCTTTTCAAAATCAATTAGCTGAGCATTTTTAAACGATTGCTCCCACGCTTCCTCCATCGAGTTTCCATAAGAACTGACAGCAAGTACACGTCCGCCGTTTGTAATAATTTTTCCGTCTTTCAAAGCGGTGCCGGCATGAAAAACGATGCTGTTTTCAACTTTATCCAACCCTGAGATTTCTTTTCCTTTTTCATAAACTTCGGGATAACCTCCCGAAACCAACATAACGGTAACAGCCGAACGTTCATCAAATTCCACGGTTTTTTCGTTCAGATTTCCGTGAGCAACGCCTTCGAGCAAATCGACAAGATCCGATTTCAAACGTAACATTACAACTTCGGTTTCGGGGTCGCCCATTCGAGCATTGTATTCAATGGTGTAAGGCTCTTCGTTTACTTTTATCAATCCAAAAAAGATAAATCCTTTGTAAACAATGCCTTCACTGTAAAGTCCTTCGACAGTTGGACGAATAATGCGTTCCTCCACTTTTTGCAAAAACTGCACATTAGCAAACGAAACCGGCGACACAGCACCCATTCCTCCGGTATTCAGTCCTGTATCTCCTTCTCCAATGCGTTTATAATCTTTAGCTTCAGGTAGTATTTTATAGTTCCGTCCATCGGTAATTACAAAAACAGAACATTCGATTCCGGACAGAAATTCTTCAATGACAACCGTTTTACCGGCAGCCCCGAATTTCCCGCCAAGCATAGCTTTCAGTTCCTCAACTGCTTCATTTAAATCGTTTAAGATTAAAACCCCTTTCCCGGCAGCCAGACCATCGGCTTTCAGCACATAAGGTGCAGGTAATGAATTTAAAAATGTAATTCCATCTTTGATATTTTCGGCAGTAACGCTTAAATAACCGGCTGTGGGGATATTATGACGGAACATAAATTGTTTCGAAAAATCCTTACTTCCTTCGAGTTGAGCTCCTGTTTTGTCGGGTCCTATAACCGGAATATGTTGAATAGCTGCATCGGCTTTAAAAAAATCAACGATGCCTTTTACCAATAGATTCTCAGGTCCAACCAACACTAAATCGATATTGTTTTCGAGTACAGCATGTTTCAACTCTGGAAAATTATCGGCGGCAATAGGCAAATTTGTTCCAATAGTGGCGGTTCCGGGGTTTCCGGGAGCAATAAAAAGTTGGTTGAGTTTCGGACTTTGCACTATTTTCCATGCCAAGGCATGTTCGCGTCCTCCTGAGCCGAGTAGAAGTATATTCATTATGAATGCAGTTTATTATTTTTTGACTGCAAAATTACAAAAAAAAAAGAACCCCTAACTCCTAAAGGGGAATAAAGTTAGTTGTGATTTTTATTTTGCTCAGGTTTGAATAACAATAAATCAAATCTTTTTTACTCCTCTTTATGGGTTGGGGGTAAGTCTGAAAATGCGAAAGGTAGTGAACCTCACGGCCTACTACCAATCTTTGTTAACCTTAAATCTAATACTATGAAAAAATCACGATGCAAAAGTACGGCATTTTGAAACATCATCCAAATATATTGGAAGAAAAATGTTCAATAACTATGTTTTATAACATAATTTAAGGTTGGGTATTTAAATTTCTGTCTTTTTTAAATGTTTTTTATTGATCCGTCAGTCAAAGTTATACAATTACAGCACAACTACAAAGCCACCATTGGGTTTAATTTCAACTTCGAGTTTATTTTCATTTAACGTTACGTGTTTTTCAACAAAGCTGCGATTGTTTTCTCCATCGGTAATCAGGGTTAGCTTACGGCTTTGTGTAGGAGGCAGATTAAGATTCAGAACAGATACATCTAAGTTCAGTTTCAGAATTTCTGTTTGCGCGTTTATGCCTGCCAAATACCATAAGTCGCCCGATTTTCGCGCCATTACAACGAATTTTCCGGGGAACCCATCAATCAGTTTCAGATCATCCCACTTTGCAGGCACTTGTTTCATAAAATCAATCACATATTCGGGCTGTTTTTTCATAATTTCGGGAATTTCGACAAAATGCTGAATGCCCGATTGAAGAATAACCGACGAAGCAATTTCAAGTCCATTACTTGTTCGGCGCTTTTTGCCCGGAATTTCGCCAAAACACACCGGTGTAAAATCCATGGGATCCACCACGTTACGTGCAAAACACATCATGGCAATATGTTTGGCAGCCATATCGGCATCTTTTTGTTCGAAAGTAATAAATTCGTAGCCACGAATCGATTCCATCGACATCAGATTGGGAAAAGTGCGTGACCAACCACGGGGAACGGTTGTACCGTGAAAATTCACCATCAGTTTATTATCGGCAGCATCTTGCATCATATCGTAATAATATTGGATGGACGATTGCCCATCGCCGGGCCAAAAATCTACTTTTACGCCCACCACGCCCATTTTGCTGATGCGTTCAAATTCTGTGCGACGGGCATCGCGATCGACTAATGCTCCTTTTGGCGAGTATTGAGTTGAGTTCCACACTCCCGAAGAATTATACCAAAGTATAACGCCTACATTTTTTTCTTTACCCAGACTTACAAGTTCCTGAATTTTATCGTAACCAATTTTTCTGTCCCAATCGGCATCAATCAGGCAGTATTGCCAATTCATTTCAGCAGCATATTCAATAAATCTTTTCTGAACGGGGTAAATGGTGGCATCATCTTTCAATAATCCCCAACTCCACGACGAAATTCCGGGTTTCACCCAGCTGTAATCAACTTTTTTGTCGGCAGGCAAAGCCAAGTCCGAAACCATTTGCGACTCAACTACGTTAGCTAATGAACCAACTACAATTACCCGCCATGGCGAAGTAACCCTATTTGAGATAACAAACTCGGGGTCATTGTCATTCATCGATTCTCCTTTCTGAGGAAATCCAATACTGTATTCGCCGTTTGATGATTGTTGAGCTAAGCGCGTTCCTACATATTCGGGAGTCAGTCCGGCTTCGGTAATTAAAACCCAGTTGTTGCCGGTTTTGAAAAGTGCCGGAAACGACCAGCCGGCTTTTAACGGAGCAGGCTTTCCCACCGGCAGATCATATTCATATTGTTCTTCGTAGCTTGGCTGTGTTTCGCACCAACCGGTTTGGGCATTGGCATGAGGATGTAACCATGCGCGCGTTGTTGTGTTAAATTTGAAAGTCGTTTGTTCCGATTTTATGGCAATGGTTTTTTTGCTTTTAGTAATATATCGGAATGCCACACCTTCGTTAGTGGCTTTAAACGGTTATTTCTTTTTTTGAGGTGCTATGAAAAATTTATATCTTCGCACCTTATGGGACAAAAGAAAAAAAGCCGTCCGTCTACGGACACATTATTCGAGACCGTATCTCGTATGTTGGTGCCAGATTATATTTTGGAAAACT
>JAURYY010000061.1 GCA_030653695.1 Paludibacter sp. | reverse complement strand
TTGTAAATCTAAAAAACATGTATGTTTTTTATCTGAGTGTTCTTTTTTAATATATTCTAAGTGAAACTAAGTGTACTTAGTGGTTAATCTTATCTCTTTGTTTTTGAGCATAATATTCTTTTAATCAATATAAACTCTATTAAACTTGCCGGAACGCTGACTTTACCACAAGGAAAAGCCAAATTTCCGGCAGTTGTTCTTATATCGGGCAGTGGTGCTCAAAACCGCGATGAAGAAATTATGGGGCATAAACCATTTTTGATTCTCGCTGATTACTTGACCAGTAATGGAATAGCTGTACTTCGATTTGATGACCGGGGAACAAACAAATCGGACGGAAATTTTCAGACAGCCATAACTCCCGATTTTGCAACCGATGTTAAGGCGGCAGTACAATATTTGAAAACCCGAAAGGAAATAAACGAAAAAAAGATCGGATTAGCAGGACACAGCGAAGGCGGAATCATTGCACCCATGGTAGCAGTGGAGTGTAAAGATGTGAATTTTATCGTTTTACTTGCAGTAACCGGAATTTCGGGAAGTGAAATATTATTGCGTCAGCAGGTTTTAATCGGACGGGCTAACGGAATAAAAGAAGATGATCTAAAAAAAACTGCCGAACTGAACAGTACAATTTATAAAATGATTGATGAAATTCAAAACACTGACACTTTAAAATTAAAAATTAGGGAATATTTAGTAGTTAAATCAAAAGATATACCTGAAATGAAAATTCCCGAAGGAAGTACCCTGAACGAGTTCATCGACATACAAATCAATCAGATAACAAACCCGTGGATGTTATATTTTATCAGATACAATCCTGCACCCATGCTGTCAAAAGTAAAATGTCCGGTATTGGCTGTTATTGGAAGCAAAGACCTGCAAGTCCCGTCCGAAGTTAATCTTCGGACTATCGAAAATGCATTGTAAAATGGAAACAATAAAAAATATATTGTAAAAGAATTACCCGGATTAAACCATCTGTTTCAGGAATGCAAAACCGGATCGCCAAACGAATACGCTGAAATAGAGCAGACTATGTCGCTTATTTTATTAGAAACTGTTACAAATTGGATTATAAAAACTACAAAATAGCAATCAAAAGGTTCAATGCGCAGAATTGTTTAATAAGTGAGGGTGTGACTGCGATGTCGGACATTCACTTATTTTTATAAAAATTTTACTGGAAAATGATTATCTTTGCACTTCGGAAAATGGTAAATAGTAATTGATTAAATAGTAAATTAATAGATGGCAAAAGAATTGACTTCGCGCGGCGAAAACTACTCACAATGGTATAACGATTTGGTAATAAAAGCAGATTTAGCCGAAAACTCAGCCGTGCGCGGATGTATGGTTATAAAACCATAC
Source organism: Paludibacter sp. (assembly GCA_030653695.1). Taxonomy (GTDB): domain Bacteria; phylum Bacteroidota; class Bacteroidia; order Bacteroidales; family Paludibacteraceae; genus Paludibacter. Next base: position 8,491 of record JAURYY010000061.1, on the reverse strand, counting down.
GGATACGCTATCTGGGAAAAAATACAGGCAGAATTAGACCGCATGTTCAAAGAAACCGGACATGTAAACGCTTATTTTCCATTGTTTATCCCCAAATCTTTTCTGAGCAAAGAAGCCGAACATGTGGAAGGTTTTGCCAAAGAATGTGCCGTGGTTACTCATTATCGGTTGAAACAAAATGAGGATGGAACCGGCTTAATTGTCGATCCCGATGCAAAACTCGATGAAGAACTGATTGTTCGTCCTACCTCCGAAACCATTATCTGGAGTACTTACAAAAACTGGATTCAATCGTACCGCGACCTGCCGCTGTTAATAAATCAGTGGGCAAATGTGGTTCGTTGGGAAATGCGAACTCGTTTGTTTTTGCGTACTACCGAATTTCTATGGCAAGAAGGACATACAGCCCATGCCACCGAAAACGAAGCCATCGAGGAAGCATATAAAATACTCGAGATATACGCCACTTTTGCCGAAAACTTCATGGCAGTTCCGGTGTTGAAAGGTTTAAAATCGGTCAACGAACGCTTTGCAGGAGCCATAGAAACATTATGTATCGAAGCTTTAATGCAGGATGGCAAGGCACTTCAGGCAGGTACTTCACACTTTTTGGGTCAAAATTTTGCCAAAGCATTCGATGTTACTTTTATGGACAAAACGAACAAATTAGATTATGTATGGGCTACATCGTGGGGCGTTTCAACCCGCTTGATGGGTGCGCTTATCATGACTCATTCCGATGATCATGGACTTGTTCTTCCTCCTAAACTTGCTCCTTTTCAGGTTGTTATCGTACCTATTTACAAAAATGAAGAACAATTGACTGCAATCAACGCAAAGGTTTATGAATTAACATCTAAACTGAAAACATTGGGAATAAGTGTTAAGTACGACAACGACGACAATAAAAAACCCGGATGGAAATTCGCCGAATACGAACTCAAAGGTGTTCCGATTCGTTTAGCAATGGGCACCCGCGATCTTGAAAACAAAACCATTGAAGTTGCACGCCGCGATACACTGACGAAAGAAACAGTATCCATAGAAGGAATTGATACCTATATCCAACAATTACTGAATGATATTCAGGATAATATCTTCCGGAAAGCTTATGATTACCGTACTTCCGTTACCCGCGAAGTCAATTCGTACGATGAATTCAAAGAAGAAATCGAAAAAGGCGGATTCCTGCTTTGCCACTGGGATGGCACACCCGAAACAGAAGAACTGATAAAAGACGAAACCAAAGCTACTATCCGTTTAATACCTATGGATGGCGAAAAAACACCCGGAATTTGCATGGTAACCGGTAAGCCATCGGCGCAAAGAGTAGTTTTTGCGAGAGCGTATTAAATTGAGTTTTTTCTGAAGATGAAAATCATTTTATTGCAAATACTAAAAACAAAATGCAAAATTATTTGTGTCCAATTTTTTAATAAACTCAAAGATGTCCGTAAAACAAAAATTGACAACCATTGGCACAACACCGAAATTACCGATAGAACTGAAAAACCTTCTAAAAAAAATTGGAATTCCTAACAGGAAAATCGGGAAAGTCAGGGTTTAAATGCTAACAAAACAGAAGCACTGATTGCTTTATTAATAAACAAATTACCCCTCGTTTGGAAACGAGGGGTAAGTAAAACGAGGAGAACTTGAGTTCAACTACTCTGCTTTATTTGAATTTGTACCGAATTACCGGTATTATGTGAATAATAAATACATTTACCTTGCACATCAAATAATTGACAGTTATTCATAAAACTTTCAGATTCGACATAAACAGTTCTATTTGTGAGGATTAATCTAACACCGGGCATTGAACTAACATCATCGACAGCAGCAGCATTACTTGCTTCATAAAAATGCTACCGGAAAGGGTGCTCGATAAGTCGGCATAATCCGCTAAAAATAGAAAACTAATTTTAAATAATTAAATATCAAACACATAAACCCTATTTTGAGAGCTGATAGTGAATTTTGACATTTCTGAAACCCTCATGTTATAAGGAAAATTCTCCTCCGAAATGTTAGTATTATATTTTCCATAATTCATTATTTTTTAACACTTTACACGGATTTCCATAAGCAATCACACCTTCAGGAATATTTTGTGTTACCACACTTCCCATACCAATAAATGTATTTTTGCCTATTGAAATTTCATTTTTGATTACAGAACCAACTCCCAAAATACACCCTTTTCCTATTTCTACATTTCCTCCGGTTATAACTCCGGGGTTAAATTCACAAAAATCACCAATAACATTGTGATGCCCTATTTTTACTCCTCTTTTAATGGTTACAGCGTTTCCTATTTCGGTTTGAGAGGAAATTATAACTCCCGGTTCAATAAATATTGCTTCATTGAGTAGAGTTGAAGTTGCAATGTATGAAGTTGGATGTATTATATTTGAGAATGATTTAAAGTCAATTGAATATCTCTCTTTGAATTCGTTGAAAACTAAATATTTGGCTTTTGGGCCCGTAACACCGAAAATTACCGGTAAGAACTCAGAAAGATTAAATTCGGGGAGGTTAAATTCATTGTATTTATAGAAATTTTTGTTGAAATTTAATACAGGTTCACCCTCAACCGGAATATTTTTTATGATGTTGATTAGTGTTTTTTTTTAATCAAAATACTTAAACAAATATAAATTTATCTTCTTTTGCTTATTTCTTTTATTTTTTCGAACCGGTATGCAACCCGCCCTTCTTCTGTTATAAAATAAAGTTTCAGAAAATTACTGTGTGCATTAATATAAGTAAAACCGAGCGATGTTAATGAAAATAGAGTATTCAGGCTTTTCCCTGTCGTACGGGGTAAACCTCCGGTACCCGTAACAATATAATCGGTGTACTGATATGGCTCTTTTGCATGCTCAAATTGATGATCGTGTCCGCATATATAAAAATCGACCTTATATTGATCAAAAAGCGGTTTTATAAATTTCTTTAATTCGGGTGTGTCGCCATGATAGTAACCCGAAGAATAAACCGGATGATGACCGGTAATAATCAACCATTTATCTCTATTCCCAATCAAAATATTTTTTAACCACGCATATTGTTTAATTGATTCAATTTTATTGGCATCGGTCAAATTGTTCACATCTTTGATAAATCCCTGTGTGTCCATCACAACAAAGCGAATGGCTGCCTGTTCATTTATTTTTTTAGTAAACGTGTAATATCTTGAAGGCAAATTCCAGTTCTTATTAACTGAGCTATATTCAATTTGGGCATCGGGGTTTCCGGCATAATCATGATTGCCAAGCGCAGGATACCAAGGCACATTTAAAGCACTTTGATTATAAACATTTGCATAATTAATATTCCACAACAAATCGGTTGCCGATTGAACCCCCTGATATTGAAAATTATCACCACAGGTTAAAATAAAATCAAGTCCGGTAATTTTTGCTGTGTTTGCCATCGAATTTGCTACAGCGCGCTGACCCACACTCCCGTTGAAACCCCAATCGCTTAACACAAAAAAATGTATTGAGTTTTTAACTGCTGAAGTATCCGATTTTTGAATAATCAATTCTTCAACCGGCGATACCAATAAATCGTTGATACAGGAATTGAATCCTGTAAAAATGAGCGTTATGAAAATAAATAATTTTAATTTGAGGTTCATATACTAAAAGGGCAAGTTACGAGTTACAAGTTACAAGTTACGAGATTTATAATGCTGTTTTTTAATGTTTTACAAAATTTTTTATCAAATTGATTTGTTCATTTTATATAATTTATTTTTTTGTAGTAAATCTCCATGGCTTATTTTTCCACTCATCGCCTGCATAATCGATGCCTACGCGTGTAGTGGTTTCAAATTCTTTAACATCCGGTGCATCTTCAATCCAAATTCGTGGCGAAGATAACAGATTTTCGGCATAAAAACTCTTATCAATTTTTAATACGCGTCCAACACGCCCCGAACCCACAATGGCATCTATTCCGCAAATTAACACTGCCTGAGGTTCGTTTTTCGCACCTGTAACAAAATTAAGCATCCAATACATGCCATAAATCAGATAAACGTAAACACTTCCACCTTCGGCATACATCACTTCGGTACGCGGCGTACGACCTTTGCTGGCATGGCAACCCAAATCATCTGCGCCCATGTATGCTTCGGTTTGGGTAATCCGATAACGGCTTACCGTTCCATCGTCCCAAACCCTGACGAGTGTTTTCGACAACAATTTCTCAGCAACAGTGACTGCATCCTGCGTAAAAAAAGAATTTAACAAACGAGCCATTTTGGATAATTGATAATTGTCCCGTCCCGATTCCCGATAGCTATCGGGACGGGAATCGGGATGATAATTGATAATTGGGTTAATTTGCAAAAATACAGGATTTCATCGGATTTTGGATATTTAAAAATATTTCTTCTCAACTATTTGGTAATCCAAAGAAAAACAGTAATTTTGCAGTCCGTTTATTATCCCAGTGTAATAGTTCATTACGGTCTGTGTAAATATCCTGTTTTTGTGCCGATTAGCCTCATTCAAAAACTAAGATTGAAACTACCTTAAATGACAATTTATTAATTAAAAAAAACATTTCATTAAAGTGAATACGTTAAGTTATAAAACCATTTCTGCCAATAAAGCAACAGTGCAGAAAGAATGGGTAGTAGTGGATGCTACCGATTTGGTATTGGGACGTATGGGCTCAAAAGTTGCCAAACTTTTGCGCGGTAAATACAAACCAAGTTTCACCCCTCACGTTGATTGCGGCGATAATGTGATTATTATCAATGCTGAAAAAGTACAGCTAACAGGTAACAAATGGACGGACAGAATCTATCTGAGACACACGGGCTATCCGGGTGGACAACGTGAAATTACACCTGCCAAATTGATGGAAAAAAGTCCTGAAAAGCTGATTAAAAAAGTTGTAAAAGGTATGTTACCTAAAAACAAATTAGGCGCACAAATACTGAGCAATTTATATGTATTCGGGGGTTCAGAACACAATATGCAAGCCCAACAACCAAAACAAATCGATTTAAACACACTTAAATAATCAATATGGAAGTAGTAAATGCCTTAGGTAGAAGAAAAGCAGCTATTGCTCGTGTTTTCGTAAGCGAAGGAAGCGGACAAATCACCATTAACAAACGTGAATTTGCAGTATATTTTCCATCACCGCTTTTGCAATACGTTGTTAAACAACCGTTGAACAAATTAGGTGTTGCCGAGAAATATGACATCAAGGTTAATCTTGATGGCGGAGGTTTTAAAGGTCAGTCAGAAGCATTACGCTTAGCCATTGCACGCGCCTTGGTTAAAATAAACCCTGAAGACAAACCCGCATTGAAATCGGAAGGATTCATGACCCGTGACCCACGCGAAGTGGAACGCAAAAAACCGGGACAACCAAAAGCACGCAAGAGATTCCAGTTCTCGAAACGCTAATGATGTGTGGATGATTGGATATGTTAATGTGAAGATTTTTAATCACCACATCATCATATCAACAAATTATCACATTATAGTTTAGTATCTAAATTCACGGGACTCATAGTACACTGGATGGCTACCCGCGAATTGAATTCGACAAAAAGAAGAAAGTAAACAAATTAAAAAAACAAAAATGTCAAGAACAAATTTTGAACAATTATTAGAAGCCGGTTGCCACTTTGGTCACCTGAAACGCAAATGGAATCCAGCTATGGCTCCTTACATTTTTATGGAGCGTAACGACATCCACATCATCGATTTGCATAAAACGGTGGTTAAAATTGACGAAGCAGCTGCCGCTTTGAAAAACATCATTAAATCAGGACGAAAAGTATTGTTCGTTGCTACCAAAAAACAAGCCAAAGATATTGTAGCCGAAAGAGCTAAGTCGGTACAAATGCCATATATTACCGAACGATGGGCAGGAGGTATGTTGACCAACTTTCCTACCATCCGCAAAGCTGTTAAAAAAATGTCGACCATCGACAAAATGGCAACAGATGGCACCTTCGAAAATATGTCGAAACGCGAAAAATTACAAGTTGCCCGTCAACGCGAAAAACTCGAAAAGAATTTAGGTTCTATCGCCGATTTATCCCGTTTGCCTGCAGCTCTTTTTGTAATTGATGTTATGAAAGAACAAATTGCCATAAAAGAAGCACAACGCTTAGGGATTCCAATTTTTGGCATTGTTGATACAAATTCAAATCCAAACGGAATTGACTTTGTTATTCCTGCTAACGATGATGCAACAAAATCGATCGATGTAATACTTGCAGCCATGGTTGAAGCCATGGTCGAAGGTATGGAAGAACGCAAAGTTGAAAAAGTAGATACCGAACCATCTGAAGTTCCTGCACCAAAAGAAAAAAAATCGCGTATCTCGAAGCGACCAAGAACTCAAAAAGAAGATGAAGAAGCTTTGAATGCTAACGTGGTTAAAAAGTTTATCAGTAAAGAAGAAGAATAATGACCCCTAACCCCTAAAGGGGAATCTCGGGAGCAAAAAAGGGTTGCGGGTTATGATTTATTTGTAGCTTGTAACCTGTTTTTTTAGATTTCATATTAAAATAATATATTAAAATAACGCAGACTCTCAAATTACTCCCCTTTAGGGGTCGGGGGTCAAAAATCACACAATATTATGGCAGTAACAATGGCAGAAATTTCGAAATTGCGTACCATGACCGGAGCCGGTATGATGGATTGTAAAAACGCATTAATCGAAGCCGAAAATGATTTTGAGAAAGCAATAGAAATTATTCGTAAAAAAGGACAAGCAGTTGCAGCAAAGCGCAGCGACCGCGAGGCGTCAGAAGGTTGTGTGCTTGCAGCTTCAAAAGATGGATTTGCATCCATTCTGGCTTTGAAATGCGAAACGGATTTTGTGGCAAAAAATGCTGATTTTATAGCACTTACCCAACAATTTTTGGATGCTGCAATGGAAGCAAAACCTGCATCTACAGCCGAAGTATTATCATTAAAAATTGGGGGAAAAGCAATCGCCGATTTAATTATTGAGCGTATTGGTATCACCGGCGAAAAAATGGAATTGGACTACTATGAATTCGTTCAGGGTGGCACAACTTCAGCTTATATTCACCAAGGAAACAAGTTGGCAACTTTAGTTGCCTTTGCTGAAAAAAACGCAGAATACGAAACCATACACGGCGTAGCAATGCACATTGCGGCAATGTCGCCTGTGGCTATTGATGAATCCGCCGTACCTCAAAAGGTAAAAGATAACGAGCTGGCAGTGGCTATCGAAAAAACCAAAACCGAACTTGTTTCAAAGGAAGTTGAAGTCGCATTGAAAAAAGCGGGCATCAACCCCGCCCACGTTGATAGCGAAGACCACATTGAATCAAATAAGGCAAAAGGCTGGATCACCGCAGAAGATGCAGCAAAAGCCCGCGAAATAAAGACAACGGTCAGTGCAGAAAAATCTGCGACTTTACCCGAACAGAAAGTAAACAATATTGCCGCTGGACGTATGGCAAAATTCTTCAAAGAATATACCCTTTTAGAACAAAAGTACGAAGGAGGCGGTGAAGAAGCCGGAAAAACAACAGTAAAAGAACTGCTTGCAAAAAAACATTTAACTTGCATCGCTTTTAAACGAGTAACATTGAATCAGGAGTAAAACCCCTAAATCCCCCACCTCTTTCCCCCTTTGGGGACTTTCTCCTTTAGGAGAAAAATAATGGAATTTTTGTTAAAGGGGACTTTAAAAAGTGTTAACTAAATAAAAACCTTCCGATAAATAATCGGAAGGTTTTTTTATTCAGGATGAATTTATATAATTTGTCATTCATTTTGTTCACTCTCCTCTTTATCAATCAGAACAGAAAAAATTTTATTTCTTTCTTAGTAAATCAAATTCAACACGATTATCACTAAAAAATTCACATTATTTGCTTATTTTGCGTAAATTTGCGTTCTAAAATATTTTAAACTAAAATGAACAGAAGAGTCAGGGTGCGTTTTGCACCCAGTCCTACCGGACCATTACATATTGGTGGCGTTCGTACCGCTTTGTATAATTATCTTTTTGCCAAAAAACATGGTGGTGATATGCTTTTGCGTATCGAAGACACCGACACGGCACGCTTTGTGCCGGGAGCCGAAGAGTATATTGTTGAAGCTTTGAATTGGTTAGGAATAGGTATAGATGAAGGTGTAGGAGAAGGAACAGGAACAGGCGGAGGCGGAACACATGCGCCTTACCGTCAGAGCGAACGAAAAGCCATTTACCGCAAATATGTAGATCGGTTGTTGGAAGCAGATTTGGCTTATATTGCGTTTGACACACCAACCCAATTAGACATTAAACGTGCTGAAATAGCAAATTTTCAGTACGATGCAAGAACACGCGGTATGATGACAAATTCGTTGACTTTGACAGAAGATGAAGTTAATGATAAAATTGCTGCTGGTGAACAATATGTGGTTCGCATCAAAATTGAACCAAACGAAGAAATTAAAGTGCAAGATTTAATACGTGGCGAAGT
>JAURYY010000058.1 GCA_030653695.1 Paludibacter sp. | reverse complement strand
ATAATCACACAAAAATGGAAAGTAAAATTTAAACAACTAAATATCAAATATATAAACCATATTTCGATGGCTGAAAGTAAATTTTAACAGGTCGGAAACCCCCATGTTATAAAGGAAATTCTCCTCCGAAATGTTAGTAAGTAATAAGTAATAAGAATAATATAATGTCGTATTAATATTTCATTAATACGCTCTATATCTTCTCTTTATTAAATAGTAAATGGTCCCGATAGCTATCGGGATGTTAAATAGTAAATACTTAAATTATCAATTACTTCGGCTGTTTCCCGATATAAGCCAAAATTCCGCCATCAACATACAAAATATGTCCATTAACGAAATCGGAAGCATTGGAAGCAAGAAATACAGCCGGACCGGTTAAGTCTTCAGGATTTCCCCAGCGAGCAGCCGGAGTTTTTGCAATAATAAACGAGTTAAACGGATGACCTTCAACACGCAAAGGAGCTGTTTGGGGAGTAGCAATATAACCTGGCCCCAGACCGTTACACTGAATGTTGAATTCGCCGTATTCAGAAGCAATGTTTTTTGTCAACATTTTTAGTCCGCCTTTGGCTGCTGCATACGCCGAAACTGTTTCGCGACCCAGTTCGCTCATCATGGAGCAGATATTGATGATTTTTCCGGCACCTTTTTTAATCATTGCCGGAATAACTGCTTTGGCAACTATAAACGGACCATTCAGGTCGATGTCGATAACCTGGCGGAATTCGGCAGCGGTCATTTCGTGCATGGGGATGCGCTTGATAATGCCGGCATTATTTACAAGAATATCAATTACACCGACTTCTTTTTCAATCATGGACACCATGGCGTTTATCTGGTCTTCGTTCGTTACATCGGCTACATAACCGTGAGCTGTTATTCCATCGGCTTTGTACGCAGCTATTCCTTTATCAACCAAATCCTGATTAATATCGTTAAAAACAATGGTTGCACCTGCTTTGGCATATTTTAAAAATGGTTGTTATGTAAATTTGTACAGAAAAAGGGATAAAATCTGATATTTTATCAGGTATTACTTATTTTTTAATTGTATTAACCATGCCAAACTCACCGAAGCGTTTATATTGTTCGACGTGTCGAAATAATCTTTTTTGGCATTCGAATAAATATCACTCATACTGTAATTTCCTCGAGCATCAAGCTGAAATACCTGCTGTTTAATTTTTAATAAAAATCCCAACCCGGCACTAAAACCGTAATCAAAAGGGTTTTCTACATTTTTGATATGTTGCTCTTCGGTCGAATTCAGTGTGTTATTGGTTAGCGTTTTTTCGGAAAACAAGTAACTGATTCGGGTACCGATGTTAAAAAAAACGCGAAATTTCCGTCCCACAAAAAAGTGAGTCATAAATGGTAATTCGATGTAATTCAATCGATGTACGTACAAGTCGTTGCTTTCTCTCCAACCTCTTTGCGAAAAATTCAATTCTGCTTGTACACCTATGTTTTTGTCGGCTATGTAGCGGTAAACCAAACCACCCTGATAACCAGGCAAATAACTTTGCTTGACCGATGGGCTGAAATTAACCATCGAAGCAGTTTGTCCTGCATTCAGCCCAATATAAATTTCAGGTTCAATGAGTTTTAACTGCGAGAATATAGTTGCTGAAAATAAGATAAGCACTGATGTGGAAAATAATTTTCTGATATAATAAACGTCAAATATAACATACATTTTGAATTTTGCAAATAATTGATATACTGCACTTTTCCCGTCCCGATTCCCGTCCCGATAGCTATCGGGAATCGGGACGGGAATCGGGATGGTTCTAATGTCTTTTATAATAGCTTTCATTTTTATTTTTCGATACTGAATAGTTGTTTGTTGATAAAACCCGAAAACTTCGAATTGCGCTCAAATTTAAAATCGGACTGAATACCTTCCGAAACCGGCAGTTTTTCGATTCCATTACCGAAATCTGCTCCTTTCTGATAGAGCAAAGTTACGAAGTAGTTGGTTAAATCGTAACCTAACAAATCGTACCTTGGTATCGATTCGGACGATGACCAATTGAAATGATTATCGAAATTGATTTTATATTTACTTATTTCCGAACTGTTTAATTTGTCTTTTAAAGGGGAAATATAAAAACTTTTCAATTTCGGACTTTCATAAACCGTCCAACCCGTTTGTTTAAAATATATGATTTCTTTGTGCTGGCTCAGGCTGCTTAAACCCGCTAAAAACTGATTTATGTTTGAAGATTTTTCGGTATTGAAAAATATCAGATTATTATCGCTGCTACTCAGATAATTGCCAAAATCAGTTGATTCTGAATTTGTTATTTCAACAACGGAAAAATCTCTTGATTGTTTTTTTAGTTCTTTTTTTAGTAATCCGGCAAATGTGTTTCCTTCATCCGAAGAAAAAATATCTGCAATTTCGGCAAAAATGATATTTGATCTCTTGTATTTTGTTTTTAATAAGTCGGTTACAAATTTTAATTCGTAACTCATTCCGGTATTAAACTGAAATAAATACGGATTCATGTCGATATCGTAAATTTTTGAAGTAAACGGTATCAAGGTGTTTATTTTATTGTTTCGGGCAAAATCACCAATCATAGCTACCTGGTTGGCGTAAGCCGGACCAATGATTAAATCGACTTTCTTTAAATTGGGTTGATTGAGTATTTCGCCCATTTTTAATTCCGATCTCTCAGTGTCGAATACAAAAATTTCAAATGAAATGCCTTTTTTCTTCGCATCGTTTATTGCTAAAAGCGAACCGGCATAAAAATCGACAAACTTTTCATTGGTAGCATCAACTTTCGATTGATCGAGTATGAGTGGTAAAAGATAAGCTATTTTAACAGATTTATTATTGCTGTTCACTTTTTTATCATTCCATTCTGATGTTTTTACACCATTAGTTTGTCCTGAAATTTTTGTTTCTTCAATTTTACTTTTTGGAATCTTTAATTCGGTATCTGTTTTTAAACCTGTTTCTGTACCGGGATTAAGTTTTATAATGCTGTCAATTTCAACACCATAAAGTTTGCTGATGGAATAAAGCGTTTCCTTAGCTTTTACAGTATGCTTTATGTAATTTTGCTCACCTTGTTTTAAAGTTCCATTGTCGGTTTTCGTAACCTGTGAAGGATTCTCATTCTTTTTCTTGAAAATATCAAATATGTTTTTCGATGCAGTTTTTTCAGACTTATTGTTAATCACAGGAATTTTGAGTGTATCGCCTTCTTGTAATCCCTTTTCGATCTGAGGATTATATTTTTTTATCAAATCAATATCTACATTATATTTTCGGCTGATCGAAAATAAAGTCTGCTTTTTTACAACTATGTGTGTTGTAAAATTAATATTTTCAACAGGAGTTTTCATCGGTGTTGCCTTGTTGGCAGTAATTTTGGGTACAATCAAAACTTGCCCGGCTTTTAATCCGGCTTTCACTTCGGGATTCAAATCGGCAATATCGGTTTGTTTTACCCCGAATTTCTTGCTAATAGAGTATAAACCTTCCTGTGATTCAACCGTATAGATATAATATTCAGCACCGTTGATTTTTTTTACGGGATAGTTCAAATTTTGGGCACCTACAATGACCTGAAAAACAATTAAAACAAAGATGATGCTTATAGCCTTAGTTTTATACATAATATAGTTATTGTTTTTATTTTATTTATAAAAATATCATTCAATAATCAAGCCATTGACTATAAGTATTGATAAATTTTCTACCAATAGCCATTCGCTCAAAATTAATTCAGGATGTATGCTAAATTGTTGAATATTTGATAATAGTAAACTATTCTGACCAAAAGTTATATTTTAGTTGCAAAGGTACAAAAAAAACAAATTATGACATGTTGATAAGTAATAAATGGACGTTTTTTTTGTTTTTGATAAGAATGATGTACATTTGCATTTTAAAATTAAACGCTATATTTTTTTTCGAAAGTATGAAAAAATTCATTGTTGTACTGATAAATATTTTTGTATTTATTACTTTTGCTCAGGCTCAACTTACTGCAAACGGGAATTATAAAATTTACAATAACTTTCAGGGGATTGATAACCTAATAGTATTCAACGGTATTGTTGCTTCGACTGAAATTTCGTACACCGGAAATGCTAATTCCGTCAATTGGTATAAGTTTTCTGACCTCACTAACTCAATCAGCAATCTTCGATCGTTCTCGCCCGAAGATAACACCGGTTATATACTTGATGCTGATGGTAAAAAAACAAGATTTTGGGTTTTCGATTATAAAAACTATGTACCTGTATTTACTTCATTTATTCCCGAAAATACACCTTCAACTCAATGTAAAAATCTAAAAATCAACTTAATCGCTACGATTCCTCCGATGTCATACTTTACAAAAGATAATACTTCATTTACTATCGGGCGGAATTTTAATCTCACCTATCAAACTTTGGAGTGGGGAGGCGAAAGCTGGAAAACAAAAGACATTGCCGTAGGAGTAACATTGCCAAAAACAACCATTGAAGTTGCCGATGCGCCTTTGTGCGATACTTATTTTACGCTTTCGGGCGATCAGTTTGCCGATGAACTGAATATTAAGCCGGCAAGCATTATTAGTCCTTTTTATTCGGCTGTGGCAGTTGCTTGCAAAATTACAACTACAACAACCGAGCGTATCCAGAAAAACGAAGCCGACCGCCCCGATAAAAAAACTGTTTCAGGTTCGTCGCCGCTCGATATATTGTTCATAAGCAATGCAAACGTACCCGTTGCTACTTTTTACAAATGGGAAATTAAAAAAGAAGGAAAAGTATTAATTAACCGCACAACCGATGAACACCGCTATACTTTTGTCGATGCAGGTTCATACACAGTTGTATTAACCGTAAGTAATAATTATTGTTCCTATTCCGACTCTGTAAAAATTAATATCTCCACTTCGGCTATTCAAGTTCCCAATGTGTTTACACCCAACGGCGATGGCGTGAACGATGAATTCAGGGTGGCTTATAAATCAATTAAAAGTTTTCAGTGTTGGGTTTATAACCGTTGGGGACGCAAGGTTTATTACTGGAACGATCCTCAAAAAGGTTGGGATGGTAAAATAAATGGCAGAGATGCAGCTCCGGGAGCATATTTCTATGTAATAAAAGCATTAGGAACCGATTTTGTACCCAGCTCAGCTCCCGATCAGGTAACACGCAAAAGAGTAGGGGAATACCTTCTGAAAGGTGATATAAATTTACTTCGTGGCGGAAAAGATTAAATTTTTGACAATTGCGGTTATTAAAAGACTACCTTATACTTGCTTAAGGTTTAACGATAATAAAAATTGACTCACTTCAATGGGTTCAATTGAAAATAGGAAACCGTTTAAATTTTACGTCCGCTTTTTCCAATATATCAAACGAAACACTTACACCCATCGTTTTCCATTCTTTTCCATCTTTGTTATGCGCCTGAATCAGATTTATACTGAAAATAGATTTTTCGGTGCCGATTGTTTTTTTTACAATGGTTTTACCTGATACAAAAAGCTCATCAAACCACTCCGTTTGAATTTTTGGAAATAGTTTATCTAAACAAAACGCTTTGAGCGATTTATGTGTAATCCAATAAACATTTTTGGGTGTAAAATACAAAATAGCATGAGGTGTTCCGGTATGAAGCCAGCCTTCAACGTGGGGGTATTTGCTGTAAACCTCAATGTATAAATCACCGAAATCCTTATCTCTGAACTTTTCAGAAACCCTGTAAGTTGTGCCTTTTACAGTTAACAATACATCCACATCCTGCCTTTGCATATTCATATCATCCTCCGAATCAGCGTTAAAACGTTTTATTTCAGTTACGTTTAAAACATCGCGATAAAACTTATCAGCAATAGCTGATTGTTCGCGCTCATGTTTCAAACTTTTTCTGAAATTATGAATCATTCTGTTGATATAAAGTGGATTATAACTTTGAGACGAATTTCTTAATAGATATTACTTCAATTCGCCGTAAAAACTTATCGCATCGCGTTCGTACGAATTTATTGTTACAGATGAACTTCCGTTATTAAAAATGCTAAGATACAATTGATAATGATATTCGCGGGTTTTTACTTTAAAACTGATTTCCCAGCCATCATGCTTTTTGTTGGGACGAATGGTGTAATCGGTCATTTGTTCAGCAAACCTGATACCACCTTCCGACGTATTCATCGGTGCAACGTGAGCCACTCCGTAGTAAGGTAAAAAAGCAAAAGCAGAGTCGTTTTTTATTCGTACATCGTAGTCCGAAGTCAAATACACTTGTTTCATTCTCATTGGAACAGCATAATTAACTTTGATTGAAAAATCTTTGTTTTCAATTTGTTGAGTAACCTTTCGTGTGGTTTCGGGTGTGGTTTTACTCGATGAACAAGAGCTTAAATGTAATAAAACCACTAAAATCGGTAATAGAAATTGTGATTTCATAATAGTATGATATTTAAATTGTTAGTCTTATTATTGTGTTTTTATTAATTTGTAAATTTTCCCCTTCCATGCCGGAATTTCGCATCGAAATACCTTATTGGTTGATAAAATAAAATTGATAGGTGCTTCATTTTCGTCTAAAAGATTTATGCATTTATAAGCTGTATTATCTTTTATTTCCAGGTAATTAAAAACTTCAGCCGGAAAATTCACTTCTGTTTCCAAGTGCAAATCATGAAAGTTCAAAATTATCAATAGTAAATCATCCTCATATTTTCGGAAATATGCAAATTGCTCATGCGAATTGAATTTCGGATGATCGAGATTGGCATACACCAAATCGAACATCAACCCTTCTGTAATAGCTTTTTCGGTCATCGAAATATTCAGTAACTTTTTATAAAAGTGGCGCAATTCCTGTTGGTCGTTACTTAATTTTCCTCCATCAAATTTTCCATCGTTTGCCCATGCCTGTACCGATTTCACACCCCAGTAATCGAAAATGCTTGTCCGTCCATCCACGCCACTAAAACCTTCAAAATCCATGCCTAATTCGCCAAGTTCCTGTCCCGAATAAATCATTACAGGTCCCTTTGTAAGTGTAGCTGCAATAATCATGGCTGGTTGTGCATAGATACCATTGCCTGCAAAAAAACCCGAACCTATGCGCTGCTCATCGTGATTTTCTAAAAATTGAAGCATTTTGTCCTGTATATCGCCCACTGCTTGCCAGATGGGTGAAATATCCCGAACCGGAAAATTTTTGCTGGTTACATTTCGCAACATCTCATACATTCCCACTTTATCGTACAAATAATCGAATTTTCCGTTGTATATATAATTTCGATATTCGTCAGGATGATAAACTTCGGCTATGAAAATTATTTTTGGAAACAATACTTTTATTTGCGGAATTATCCAACCCCAAAACTCTACAGGTACCATTTCGGCCATGTCGCAACGGAAGCCATCTACTTTTTTGGAAGCCCAATATAACAGTATATCTTTCATTTTCAACCATGTATCAGGTATCTGGTCGAATTGTTTTTGCATACCTTCCACATAATTTACCCCATAATTCAGTTTTATGGTTTCGTACCAGTCGTTTTTTGTCGGCGATGCTGTAAACTGATCGTTACCGGTTGCTTTAGCCGGAAATTCGTAATAATCTTTAATGTCAAACTGGGGCTTAAATGGCTGATCGGGCATATAATAGAAATTGTTTAAGGGCGAGAAAAACCATTCGGAATTATCATTCTCTCCCAAATCAGAAATTCCTACTGGTTTGGCATCCGAATGATATTGCCGGGCAACATGATTGGGAACGAAATCGATGATTACCTGTAATTTTGCCTTGTGGGTTCTGTTTACTAAACGCTCAAACTCTTTCATTCTGTTCGGAACATCTTCGGCCAAATCAGGATCAACATCATAATAATCTTTAATGGCATAAGGCGAACCTGCTTTTCCTTTTACAATTGAAGGATGATCTTTTCTTATGCCGAATGCTGAATAATCGGTTTGTGTGGCATGCTCAACTATTCCGGTGTACCAGATATGCGTTGCACCGAATTGTTTTATTTCACTCAGTGCTTTCGACGTAAAACTGTTGAATTTTCCGCAACCGTTTTCTTCAATAGTTCCGTAGGGTTTAAGTCTTGTATTGTAATTGCCAAAAAGGCGTGGAAGTACTTGATATATAATAAATTTCGACATTTTTTGTATTTTTTATTTTCATTGAATAAATAAATAAGCAATGGTAGCGCAACTATTCATGGAAAGCGGGAATAAATAGAAACTCTCAAACCTTTAAACCTTTGAAACCCTTAAAACCCCTAAAACTTCTGAAACCTCTGAAACCTCTGAAACCTCTGAAACCTCTGAAACCTCTGAAACCTCTGAAACCTCTGAA
>JAURYY010000050.1 GCA_030653695.1 Paludibacter sp. | reverse complement strand
CTTATTGATATTCCAGTTGAAAATTATGCCAAAATAATTTGTTTTTGGCCGCTAACAGGTTGGATTACGGGTGGAATCACAGCAGTAGTCTGGCTGGGTTTTTCAATGATCTTCCCTCCGATTGTGGCCATTATCCTGGCTTTTGTAATCAGGATATTACTTACGGGAGGATTCCATGAAGATGGCTTGGGTGATTTCTTTGATGGATTTGGCGGGGGAAAAACAAAGAGTGATATCCTACGAATAATGAAAGATTCACATGTGGGAAGTTATGCATTAATTGGTATGATTTTTTATTATTTACTGCTAATAAACACGTTGTTAGCATTGCCAAAAGAAACAATTGCTGTAGTAATTTTTGTAGCTGATCCAGTTGCCAAATTACTGACAGCTACTATGATGAACTTTTTACCTTATGCCCGAACTGAGAGAGAAAGTAAAAGTAAAACGCTGTACGACAAATTAACCCCGACCAGACTATTATTTGCAAGTTTTTTTGGACTTTTGCCATTATGTTTACTACTAAACCAAACATTATGGTTATCGGTAATAGCACCAATCTGTGTAACTTTTTTCATGTTTATATATGTAAAAAAGAAAATTGGAGGCTATACAGGCGATATTTGTGGTGCAACAGCTTTATTATCCGAATTAAGTTTCTATTTGTCCATTTATCTGATAATAAGTAAATTATAATCAAATGGAAATCACATTAATAAGACATACCTCAGTAAATGTAGACTCGGGAATTTGCTATGGACAAAGTGATGTAGAAGTCTCAAATAATTTTGAAGAAGAAGCTAAAGAGGTCTTTAATAGTATAAAAAATGAAAAGTTTGATGCTGTTTTTAGCAGTCCGTTGAGTCGTTGCACTAAACTTGCAAATTATTGCGGTTTTCCGAAACCATTCTTAGATGAAAGAATAATGGAATTGAATTTTGGAGAATGGGAAATGAAGGAATGGAATGAAATTAACGATCCACAACTAAAACGCTGGTATTCTAACTGGATAGATGAAATTCCTACAAATGGAGAGTCGTTCAAAGAGCAAATTCTTAGAGTTAATAATTTCATATTTGAATTGCATAACACTGGATATAAAAGCATTGCAATTTTCGCACATGCAGGAGTCATACGGTCATTTGGAGTAATATTAGATAAATATCCGATAGAGAATGCCTTTTTGTATGAAGTGAATTATGGTCAGGTTATAAAATTTAAGTTATAAAAAAAGTGTTTGAATTTAACTAACATTTCGGAGGAGCTAAATCATTGGAACACAGACAATGTATGTTTTAGTTAAAATAGTTTAAATGTCTGATATTTAAGGAATTAATTTTACAAAAAAGTTGCATATTTCGACATAAATTACTAATTTTGAGTTCGTTACAAAACAAATTCATAATTCAAGTGAAATATGCAACAGCACAAAAGTACAAATAATTTTTCAGAGATAGAAGTATTTGCAAAAGATTCAGAAACGCTCACAAGCAGTTTGTCTGAGGTAATGGGTAAATTTAGTTTAAAAAGTCATCTATCGCCATTCGATGGACTAAAAAGCAAAGGGATAGCAATTTCAAGCATAGTAAGCATTTTGGCAATACTGCCGTTTTATGGCATATCAAGTGTTTATGCATTTATAAAAAGGGGAATTCAGGAATCGGAAATCGAGGCTAAAAAAGACGTTTATTACGATGTGAAAAACAATGAGTTTATTGATTGGCGGAGTTTGCTCATTTTGCATGCAAAGCGTTTTCAATACCTGTTGTCAAAGAATCAGAGTACCATTATAGGTGGCATACGAGCTTTAATATTTGACGACACGTTTCTTGAGAAAACGGGTATCAAGACCGAAAAAGTGAGTAGGACTTATGATCATGTAAGCGGTCGTTGGATTTTTGGATATAAACTGTTGGTGTGCGGTTTTTGGGATGGCGGTAGCTTTATTCCGTTGGATTTTAGCTTTCACAGAGAAAAAGGAACAGCCAACGAGGATTTAATCAAAGCCTATAAAAAGGCAAAGAATGCGTTGGAAAAAACACAATGCGAACTCAAAAAACGTGTTGATACTTTATTGAAAAAGGAACTCTTGTTAAATAAAGCCGTTACGAATTATGAACTTAATGCAATAAGAACCAATAAGATAAAATTAGGTGGAGCTAAATTAATTTACGATAAAGTCACTCAGGATCATACAAAACATGCACAAGATTTGGTCGTAAAACAAAAGGAATTTGAACAGGCAAAAAAGAAATTACAACAGTTTTATCGCAAAGGAAAGTTATTTGGATTGACACTTAAAGAGCGTAACGAGCAATTTAAAAAAGATGTTGCCTGCGGCAGTTTCGGACAAAAAAGACGCAGGGAGGCAGATAAAAGTAAAATTAGCATGATGATAGAAATGCTTTCCAGGAGTGTGAAGCATGGTTTTATTCCTGATTATGTTCTTATTGACAGTTGGTTTTTCTGTTTTGAGATAGTTGAAAAACTATCTACATTAAAAAATGGAGTCATCAAATTGGTTTCAATGGTAAAGATTAATAATCAAAAATTCGTTGATTGTAAGGCAAATAAAGAACTGCCGGTAAAATCGATATTGAACCGATATGAAAAAGATGCGAAAACTTGCAAAAAGCTGAAATCCAGGTATATAAAAGTGACGTGTAAATACAAAGGAATCAGGGTTAATTTGTTTTTTGTGAAAATGGGCAAATCTGGCAATTGGCATCTTTTACTAACTACGAATTTGAATTTGAACTTTATAGAGCTAATGGAAGTATATCAAATTCGCTGGAGTATTGAGGTGTTTTTCAAAGAGGGTAAACAATATCTGAATCTTGGCAAGTGCAAATCAAGCTGTTTTGATGCACAAATTGCCGATACAACGGTTACAATGCTACAACACATAATGTTGAGTTATTATAAGCGCATTACATGTCAGCAAAGCTTTAGTGGTCTATTTGAAGGTATAAGCAAAGAAATGGTAGAATTGGATCTGGTATCGAGAATGATAGATGTAATTTGGGAACTAATCCAAGTGATTTGTTCGTTTGCCGGAATTGACTTTATCGAATTGCATGAACAACTTATCAAGGATGAAAGATCTACGGCTATTTTTATGAAAATGTTACCGGAAAGGGTACTCGATAAGTCGGCATAATCCACTAAAAAAAGAAAATGAATTTTAATCATTTAATTATCAAATATATAAACCTATTTTTAAGGGTGAAAATATAAATTTAACATGGAGCAACCCCCCATGTTATAAGGAAAATTCTCCTCCGAAATGTCAGCACCCTAATTTGAAATAGTATGAAGTTAAATCGCCTAATAATTCACGAAGTAATAAAAAACGAGATAAAATTAAATTCAACAACAGTTGAATTATCTCAAAATTTATTGACAATCACTCAAAATGAAGTTGATTCTGTTGCCCACTTAAACAAAAGATATATTGACTCTCGACATTCTCATAGTAGTTTTATTACTCAAGAAAATTAAGCTTAACAAAAAGTCAAGATAACTTCACTAAAAAATAGAGTCTAATTATACAAATTCCAAAAATTAGAATAATCTACAGTAGTGGTATATCCAATTTCAACTGTTATATAATTGGGAATTATTTGTTGCAATAATAAATACAACATTTTTTTTTACCTTTGTCGCTCGGTTAGTAACGAATAATAATTTATTATTTACATAACATGTTAGAAACGACAAAGATGTTGCGGGAAGGCAATCACTTAGTATTTGGAAAATTATTTGACACTTGCTATGAGCCTTTGTGCAGATATGCGTACTCTATTTTAAGAGACATGGATGATGCAGAGGATGTTGTCCAGAAAACTTTTTGTAAATTATGGGATCAACACGAGGATTTAAATATTCAGAGTTCAATCAATTCGTATTTATATCGGATAGTACACAACGATTGTTTAAATACTATTCATCAAAAAACAAGTCATCAGTCACATAATCTGGTTTATTTGTCATCGTCGGATGGAATTGTAAATTCTACTATTGAGCACATTGAAAGTTCTGATTTACAAAAAGCGATAGATTTGGCACTTGCCGGATTGCCACCGCAATGTAGACGAGTTTTTGAACTAAGTAGAATGGAACAATTATCTTATTCCGAAATTGCAACACAGCTCAATATTTCAACTAATACGGTTGAAAATCATATTTCAAAAGCACTTAAGCTGCTTCGGGTTGAATTAAAAGATTTTTTATCAGTTTGGTTACTACTTCAATTACTTAAATAGAAAAGCCATGAAAAATAAAACAGATAATTTACTGGCAAGGTATTTTGGAGGAAACGCATCCGAACAAGATATGCAGGTACTGGAACAATGGATTTCTACTTCTTCTGACAATCAGGTTTATTTTGATCAACTGACCAACCTATATGCTAAACTTGGAGGTACAGATTCAAATACACCAAAACCAAATACCGACCGTGCGAAAAAATTGTTTATGGCTTACATGTCAAAGCAAAATAACAATCAACGAAAGATAGTTTTAGATACAGCACATAAACCAATTTTCAAACGTTGGATGGTTCAGGCAGCCAGTGTAGCTCTTATTTTCACTTTATCTTTTTCGGCCTGGCTAATATATACTTCAGAGCAAGATGTGGTTTTAGCCACCGGAATGAATTTAAAACAAGAAATTTTACCCGATCAGACTCAAATCGAATTGTCAAGAAACAGTAAGATTACCTACAGTTCAAATTATGGTAAAAAGTCTCGTAACATACGCTTAGAAGGTAAAGCTTCCTTTATCGTTGGACATAAAGGCAAGGGAACTCTACTAATATCTGCCAACGAAACATTTATTGAAGATATTGGAACTGTTTTTTCCATTTCTGCTTATCCTGACAGTGTGGAAGTTACAGTAAATGTTCGCGAAGGGAAAGTTCATTTCTTTACAAATAAAAATAAAGGAATAATTATTTCGGCAAATGAAACAGGTATTTACAACAAACAAACGAAAGATTTTACGGTTTTAAAATCACGGAACGATACAACTCAAGTCAACATTATACATATTGAATTTAATGGGGTAATTTTATCCGAAGCAATAAAGACACTGAATAAACAATATGGCATTGTTATAAAATTTGAAGAACCGGATATAGGAGAGCGAAAAATTACGGTAAATTTCGATGGAGAAAATGTGGACATGATACTTAGAATAATTGCTGAAACATTGGATTTGAACGTAAAAAAAGTAAATGATGGATATCTGTTGAGTAATAACAAAAAGCTACATAAACTATGAACACGTTGATTCGTAGCCTTGTAGTTTGTGTTTTTGTACTATTCCCGATTTTATTGAATGGTCAAAACAACTATCATGATAAAATGGTAGTTTTTCCTGCTGGTCAAATTTCTCTACAAAGCGCATTAAAAATATTAAGTGACCAAACAGGATGTGTTTTCTCGTATGACCCAACCAAAATAATAGACAAACAAGTTCTTAGTGTTTCAAAATACAACAACCTTACTCTTGGGACAGCACTTCAGATAATTCTACCCAAAAGCATTAACTTTAAGTTTAATGGAAAGTATGTAGTATTACAAAAAACAGATTTAATTGAAGCCAAAACGATAAAAAAAAACGTTGTTAAAAAAAGCTCCGTAAAAACTAAAAAAGCTCAAGGAATCAGCAATTTATTCGACGGTTTTAAAATAACCGAACCAATAATTTTGGATATGGAACTTGCAGGAAATAAACATCTGGCTACTTTCTCAACCCATCTTGGTTTAAATAATGTATACTCAATTTTTTCATTTGGTTACGATTATTTCGGATCATATCATTTAGGAATTGGAGCCGGAGTGAATTTTAAACTGGATAAACGTGTTGGAATAAACATTGATCTTGTTCAATATGGAATGGTAGCCGGAAAATCTATTAAATTGAACACAAGAGCATATACCACACAGCTCAGCCCGGTTTTAAATTATTCAATTGGTCAAAGAGTAAAGATATTTGCAGGTCCTTCCGTTTATCTTATAAATACAAGCATTGTAAAAGGAACTTCAACAAGCGAATCAAGCAATGTGATCGGATACAGTGCTATTTTGGGGATTAGAATAAATTTATCCACGCCACAGAAATTCTAAGCTGATTCTTTTTGAATAATTTTTTCCAACCCTATTAAACTACATCTATTACAACATCAGCATTTTAGAATAGTTCTAAATCATTATTTATAACTATTACAGTAAAATATTCTATTTTTTTTAAGTTGGAGTAGTGGTAATGTTTGAATTGATTGTCTTAGGTATATTAGCGGACAGTCAAAACTAATTGATCCGAATAACTTAAAAAATAGAAAAAATGAGAAAAATAATGAATGTTGCCATTTTAGGTCTTGTTATGAGTGTAGTTACACTTTCTTGTAAGGATAACACTGAAATCCCTACAACCGGAACCTTAAAAGGAACAGTAACTGCAAGCTCCAATAGCCAGGTGCTAGGAAATGTAAGGGTTACAGTCTATGATGCCAATACAAATGCTCCAATTGGTAGTTCTGTTCTTACTCTAAGTAACGGCACTTACCAAATCCAATTATTGCCCGGTACTTACTATCTCAATTTAAGCAAACAAGGATATAATGGCATTCCGGCAGCAGGTATTACTCCTGTTCCTGTTACAGTGGCATTGGAAACAGTAACTGTTAATGATTTTCAAATGCAACCAAGCAGTGTCGTCAATGGAGGTAGTATTTCGGGTAAAGTAATAACATCAGACGGAAATGCAGTAGCCGGTGTATTGGTTGTTGCAAGTTACCTCACCAATGGTTATTCAACGGTTACCGGAGCAGACGGAACATATTACATTTACAATGTGCCAGCCGGAACATATCAGGTACAAGGCTTTTTGGCAAATTATAATTCTCCGGCGCAGAGCGTCGCAGTTACCGCAAGTACCGAGAGTACAGGCAAAAACATTACTATGACTTTAGGAGCCACAGGAAGCGTTACGGGTACAGTCTCTTTTTTGGCTACGAATAACGGAGAAGTTGATGTAACTTTAATAAACCCTTTGACAAAAGAAACCATTCCAGGATTAGTAACAAAAACGGTAGGAGGAGCCTACTTAATTTCTAAAATACCTAATGGAACTTACATTGCAAGGGCATCTTACTCAAACGATACTTATGTTGTCGATCCAGACTGGATTCTAAAAAATGGCGAACCAATGGTAATAATAACAGGTGGGAATGCAGTTGCACAGAACTTTAGCGTTACCGGGGCTGTAATGTTGGTAAGTCCTACAAACGCATTAACCACCACAATACCGGTGGAGGTAATAGGTTCAACACCAACATTTACATGGCTGGCATATTCAAGTACCAGCGACTATGTAATTGAAGTTTCGGATATTAATGGTAATGTTATCTGGGGAGGATTTACAAAAACCGGATTAACAACAACCAAAAATCTTCCATTGATTCTGAAAGCCCAATTGAGCATTGTTTTCAATTCAGATGGAACCGCCACAACTACACTGAAATCAAAGAGCACCTACCGGTGGAGAATTTATGCAAGTAAAGACGACACTGCTTTAGGTTGGAAATTAATTTCAGTCAGTGAAGAACAACAGGGTTTATTTATCATACAATAGCCGGTTATTTTAGGGCTTTGTCAAGGGAATCCCAAAACTATGGGATTCCCGGATGGCAATCAAGTGCTGCTGTTGTTTTAACTAAATTACTTGTCAATATAATACATTAATAGAGAATCTTTTCACTCTGTTTTGCAATGTGGAATACAAATAAAAAACTATCTTAATATTTGGATTTTACCCATTTTAAAAAAATTTTTCATGAATAAATCAATCATTATTGCGCTATTCTTCGTGGGGGTATTAAGTTTTGATGCCTCAGCTCAAAAAGGAAATTCTACTGGTGAGTTTGGTAATACTTTAAACTTAGGACTAGGTATCGGAGGATATTATGGATATTATGGAAATGTAGGGGGTTCATTGCCTGTTTTTAACATCAACTATGAATTAGATGTAGCGAAGGACTTTACTTTAGCTCCATTTATTACTTTTTATTCATATAGAAACAATACATACTATTATCAGGAAACAGTTATACCGGTCGGGTGCAAAGGAACCTATTATTTTGATCGGATACTCAATGCAGGTTCCAAATGGGATTTTTATCTTGCGGGTTCATTAGGATATTCCATTGTAAAAACTACTTGGGATAATGGATATTATCGTTACTCGGGCTATAATGACGTAAATCCATTATTTCTTGATTTGCATGTAGGAACAGAATTCCACCTAAGCAATAAAATTGGATTATTCCTTGACATTTCATCGGGTGTCTCAACTATTGGCATAGCATTTCATTAATTTATGAATTGTTTGTAGAGGTCAAAATTTATTATTCAGTGATAGTGATCGTGTTATAAATATTCTCCGTGATTAAGGACTTTTGTCTTCTGTTGTTGAAGTTCTTTAATCATGGATATTTCAAAAATCAATTTAAATTTAAAATAAACAAAGATGAAAGCATTAAAATTAATCGTTGTTGGAATTGTGTTGTTTCTTGCAATTCCGGCGAATTCCCAAATTTCAGTGAATGTTAACATTGGTACACCGCCGCAGTGGGGTCCTGTAGGAAATTCAGACGTTAAATATTACTACCTTCCTGATGTGGAATCATATTATGATGTTCCATCGGCGATGTTTATTTATTATGACAGGGGCAAGTGGATTCGTAGAGCTCATCTTCCTGCACAATACCGAAATTATGATTTGTATC
>JAURYY010000044.1 GCA_030653695.1 Paludibacter sp. | reverse complement strand
AGAGATAAGATTAACCACTAAGTACACTTAGTTTCACTTAGAATATATTAAAAAAGAACACTCAGATAAAAAACATACATGTTTTTTAGATTTACAATTGACTTATAATAAAACATTTATGTTTTATTTCTTAGTGATCTATATTTGGGTTTAATTCACTTAGTGTATCATAGTGCAATTAAGTGTCCCGATAGCTATCGGGATTGTGTTAACCTTCTTATATTTAATTATATAGAAATCTAATCTATATAAAGTCTAATACATTAATCGGTTGTTGACATTTTGTTTCAAGACCATATTATCGTAGTTCTATTGTCATTACATTCTCATAAACCTTCTATAGAAAACCATAACCAAGTGTATTGTAAACTTTAAAGTATGATTTGATTATTTTCTCTGTGATTGCTTCATGTAATAGTTTCATATAGAATCAATTTATGTATCAAAACTCAAACGACTAAATTCACAAAAAATCAAACCGTATCCATAAAACTCCTTTGAACTTTATTAAATACAATAATACCTATTCCCAAAAATACTATCATAAATACAAAACTATATCCGAGTTGTTCCCAACTGAATGTGCCAACTCCCATTGTACCGTATTTGAAAGCTTCAACAATTGACGTAATTGGATTTAAAGCCATTATCCACTGCTTTTTGGGTGACATTGTGCTGAGAGGATAAATTATCGGTGTGGCATACATCCATAGTTGCACAATGAAGGTGAAAAGAATCGTCAAATCTCGGTATTTGGTTGTCATTGATGAAATAATAATTCCAAACCCCAACGAAAGTCCGGCAAGCATTAAAATCAGTACTGGAATAAGTAATATATAAATATTAGGTGAAACTGCTACACCCAGCATCAGATAATAAATATATACTGCAATGAAAAGTAGAAGTTGTATCGCCATCCGGAGCAAATTGGAAGCTACAGTTGATAGTGGAACTATTAATCTGGGGAAATATACTTTGCCGAAAATTGCCTGATTGGTGGTAAAAGTGGAAGATGTTTTATTCAAACAATCGGCAAAGTACTGCCAACAAACGATTCCTGCTAAATAAAACATGGGTTGTGGCAAACCATCGGTGGAAATTCCGGCAATACCTCCAAAAATAATCATATACATTAGTGTCGTAACAGCGGG
Source organism: Paludibacter sp. (assembly GCA_030653695.1). Taxonomy (GTDB): domain Bacteria; phylum Bacteroidota; class Bacteroidia; order Bacteroidales; family Paludibacteraceae; genus Paludibacter. The sequence goes on along the minus strand of JAURYY010000044.1, from coordinate 2,940 downwards.
TTGAATAAAAAACCACATTGGACCCAGTATGGTTTGTTTGTACTGAGTTATAATATCACGCTTTACAAACAACGAAAAAAGATCACGATATTGCCAGATCTCTTTAAAATCGACTTGAAATAGTTTACTTTTTGGTTTTATGATGGTTGTATATTCCATAATAGATTTTTAAAAACGACATTAAAAGCAGTTTATAATCAAACAACTAAGATTAAAAAAATATGCACGAAAGGATTAATTATCAAATTAATCAACTTCTGTAATAAGAAATAACACGACGAATTCCTTCTTCTAACGAAATAGAAGGCTTCCAGCCTAACTTTAACAATTTAGTAATATCTAATAATTTGCGAGGCGTTCCATCCGGTTTTGTAGTGTCCCAAATTATTTCACCTTTATAATCTACAGTATTTTTCACAATCTCAGATAGTTCTTTAATTGTAACATCCTCTCCACAACCCACATTGATATGCGATGGAGTACTATCAGGCGCATTATAATTCAACAATAAAAACACACTGGCATCGGCCATATCATCAACGTGCAAGAATTCCCGCATTGGCAAACCTGTTCCCCACAAAGTTACTTTAGCGCGTCCATCTACAATAGTAACACCGTATTTTTCAAGCACTTTCAAAATCACTTCATCCGAAAAAGATCCATTCACCCCTTCAATAGGCATTTTATTTATATCTTTTCGTAAATCGCCCCAATTATTTTCCTGCAGATATTTGCCAAGTATCATTTTTCGGATAAGAGCAGGCAAAACATGCGATTTTTCGAGATCATAATTATCGTTTTGCCCATATAAATTGGTTGGCATAATTGAAATAAAATTACAACCATACTGCGCATGATAAGCCTCACACATTTTAATTCCTGCAATTTTAGCAATCGCATAAGGTTCATTTGTGGTTTCGAGCAAACCTGTAAGCAATGCCTCTTCTTTTATGGGTTGTTCAGCCATTCGGGGATATATGCACGATGATCCTAAAAACAATAATTTTTTGACTCCATGAAGGTAGCATTGATGAATAACATGGTTCTGAATCATCAAATTTTCATAAATAAACTGTGCTCTGTAAGTATTGTTTGCTACAATTCCGCCCACTTTGGCTGCTGCTAAAATTACGTATTCAGGTTTTTCGGTTGAAAAAAAAGCTGCAACATCTTGCTCAACTAACAAATCAAGTTCATCTAAATTGCGAGTTGCTATATTTGTGAATCCTTTTCTTTCTAAGTTTCGCTTAATGGCTGAACCAACCATTCCGGCATGTCCGGCAATATATATTTTTGATTTAAAATCCATTTCCGATTATCTATTTAAATTCAGAGCAAAAAACTATCATGCAACAATATTATTCAAAATAATTCAGAATTCGGAAACCTCCTTCTTTAAGATAAGTTTCTTTTTTCATCAGTTTCACATCCGAACGCATCATATCTTCTACCAATGCTTCTAAATCATATTCGGGGGTCCAATTCAATTTAGTTCTTGCTTTTGTAGCATCACCAATAAGCAAATCAACCTCGGTAGGTCTGAAATAAGCAGCATCAACTTCAACGACAGGAATTTCGACAGTTTTAATTTTTTCTAAAAATTCTGTTCCTACTTTTTCCGCAAATACATTTTCAATAATTTTCGATATATAGCCTTTTTCGTTAATTCCTTCTCCCCTAAATTCCATTTCAATACCAATTTGGGCAAAAGCCATCCGAACAAACTCACGCACTTCAGTTGTAACACCTGTGGCAATTACATAATCATCCGGAGTTTCCTGTTGTAGAATTAGATACATAGCTCTTACATAATCTTTGGCATGCCCCCAATCGCGTTTCGAAGATAAATTTCCAAGGAATAGTTTATCCTGCATTCCCATTGCAATCCGGGCTGCTGCCCGCGTAATTTTACGTGTTACAAAAGTTTCGCCGCGCAATGGTGATTCATGATTGAATAATATGCCATTGCTTGCGTGTAATCCGTAAGCTTCGCGATAATTTACCGTGATCCAGTAAGCATAAATTTTTGCAACCGCATAAGGCGATCGCGGATAAAACGGAGTTGTTTCTTTTTGGGGGATTTCCTGCACTAAACCATATAATTCGGAGGTGGAAGCCTGATATATACGTGTTTTGTTTACAAGTCCGAGTAAACGCACTGCTTCGAGAATTCGAAGTGTACCAATCCCATCGGCATTTGCCGTATATTCAGGAGTATCAAAACTTACTTTTACATGGCTCATTGCCGCCAGATTATAAATCTCGTCAGGTTGTGTTTCCTGAATAATTCTTGTCAGATTCATCGAGTCGGTCAAATCGCCATAGTGTAAAACCAAATTTCTATCATTTACATGCGGATCCTGATATAAATGATCAATACGGTCGGTATTAAAAAGTGATGAGCGACGTTTTAATCCATGAACTATATACCCTTTTTTCAATAGTAGTTCAGCCAAATAGGCTCCATCTTGTCCGGTTATTCCGGTTATTAAAGCAACTTTCTTCATTTTAAGTATCTTTTCTAAGTGAAAATTAAATGAGAACCTAAACATGTTATCAACACATTGAACTTCTCATATCTACTTTATTTTGTTTGTAAATCTGATTATTAATTAAATATCTTTATCGTCCTGGTAGTACTTATGATAATTTGCCATTTCTTTCTTCTTTCTTTTCGATGTATAGCCATAAGTGTAACCGCCGTATGCATAGCCATAACCATATCCATAGGTGCTATTTCTCGAATAATAGCTCGAATAGTATGAAGTTACATCAAGTGATATATCATTAATAATTGTATATAAACCAGATATATTATCGAGTTTCAATTGTGAAGTCAGTTTCCTGTAAAAAGACTTGCTTGATTTCTCGTTTCTCACAATATATAAATTTACATCGGACTGAGTTGCCAAAGAATAAGCATCGGCAACAATGCCAATA